>NZ_VTXF01000009.1:0-176795 GCF_013114585.1 Vibrio sp. 99K-1
GAATTGCGTGCCCTGGTGGTGGAATTGGTAGACACAAGGGATTTAAAATCCCTCGACGTTCGCGTTGTGCCGGTTCAAGTCCGGCCCGGGGCACCATCTATTTGGTTGTTACTTCTCTAGGTAGCATTCAAAAGAGTTGTTCTCTCAAAACACTATTGAAGGCGCCTTGGCAGAGTGGCTATGCAGCGGATTGCAAATCCGTGGACCTCGGTTCGACTCCGGGAGGCGCCTCCACATTCAAAGTCGAAAGGCCAGCAGATATGCTGGAATTTTTGCTATCTGAAATTCCATTTCTTCACGCTTTCCTAATTTCTTACGCCGTCCATTCATTGAATTTCACTTCCGGCTAGATGACTCTATGCTGATCGCTCTGTTTTACGGATTTCTACGTTATCAAGGCACTTTATTACACAGGTTTAATAAGTTGAACCAAACGTATTTCTGAGAAAGTCGTATGAAGAAAACTGTTTTTAGCTAAGTAAGACAGCCCAAGTTAATCGAGTGTGCAATTTGTAAATGGAATCGATGGGTAGGGGGGCGGTTGTGTTTCTGTGCTCCAGTTCTTCACATTTATACACAGTTGCTCATGAACCTGTAACGCTTTCATGAGTTATTACACTTCTTATGACTACAAATGAAAATGATTGTCATTTACTTACGTTGTTGCTAGTCTATTGTGAAATATTACAACAAGCATGCTTGTGTGTGAAATTGCCTATAAAACGCCTCTAAACCTTATCAAATCTATGGTTATTCGTTTGCTATGGCTTAAAATTAGCCACTTCTACCTCTTTTGTTCTACCCCTTTTGGGTAGTTCGATTTCGTAATTGATTTACATCATATTTTCATTTTCTTTCATAATTCATTATTCGCTCAGTTAAGAAATATATAACCTTCAGGAATTCTTATGAGCAAGATGAAGCTAGTCGTAATCGGTAACGGGATGGTCGGTCATCGCTATATCGAAGATTTAGTCGAGAAGACAGATGTTGCTAACATGGACATTACGGTGTTCTGTGAAGAGCCTCGCGTAGCCTATGACCGTGTACACCTTTCTTCTTATTTTTCACACCATACTGCGGACGAACTTTCTTTAGTTAAAGAAGGCTTCTACGAGAAACACGGCATCAACATGCTAATCGGCGAACGTGCTATTAACGTTAACCGTGAAAAGAAAACAGTTTACTCAAGCACTGGTCGTGAAATTCAATACGACAAACTTATCCTTGCTACCGGTTCATTCCCATTCGTTCCACCAATCAAAGGTAACGAAGGTAAAGACTGCTTTGTTTACCGCACAATCGAAGATTTGAAAGCAATCGAAGCAACGGCTAAGAACTCAAAGTCTGGTGTGGTTGTTGGTGGCGGTCTGCTTGGTCTTGAAGCGGCAGGCGCACTAAAAGCACTTGGCGTAACCACGCACGTTGTTGAGTTTGCTCCAAAGCTAATGGCTGAGCAGCTTGATCAAGCGGGTGGTAACCAACTTCGTCAAAAAATCGAACGCATGGGCGTTAACGTACATACAAGTAAGAACACGCTTGAGATCGCTCCTGAAGGCACTGAAGCTCGTAACGTAATGCGCTTTGCAGACGGTACTGAGCTAGAAACTGATTTCATCGTATTCTCTGCCGGTATTCGCCCTCAAGACAAACTTGCTCGTCAAATGGGGCTGGGTATTGCGCCTCGTGGCGGTATTGAGATTAACGACCACTGTCAAACGACAGACAAAGACATCTACGCAATCGGTGAGTGTGCCTCTTGGAACCAAACGTTCTACGGCCTAGTGGCTCCTGGTTACAAAATGGCGACAGTCGCAGTTGACCACATTGCTGGCAACGAAAGCACATTTGAAGGTGCTGACATGTCTGCGAAGCTTAAGCTTCTAGGCGTGAAAGTAGGCTCTATCGGTGATGCGAACGGTCGTACTCCTGGCTGTAAGAGCTACGTTTACCAAAACGAAGAGCAAGAAGTTTACAAGCGTCTAATCGTTTCTGAAGACAACAAGAAGCTGCTTGGTGCAGTAATGGTTGGTGACACGTCTGATTACGGCGATCTTCTACAGCTTATGCTTAACGAAATCGATCTGCCAGAACACCCAGATGCGTTGATTCTTCCTGCACACGCTGGGGCTGAAAAGCCAACACTTGGCGCAGACTCTCTTCCTGAATCTGCAGTTATCTGTTCTTGTTTCGATGTAACGAAAGGCAAGATCGCTCAAGCGGTTGCTGAAGGTCATCACACCATCGGTGATATCAAAGCAGTAACGGGTGCTGGCACTGGTTGTGGTGGTTGTATTCCATTAGTTACTTCAGTACTTAATGCTGAACTTGCTAAAGCAGGGGTAGAAGTTAAGAACGATGTGTGTGAGCACTTTGCTTACTCTCGCCAAGAGCTTTTCCACCTAATTCGCATCGAAGAAATCAAAACGTTCGATGAGCTACTAGAGAAATACGGTAAAGGCTACGGCTGTGAAGTATGTAAGCCTCTAGCAGGTTCTATCCTTGCTTCTTGCTGGGGTGAACACATCCTTAAGCCTGAGCTAGTGAAGTTGCACGATACCAACGATAACTTCTTAGGTAACATGCAAAAAGACGGTACTTACTCTGTTATCCCTCGTATGGCGGGTGGTGAAGTAACGCCTCAAGCGCTAAGCGTTCTGGCTGATGTTGCGGCTGAATATAACCTTTACACTAAGATCACTGGTGCACAACGTATCGGCCTGTTCGGTGCTCAAAAGGATGACTTACCAGCAATCTGGAAAAAGTTAATCGCTGCAGGTTACGAAACGGGTCAAGCTTACGCAAAAGCACTTCGTATGGCTAAGACATGTGTTGGTTCTACTTGGTGTCGTTACGGCGTTCAAGATTCAGTTGGTCTTGGCGTGATGATCGAGAACCGTTACAAAGGCATCCGTACGCCTCATAAGATGAAGTTTGGTGTGTCTGGTTGTACTCGTGAGTGTGCTGAAGCTCAAGGTAAAGACTTAGGTATTATTGCGACTGATGCAGGTTGGAACATGTATGTTTGTGGTAATGGTGGTATGAAGCCTCGTCACGCAGACCTGCTAGCAAGCGACCTAGACCAAGAAACGCTGATCAAATACATCGACCGTTTCATGATGTTCTACATCCGCACGGCTGCTCCGCTACAACGTACTTCGGTATGGATGGATAACCTAGAAGGTGGTGTGGATTACCTACGTGATGTCATCATCGACAATAAGCTTGGTATTAACGACCAACTTGAAGCTGACATCGCTGGCCTTGTTGACAACTTTGCTTGTGAGTGGACAGACACTATCAACGATGAAGCTCAACTTAAGCGCTTCGCTCACTTCATCAACGCTGATGACCGTGATGAAAACGTTGTGTTTGTTGATGACGGCCGTGAACAACACCGTCCTGCGACATTCACAGAGAAACACCCTGAAGCGAAGGGCGATATCCTTCATGTTGAACTGGTTTAATTGGGAGACGACATCATGGCATTTACCAAAGTTTGTAAGATCGAAGACATTATCCCAGGTACAGGTGTTTGTGCATTGGTTGGTGGTGAGCAAGTGGCTGTCTTCCGCCCGACTAAGGCTGAAGAAGTATTCGCGATTAGTAATACAGACCCTTACTTTCAATCTAACGTGTTATCACGTGGCTTGATTGTTGAGCACAAAGAAGAGCTTTGGGTGGCAAGCCCACTTAAAAAGCAACGCTTTAACCTAGCAACAGGTGTGTGCATGGAAGACGAGAACTTCAACGTGAAAGCGTACAAAGCTCGTGTTACCAAAGGTGCTGTAGAAATCTCTGCTTAATCTTTGGATGAGTAAGATTTGATAGTTCAAGGGTTCTAGTTCTCGATATTGCCTTAACTCGGCAACTAGAGCCTTTTCCTATCCAATTTTAACTTTTAATTTTACTTTTTTAAGGACAACATTATGTCTCCTGATTACAAACCAGCTGAATTCGTTCAAACGATGATCGATGTGGGTGAAGCGAAAACTAAAACAAGTACTCGCGATCTTCTGATTCGAAGCACTATGGCTGGTATCATCCTTTCTTTAGCGGTTGTTGTTGCGATTACAGCAATGGTACAAACAGGCATTGGCCTTGTTGGCGCACTAGTGTTCCCGGTTGGTTTCGTAATTCTAAGTGTTATGGGTTACGACCTAGTAACTGGCGTTTTCGGCCTTGCTCCTTTAGCTAAATTCGACAACCGCCCAGGCATCACTTGGGGCCGTATCCTACGTTGTTGGGGTATTGTTGGTCTTGGTAACCTTATCGGTTCTTTGATTGTTGCTTTCCTAGTTGCCGTGTCATTAACAGGTAACTTCTCTCTAGAGCCAAACGCTGTTGCTCAAAAATTCATTGCTGTTTCTACAGGCCGTAGCTTAGGTTTTGAAAACATGGGCATGGACGGATGGATCACGTGTTTCGTACGCGGTATCTTCTGTAACCTAATGGTATGTCTAGGTGTGATTGGTAACATGACAGCGCGTACTGTGTCTGGCCGTGTAGCAATGATGTGGTTCCCAATCTTCATCTTCTTCGCACTAGTATTTGAGCACACAGTAGTAAACATGTTCCTATTCCCACTAGGTATGATTCTTGGCGCTGACTTCGGTATCGCAACATGGTTGAACTTCAACCTTATCCCAACAATCCTAGGTAACATCGTTGGTGGTCTACTAATGACATGTGTTCCTCTATACCTTACTCACGCTAAAACAGCTCCTTCTCTAGGCGCTAAGTAATTCTGAATACGGTGAAACGTAATTTAGTATGAGATTGAAAGCCCCAACGAAATGTTTGGGGCTTTTTTAGTTCAAATGCCTTAAGCATCACCAAGGTGTTGATTCTTATTGAGTAATACCAATCACAGCAAGTAGGTGATCAGAAATAGCGCAGGAAAAAGGCTTGAGAACGAGACAGAATTTTTCGATAAGTAGTTATCCTACAATCAAAAATTCTAACGAAGTTATCGAGCGTTTTAACCAGCTAGGATGAACAGTTATTTACTACGATTGGTATCTAATACCTGCAATAGATCGTTTTGTTATAATTACTTCTATCTTCGTTAGTATTTAAACTGAATATTTATATCAACACCTGATAGTCTAAGGGTTAAGGATTTGGATAAGTCATCATGAATACAGTGACTTATCACATAGATTGAAGCTTGAGATAAAACAAGCAAACCTTCGGAGCACAGCATGTCAGAAGTATCGTCATCGAATGTTAAAGAAGTAAACAAAGGATTTGTTTCATTGGTAGGTGCAGGTCCAGGCGACCCAGACTTACTTACGCTAAAAGCGGCACGAGTGATTCAACAAGCAGACGTCTTGGTATATGACCGCTTGGTATCAAAAGATATCTTGGCGATGGCTAACCCAGACGCAGAAATGCTGTATGTGGGTAAAAAGCTTGATCATCACTGTGTACCTCAAGATCAGATCAACCAATTATTGGTCACTAAAGCCCAAGAGAATAAGCATGTAGTACGCCTGAAAGGTGGTGACTCGTTTATCTTTGGACGTGGCGGGGAAGAGTGTGAAACTCTGGCCGAGAATGATGTGAAATTTGAAGTCATTCCGGGTATCACTGCAGCGGCTGGTGCTACGGCTTATGCGGGTATCCCGTTGACTCACCGTGACCACGCGCAGAGCGTCCAGTTTATTACCGGCCACTTAAAGAAAGATGGCGAAGATATCGACTGGCAATCTCTTGCTCAACATAATCACACGATCGTGTTCTACATGGGTTTAAAAGAGAGTCCGAATATTCAGAAAAACTTGCTTGATAATGGTATGCGAGCAGACATGCCTGTAGCGATTATCGAAAACGGTACGCGCCAAGAACAGAAGGTGTATCGTGGTGGATTGAGTGACTTAGCTAACCTTGCGGCTGTCGCTAAAAGTCCGGCTTTGATCGTTGTTGGCAGCGTGGCTCAGCTTCATGAAAAACTCGATTGGTTTAACAAGTAACTAGGTCACGCTTTATCGATTTGTATAGAGTTAAATACTGCAGCGGCTACTTTGTCGCTGCATTTCTTGTTGGCGCATTGGCATTTCATCGATGATGTTGGTGATTTTCTGCCAGTCCGTCTTACCATTCCATCTGTGCTTTTCTTTTCCGTCTTTACCAATTAATACCGCGGTGTGTGACCCTTTAGGGATCTCATAAACGCTGGTTACTGCCTCCAAGTTAAACTCTTCTTCTAACCAAGCGGGTACGGTGTAGCCACTCTCTGCTATCACCATAATAACCACATCACGTTCATCCAATTGGCAGTTGTTTATCAAGACTTCGTTGAGAAACTCTTTGACGACAGTATCTTCTTCAGGCGCAAAATAAATGACGCTGCGATGTGGTAGTGGCTTTGAGTGAGAATACGCAGGATAGGCAAGGACCGAATGAATGGTGAGGCTAAAAATCAATACAGTACTAACAGTCACTAGCTTGAGCATAGTTAACAAACTACTTGAGGGGTTGAGAGCGACTTTTGCTATGTTGCCGATGCTTCCGTGCGATTTATGTTGTTGTCGTTGTAGCATAGCCAACCTCCCTTCAGTAGCTTGTTAGCTTTACTTGTATCTCTAATTGCTAGCCCTTGTGAGATGGTCATCAAGGACAAAGACGAGCGTCCAATCTGGTAGACACCTATTAAGCATAGTTAGGATTACATTAAACATGCTTAGATTTACGTTAACTATAACCAACAGGTTCATTTTTATTGGATAAAGCGACTCGCATTTTAGGGTTGAATAGAATAGGGTATACCGAAAATCTAAAGGTATGAATTTATGGAAAACATAGCAATTCTGGTCGACGTTCAAAACGTTTACTACACGACGCGAGACAAATACCGTTCTAACTTTGACTATAACCAGTTTTGGTATGTTGCTACGGAAGGTCGTCATGTTGTTGCAGCTCATGCGTACGCCATTTCTAGTCAAGATCCCAAGCAGCGTCAGTTCCACCATATTCTTCGCGGTGTGGGTTTTGATGTGAAATTGAAGCCATTTATTCAGCGGCGTGATGGCAGTGCAAAAGGAGACTGGGATGTGGGTATTGCCCTAGATGCTATAGAACTGGCTGAAACGGTTGATACGATCGTTCTGGTATCTGGAGACGGTGATTTTGAAATCCTCGTAGAACGAATCAAGGAACGTTTTGGTAAGCCTGTCGAGGTGTACGGTGTTCCGGGATTAACTGCTCAAAACCTTATCGATTCTGCCTCAAAATTTGTACCGATTGAAAAAGATTTCCTTCTATAACGGGAAACGCGCACTTTATAATTGAAATCAATAATAACGATAATTAGAATGCAAACTATTATTGTTTATTGGTTTGTATGATGTCGCGCGTTTTAGTTGTTGATGATGATATTCAGTTGTGTGAATTATTGGGTGAAGTTTTAGAAAATGAGGGGTATCACGTTGATACCGTTCATTGTGGCGAGGCTGCGCTAGAGTTTATCCAATCCAACCCTGTTGATTTAGTGTTACTTGATGTGATGCTGCCAAACCTTAGCGGAATTCAAGTTGCAAGACGCATCTGCCAGCGTTTTGCTACACCTATCTTGATGTTAACGGCACTCAATGACGATGCATCGATGCTCGATGGTTATCAAGCGGGTGCCGATCAATACATCGCCAAACCTTTCAATGTTCCTGAGCTACTGACTCGTATTAAGGTTATCTTACGTCGAGTTGGATTTGAGCGTCAGAGGCAGTCTCTAGCTTCATCTAACCACGGTTTGTGTGAACAGATCTCCCGTTTACCCCTCACGGGCACAGAAAAAGATCTGCTTGATTATCTGATCAAGAACGACGGCATTGTTGTTTCCAAGTCAGATCTGCAAATACATGTGTTAAAGAAAGAGTTGTGTCCCTTTGATCGCAATCTAGATATGCACATCAGCAATATCCGCCGAAAATTGGTGCAGGCGGGTCTGTCGAAACAGCACATTAAAACCGTTCGTGGTAAAGGCTACAGTTACCTAGAGTCGGTTGGAGCATGAGTTCCACACTAATACGTTGCCCGGATTTCATCGCTAAGCGTAAAGACGGGTTAACCTTTCAGCTGTTCAGCTATCTGACAGTGATTCTTGTGAGTATTTTGATCTTGCAAGGTGTGGCGGAAAGAGCGTTAATGAAGGCGCTCCTTAAGGTGCCAGAATCCGTCAAAGAAGAGATGCTCGACCTTGCTTATCAAGCCAATGTGTTGATCGAGGAAGGTGACATGGATGAACTCGCTGATTGGGGGAACGCCCAACGGTATTATTTGTTCGTTATTGACGAGAATAACCGCCCAATTACACACCGACACATGCATCCACACTTCGAATTTAAATTGAAGTTTCTGCGTACCTTAGATCACCAACTGAGTGACCGTGTGAGTAAGCCTATTTTTGGTTTGCCATTGGATAACGGGAGTACGTTGGTTATTCAACTTCCTCACCAGTTTCACCCTGCAAAATCCTTTGCGCCGTATTCCTACATGTTGAAAGCCGTGATCGCTTTAGTCGTATTGTCGCTGTTCTCGATCATTATGGCTAAAAGTCTGCAACAACCCCTCGACCGTTTAAGAGAGGCCAGCAGAAGATTAGCAGAAGGCGACTTCACGGTGAGTGTTGTCTCTGAATTAGATTCAACGACACGTGAATTTAACGAACTTGCCCATGATTTTGATCACATGACATTTGAGATTAAATCTTTAGCCGAAAAGCAGCGCCGCTTGATACGAGATGTCTCTCACGAGCTCAGAACACCTTTAGCAAGGCAAAACCTCGCTCTGCATTTATTGCGTAACAAGGTAGATGACAAGAGTGCTGGGCTGCTCGATCGTATGGAAAGTGAAACCGAAGAGATGAATAAGCTAGTGGGCGAGATCCTCGAGTTTAGCCGCTTAGAAACCTCTCGTTACGATTCCAAGCTTAGCTTGATGCAGTTAGAACAATATTGCTCAATGCTTATTGCGCAAATGCAAAACGATTTGAAACCTAACCAAACCTTAGTTGGAGATTTAGAAACACCAACGTCTATGGTCAATATAGATGAACGGTTGCTTTTGAGAGTGATAGGGAATTTGGTTGGCAATGCAATTAAGTATGCAGGTGAGCATGCTCATATTTCGGTAACGACGTATGAAATGACTATTGATCAACGTTACAGTGTCATTTCTGTAGAAGATGATGGAGAAGGCATCCCTGATAACAAAATTGCAGGTATCTTTGACCCGTTTACTCGTATTGAATCAGCAAGAGACAAACGGTCTGGTGGTTACGGTCTGGGCCTTGCCATCGTGAAAGAGGCAATGGTTGTGATGAATGGTCATGTGACTGCGGAGAATAGAGAAAGTGGGGGACTCAGAGTGAATCTTATGTTCCCAATTAGTGAGTCCGCTAATTAATCTTACCGCTCTGGTTATGGTACTTCTTTAAATCCATAAAAAACGCCACAGCAAATGCTGTGGCGTTTTTTGTGTTTGTAGCTAAAGCGTAGCCATTAATTACGCTTTAGCTTGAAGCAAGGCTGTTAGATTACGCTTCTTGGCGTGATAGCTTAACTTCTTCTTCTTTCTCACCTGCTGCAGGGTCGTTGAAGCGAGACTCATCAAGAGCGCCTTCAGACTTAGCAACGATGATAGATACGGCACTATCACCTGTGATGTTTACAGCGGTACGGATCATGTCTAGAAGACGGTCAACACCCATGATTAGAGCGATACCTTCAAGCGGTAGACCGACTTGGTTCAATACCATCGCTAGCATCACTAGACCAACACCAGGAACACCTGCAGTACCTACAGACGCCAGCGTCGCTGTTAGGATAACCATCAGGTAATCACCCATAGTAAGGTCGATGTTGTAGGCTTGTGCGATAAACGCAGTCGCAACACCTTGCATGATTGCAGTACCGTCCATGTTCACTGTCGCACCTAGTGGTACAGTGAATGAAGCGACTTTGTTGTCTACACCCATACGGTTCTTCGCAGTTTCCATTGTTACAGGAATCGTTGCATTCGAAGATGCTGTTGAGAATGCAAACATAATTGCATCTTCCATCTTGCGTAGGAACGTAATAGGGCTAAGGCCAGTGAAGCCTTTAAGCATCGCGCTGTAAGTCACCAAACCGTGTAGTAGAAGAGTACCTGCAAGCACTAAGAAGTATTCTGCTAGGTTCCAAATTGCACCTAAGCCTAAGCCAGAGAACAGTTTCGCCATCAAGAAGAACACGCCGTAAGGAGCAAGGTTCATCAGCAAAGCAACAAGCTTCATGATAACTTCGTTTAGGTCTGCAAATACAGCGGCAATGCGCTCACCTGGTTTACCAGCAGCACTAATCGCGATACCGAATAACACAGCAAACACGATAACTTGTAGTGTTTTGCCCTCAGCCATCGCCTGAATAGGGTTGGTTGGGAACATGTCGATGATTACTTGGCCAAGAGAAGGGGCATCCGCTGATTTAAAAGAACTCGCAGCAGTCAGATCCGCACCAGCACCAGGTTGGAACAGGTTACCGATCGTCAATGCTAGAGTGATAGCAACGGCTGTAGTACCGATATAAAGTGCAAGCGTTTTGCCACCCATACGGCCAAGAGTTGATAAGTCTTTAAGGGAACTTGTACCACACACTAGCGAAACGAAGACTAGAGGGACAACAAGCATTTTTAAACTGGCGACAAAAATTTGTCCGCCTACTTCAAAGAGTCCGTTAACGATGTAGTTGTTAACAAATCCACTTTCTGCAAAAAGGGATTGAATGGCAAATCCCGTTAATATACCTACGACCATACCAAGAATTACACGGCCAGTCAGAGACATAGGTTTTTTGGTATTCATTTAGAACACTCCTTATTATTTATAACTTTGATACCTTTTCAAAGTGAGCAGGAGATTAGCAGTCGGTTGATCAAATCGAAAAACAAAAAATGAGTTTGGAATTATAGATGTGATCAAAATCACTGATAATTGTGTAAATTAAACAAATTCAAATAAAATAATTCACTGTTGGTTAACATTTATCGAGGGTTTTATACATAAAAATGCGGAATCAAAGCTAATAAATAAGAGAAGATAAATTTTTTATCGTTTTTGGCTTGTTAGATTGAGTGAGTAAATAACGCTGTTTCAAAATTTTTGATTGTCGAGATAAGGACAAGACAAGAATCACTTCTAAGTATCTGTATTAAAGCAGGTTCTGTTACATCGAATGAATAACGCTTACCAAGGCCTTTACAAAACTTTACGAATGCAAAGAATGTAAATTTAATGCAAATGGTAATAGTTATCACTTATATTCTCTCGCGAAAAGATTCAGTGGTACCGGCAACGGTTCAGCGAGCACATCAAATAATTAACCATAGTGCTCGTACAAAAAGAATAAAAGCGGAGTAAAGGACATGTTTTCAAAGAGCCCATTGGCTTTAGTGATCGGCGCAGTATTAGCTTCACCAGCAGTATTGGCAGAAACAGTAAAAACAGACGAGCACATGGTTGTTGAAGGTCGTGACTACGGTTACAAAGCCGACACGAACACAACAGCAATGCGCATGGAGGCGACTCAATTAGAGACTCCGGGACAAGTTTCAGTAATCGATGAGCAAATCATCGATGAACAGCGTGCTAGCACACTAGGTGAAGTTCTTAAGAACGACGCTTCTGTAGGTGCCGGTTCAAAATCAACGAACCGTGAGCGTTTCACTCTTCGTGGTTTTGATTTAGACAGTAGCTCTGGCTACTTACGTGACGGTGTTCAACATTGGTCACATTACCGTCAACCAGTTGAGCTATTAGAGCGTGTTGAAGTACTTAAAGGCCCTGCAGGTCTACTTTACGGTAAATCAGCGCCAGGTGGCCTTGTTAACATGGTTTCTAAGAAGCCTGCATACGAGACTCAAGTAAACGTAAGCCAAGATATCGGTTCTGATAGCTACACGCGTACTACCGCTGATGTAAGTGGTTCACTAAACGATGACCAAACCTTACGTGCTCGTCTTATTGTTTCGCAAGAAAACCAAGACTCTTACCGCACACGTTTTGATGGCACAGATGTAGAAACCGACCGTTTTGTTGGTGGTCTATTTGTTGATTACGATATTAACGAAGACATCATGTTGTCAGTTCATTACGACCGCACAATCGAAGAGGGCGATTTAGACAATGGTTCTAAAATCGACACTTCTACAGGCAAGGCTATCGACCCTAACACGGTTAATGATCAACGTTTCGCTCAAACAGATAACGACGTTGCTAACTACGGCGCTTCGATAACTGCTAATTTAAACGAAACTTGGTCTGTTAAAACAGGTATTAGCCGTCAGTTCTACGAGCGTCAGCGTACAGAATCGAACAATACTGTATACAGCGATAAAAACGGCGGTTACGGCTACAAAGTATCAGATCGTCACGACGAGTGGACGTTTGACACGGCTTACGTAGATTTTACTGGTGATTTCGATGCACTAGGTGTAAACCACCGACTACTTGTTGGTGTTAATGGCCTTCATTACGACTACGAACGTTTATACGACTCTGGTTACACTTGTGTTAATGCAACTGAAGCCGAAGCAGAAGCTGCATGTGGCAATGGTTTTGATATGCCTTCTAACGTTAGCTACAAGAACGACAATGAAGTATCTCACTCTGAAAGCCAACACTACGGTCTATATGTTCAAGACTTAGTAACACTTAACGACCAGTGGCAAGTTCTTGGTGGTGTTCGTTTCGCATACGACAAAACGACGAGCAGTTCTAATCAAGAAGAGAGCTACAACAACATTCTTCCAAAGTTTGGTGTAATTTACTCTCCGGCTTCAAATGGTTCAATTTACGCAGTTTACTCTGAAAGTTTCGAGCCTGTTGGTGAAATCACAGATCAAGATGACGTGAACTTTGGTCAGTCTCAAGATGCTAAGAAAGGCACACTTTACGAGCTAGGTTCTAAGTGGGAACTGTTTGATGAGCGTTTGTTTGTATCAGGAGCATTGTTCCAGATCACTCAATCGAACATGCAAGTGACAGAAGACCTAGACCCAGCAAGTAATAACGGCAAAGAAACACGTACAACTCAAGTTGGTGAACAAGTTCATACTGGTGTTGAATTGGCTGCAACTGGTTACGTGACGGAAGCATTCTCTGTAAGTGCATCTACAATGTTCCTAGATGCTGAGTACCAGAATGACCCTGCTCTAGAAGGCAAAACACCTGCTGATGTACCAGAATTTACTGCGAGCATTTGGTCTACTTACTCGTTCAATAACGGTACTGACGTAAACCTTGGTGTTTACCACGTAGGTGAGCGTTACACTGAAGATTCAAACACCTTCAAAAAAGACGCATACACTCGTGTAGATATGGGTATCGCACATACAATGAAGTATGACGAGAACCTAGATTTCGTCGCACGCTTCAATGTAGAGAACCTGTTTGATACTGACTACCTTGAAGGTGGCAGCACGAGCAACGTTGTTGTTGGCGAAGGCCGCAACTACATGGCGACTTTACAGGTAAAATACTAATTTGTTAGTAGGGTACTATTGGTAGCTTAAATGCTAAGGGGGAAGTTTCGGCTTTCCCCTTTCGTGATTCTACTATTTAGTAAAAATATCCCTAGTAATGCGAGTGACTTTTAATGATAATGAGACTGCTTATCAATAAAATTCATTTAAACTTCTTCTATAGTAAATGACTACAATTATGAATCTTTTAAAATCTAGCCTAGCGCTTGCCATCAGTTTGGTTGCAACGTCTTCTATGGCCAATAGCTTGGATCAAGCTCAATCAATTCAAAACAAGACCAATAACGCGTCGGCTTCGAGCCAAAAGGTTATTGATAAAAGCTCACAAGCGACTTTAATGCTGCAAGCTGAGATTGAGCGTCTGCAAGAAGAAGTTAAAAACCTAGAAATCTATCACGATCACCTTGCTGCATTAGTTGAGAGCCAAAACAAAGAAGCTCAAAGCATTGAAGAGCAGATCGAAGAAATCAAATACACACGCCAAGGTGTCGTGCCTTTGATGTATCAAATGATCGATGGCTTGCAACAGCTGGTAGAAAAAGATGTACCGATTAAGAAAGAGCAGCGTCTAGAGAGAGTTGAAAAGCTTCAATCAATGATGACTCGTGCAGACGTAAGTGATGCTGAGAAATACCGTCGTATCCTAGAGGCATACCAAATCGAGATGGACTACGGCATTAAGTTGGGTGTTTACCAAGGTCGTGTCGCATTGGCGAGTGATAAAACCATCGAGGCAGATGTTCTGCACCTAGGTCGTATCTCTTTGGTTGCTCGTAATCTAAATGGCAGCCAATACTGGGCTTGGAATCAAACAGAAGCTCAATGGCAAGAAGTTGATTCTTCGATGAAGTCTGAGCTCGATAAAGCTTACGATATTGCTAGCCAACAAGCTGCCCCAAGCTTGATTACTTTACCTGTTTCTTTAACTGTTGCGGAGGTTAAGTAATGAACTTAAAACCATTAGCAGCATTGCTTTGCATGACATCACTTTCATTTTCTGCATTTTCTGCTTCAGACTCGACGGCTCAGCTCGTTAACAAAGCAAAATCAGAGAACCGTACCCAAGCTTCTCACAACGTAGTTCGTGAAGCTGACTTCAAAAAGACTGAACAAGAGCTTAAAGCGATCAAAGCAGAGCTTGAAGCGAAACGTACATCAGTTCAAAACGCGACAGACGTTCTTACTAAAACTTTTAGCGATAATGAAAACAAGCTAGCCCGCTTAGAAGAAAAACTGCGCTTAGAAACAGGTAGCCTTGGTGAGCTGTTCGGTGTCGTTCGTCAAAACGCAAAAGAACTCGGCGCAGAGCTTAGCTCAACAGTAAACAGCGTTGATCGCGCTGATCATACAGCGACCGTTGAACAAATTATCGATGCGAAATCACTACCTTCAATGCCACAACTTTCTGGCTTGTGGATGAGTATGGTCGAGCAGATTCAAGCGAGCTCTGAGCTTAGCAAATCTCAAATTGCTTTCATTAATGGTGAAGGTAATACACAAAATGTTGATGCTTATCGCCTAGGCTCGATTGGCCTAGTGACAGATCAAGGTTACGTTAGCTGGAACACTCAGCGTGAAGACGCAATCGCATACCTTAAACAGCCAGAAAGTGGTCCAACGCTAACATCACTTTCTTCACTGGCAAATGGTGAAGTAGCAAATGTTGTTGTCGATCCTTCACGTGGATTCATGTTGGAGCAGTTGGCGCTAACACCTAGCCTATCTGATCGCCTTCAAGCGGGTGGTGTAGTTGGTAAAGTGATTCTTGGTCTACTGGCTATTGGCTTAATTATCGCCTTAGTGCGTGGCGTGTCTCTATCGATTGCTCGTCAGAAAATTCGTGCGCAGCTTAAGAACCCTGAACAAGCTGGCGATAATCCACTAGGCCGTGTTCTTGCCGTGTACAACAAAGAGCAAAACCAAACGGTTGAAGCGTTAGAGCTACGTCTATTAGAAGCGGTTGTTGATGAGCAAACTCACTTAGAGAAAGGCCTATCAATGCTTAAGCTATTGGCAGCGCTAGCACCAATGCTAGGTCTACTTGGTACAGTAACGGGTATGATTGAAACGTTCCAGGTGATCACACAGTTTGGTAACGGCGACCCGAAAGTAATGGCGGGCGGTATTTCGATGGCGCTTGTAACAACCGTACTTGGTCTTGTTGCTGCAATGCCTCTTCTACTGGCACACAACATTCTTAGCACTCAGGCTGAAAACATTCGCAATATTCTTGAGAAACAAGGTATTGGTCTTGTTGCGGAGCAGGCGGAAAAAACGGTTGAATCAAAAGCTGTGGTTTCACCAGTTGGGACTGCTGCGTAATGGATATTTTGTCGGGTTCTCTATTACCAGCGAGTTGGTTAACGAGTGACTGGCTGCTGTCTTTATCAAGCTTTATGGAGCAGGGCGGTTTCGTCTTGTGGTGGCTAGCGGCTGTTGTCCTAGTGTATTGGGTGCTTGTGGTAGAGCGCGTGTTATATCTCGCGTTCTACTTTCCAAAGCAGCGCCAAGCTTGGATTACTAAGTGGCATGAAAGAGAAGAACACTCTTCTTGGCATGCTAAAGCCATTCGTGAAGGTTGGTTAGGGCAAGCGAGTATCTTACTTAACCAGAACTTGAATTTTATTAAGCTGTTAGTCGCTATTTGTCCGATGTTGGGTTTGTTAGGTACCGTCACCGGTATGATCTCTGTTTTTGATGTGATGGCGACTCAAGGTAGCAGTGACCCTAAATTGATGGCTTCAGGTATATCGTTGGCAACACTGCCAACCATGGCGGGTATGGTTGCTGCATTAGCGGGCATGTTTGTTCATGCTCGTTTAGCGAAAGTGTGTAACCGCTTAGAATTGAAATTAGAAAAATCTTTAAGGAGTCAACGATGAGACTCGGTCGACGTCATTCTAAAAACGAAGAGGCTCAAATAGACCTTACTTCGATGCTTGATATTGTATTTATCATGCTTATTTTCTTTATTGTGACCAGTTCATTTGTTCGTGAATCAGGGGTGGAAGTTAATCGCCCACAAGCGTCTAACGTAGTCAGCCAAAAGGATGCGGGCATCTTTGTTGCGATTACTTCTGCTAACGACATCTTTATTGATAAACGTGTCGTTGATGCTGAACGCGTTCAAGCGACGTTAGAGCACTTATTGCTAGAACAACCTGATGCTTCTTTGGTTATTCAAGCTGACGAACACGCATACAACGGTACGGTTGTTAAAGTGATGGACGCCGCGAAAGGTGCGGGTGTTAAAAACATTGCGCTTGCTGCTGATAAGCGATGATCTTGGAGGATCTTCATAAATGATTCGCCTATTTCTTGCTTTACCGCTCGCGGGTGCGTTGGGCTTAGCGCTGTTTTCTTTTATGGCTTGGATGGTCGATAATGGCCACCAACGTTCACCAGACAACAGTGAGACGTTAAGTTTCAACATGGTAATGGTGGAACAAGAACAAGAAGTCCAAAGAAGACAACGTGCAGTCCCTGAAAAACCAGAAATGCCAGAGCCGCCACCGAAAGCGCAAACGTCTCAGTCACAAGCTGAAGTTACGCCTCTGAATTCGATGTCTTCTTTGCCTTCATTGGATTTGAACACATCGATTGACGGCCTAGCGATTAACGCACCGATATTCTCTGATTTTGGGTCAAACCAACAAGCAATGCCTCTGTACCGAGTAGAGCCTCGTTACCCAGCGAAAGCGCTTAAGCGTGGTGCTGAAGGCCATGTGATTATGTCTTTTACCATCGATGAAACGGGCCGTCCAATAGACATTCAAGTCACTGACGCAAACCCACGTCGTATGTTTGAACGTGAAGCGATGAGAGCACTTAAAAAATGGAAATATCAACCGAAAGTCGTCGATGGAAAAGCGATAGCTCAGGTTGGTCAAACCGTGAAACTAGAGTTTAAGTTGGCAAAATGATGAAACAGATATGGATATTAGTGGGCTTGTTGTTAATGCCCCTTACAACACAGGCACAAGAGCTAACCCAATATACTGCTATTCGTGTTCAAAAGGCGCATAAGCTTGCTCAAGATGAACAGGTTAAGCAGGCCATTGACGTACTTGCAGGCTTGGAGCTATCTAAAGGCTATGACAAAGCGTACGTAGCTCGTATGCTGGGTGTGTTTTACTGGCAAGATGGCAAAACCGATAAGGCAATTAAGCAGCTTACTTACGCCGTAGACACTAATTTGCTGGTCGATGAACAAGCTTGGGTTACGAAGCGTATGCTTGCTGATCTCTTATTAAACGATCAGCAGTTCAAAAACGCGCTTCCACATTACTATGAGTTAGTAAAAACAGCGTCAGAGGCAGAAAAGAAAGACGTGCTTTGGATGCGAATTGCACAAGCGGAATACCAAATCGAAAACTGGTCAAAAGTACTGGTTGCTATTGGTAATCGTGACAAGTTCAACGCAAAACCAGAACTGTCGCCTCTATCGCTAAAACTGGGTGCGCAACTACAGTTAAAGCAGTGGAAGCAATCTATTCCAACACTGGAAAGCCTAATTGAACTTCAACCAGAAAAAGACAACTGGTGGCGTCAGCTTGTGGGTATTCAGTTAAGACTAGAGCGCAACCGTGATGCATTGAACACGTTAGCGTTGGCAGATCTTCAAGGTGTGGAGCTGAAAAACTCAGACCGCAGACTACTGGCTCAGCTTTATGCTAAACGCGGTATTCCAGAGCGTGCAGCACAAGAGATCGCAAAGCTAGATGATGCCAACAGTGATGTTCAACTTCTGGCTGAGCAAGCAACTTACTGGCAGTTGGCGAAAGAGTGGGACAGTGCTATTGAAGTGTGGACGTTAGCGTCTAAAAAAGACACGCAATATCATTGGAACGTGGCTCAATTACTGGTGCAGCAAGGTTACTACGATCGTGCTCTGGTTGTTTTGGATAAAGTGAAAGACAAGAACAAGCAAGCCGATGTTGCTTTAGCGAAAGTACGCTCATGGTACAAGCTCAAGAATTTTGATAATGCTCTTGCTCAAGCGAAACGTGCGAACAACATTGAGCCATCTTCTGAAGCAAAAGGTTGGATTAAATATCTGACTCAGCTAAGAACAGTCAGTGATAACGGCAACGTTTAACTACTAGTAGCACAACAGAAGACAAGATAAAATAATCAAGAGAAAAGGGTGTCATTTGATGGTTCAAATGACACCCTTTTTTAATGTTTGACGGTTAAGTTTTTTTGATCTTTATCGTTACAGTGCGTCAATTAAGGCTCGCACATCGTGCCTGTAGACGTTGCACTTTGGATTACGCCACTGGTATCAGCGACCCAATTAATGGTGCAGTCACGATAAGGGTTTTTGAACGCGTGTACTGTATAACCATTGTCTAACGGCTTCTTGGTTTCAATCCAAGCATAGTTTCGAGACGCCCAAAAACTGATAGGACGTGAACGTTCGGTGAGATAACGTTCTTGTACATCGGTTATGTCTGAACCGATGTATTGTTGAATATGTTCTTCCGTGCTGGTTATTTGGCTGGTACACGCCGTTGCTAGCGCAGCAAAAGCCAAAACAATAATACGCATTTCAAATCCTTTTAAGCTTCATTAGCTATCATCAAACCAGTGAGCAAATAGTCCCAACTTTCAATCCTTAAAGCCACAACTGTTACCTTAAACCCATCTCAATCAAGCATGTTGAGATTGAGGTTTTTTTAGCTTTGACCTGTTATCGATAAGCTCTGATAGAACGAATCAAATCTCTTTAGTACACGTTAGCAAGAATATGCATACAGTTCGATGACTTCCCATGTAATGTTATGTAAATTTCCTTACGCCGCTCAGCAAACGTAAACAATGTAAATTGAATGCCAATACGAATGATTATCAACTAAATTGTCGCCATAAAATTTATAGGTATTGGTTTGTATGTCGTTAAAAAGTAGGGCGGTTCAGTCATGGGCTCGTCGACTTCATGTTTATATTTCTATGGCGCTTCTGTTCGTGGTTCTTTTTTTCTCAGTCACAGGTATCACCCTGAACCGACCTGAGTTATTTGAATCAAGCCAACCCAATATCCAACGCTCTACGCTAACACTTCCTACAAGTTTATTTACGGTCCAAGACGGACGTTTAAAAGCTGACGAGACAGCCTTTGAAACGTTTCTGTTTGAAGAAGCCAATCTGTCTGGTGTTCCTTCAGGCTTGGACATCTACGCAGAGATTGAAGACGGTGAGTTGCTCATCGGTGAAGTGTCTATGGACTTCAAAGGACCAGGCTACAACGCTTCCGTGTTTGTTGACGTTACGTCTGAATTTGTAGAAGTCGAAACTACGAATTACGGCGTTATCGCATTGTTGAACGATCTACATAAAGGTCGTAACAGCGGTGAAGTATGGAAATGGTTTATCGATATCACTGCGCTACTGATGATCTTCTTTGTGCTTACCGGCGTGTGCTTACTGTTACCTAAGAAAAAGACGCTTAATACCTCCATCAAATGGACGGTGTTTGGGTCTGCAATCTCACTTGTTATCTATTTTGTCGCCGTGCCTTAACGCTTGATTCGATTGATGAATCGGATTGAAGAACGAACTTAAGGTTAAACGGATTTAAAAGGTTGTTAAACATGAAAAAAATGAACTGGAGCAAGGCGCTTCTTGCTTTATCTCTTTTGTCAAGCCTAGGTATGGCACAAGCGATTCCTGATACGGCAAAACTTGATGTCAGCTTTGAGCTTCCAAAGATTGATACGTCTATGTATGCACGTCCTTATGTGGCGGTGTGGGTAGAGAACAGCGAACGAAAGTCAGTGAAAACCATCGAGCTTTGGGTCGGTAAAGATGAATGGCTTAAAGATCTGCGTAGCTGGTGGAGAAAGGTTGGCCGTTACGATCGTGAACTGGTTGATGCTGTAACGTCTGCAACGCGTCCTGCTGGACAGTACCGTTTCGTTTGGGATGGCAAGAGCGACAGCGGTGAAACGTTAGAACAAGGTGAGTACACGGTTCATATCGAAGTGATTCGCGAACACGGTGGCCGTAACTACCTTCGTCAAAAAGTATCACTCACAGATTCAAACGCATCTTACGAATTAAAAGCAACGGAAGAGACGGGTGAAATCACCCTGAACTACATCGCTAAATAGTAACTGCGAACAGTAACTAGTAAGTACGAACTAAAACCAAGCTGAACAGAATAGACAGTGGTTATCGTAGGCTCAGATAGAGCGACACGGCTAACAATTATAAATAATGGAATTGAACATGATGAAACAAACAAAAATTAAAGCACTTGCTCTAGCAGGTGTGATGGCATTCGGCCTAGCAGCAACGACAACAGCACAAGCTCACCCACGTTGGATTCTGCCATCTCACTTCACTGTATCTAAAGAAGGTGGTGATTGGCTAACGTTCGACGTTACTGCGTCTCACGGTACGTTTGTTTTTGATAAGCCTGCAGGCAGCGAAAATGCTCATGTCATCATGCCTGATGGCCGCAGCGAGCGTCCTAACTTTGTGATTCGTGGCAAGCGTCGTTCAATCTTCGACTTCTATTTTGAAGAAGAAGGTACACACAAAGTGGCGATCAACAACTATCCGTCTTACTACACACAGTATAAAGCGGGCCGTCGCGACACCGTGAAGTGGATTAAAGCAAACAAAGCAGAGCGTGATTCAGTACTACCAGAAAAAGCACGTGACGTGGTAACACAAATCAGCTTCACTCGTGCAGAAAGCTACATCACGGTAGGTAAGCCAACGGATTCAGTGTTCAAAATTGAAGGCAAGCTACTTGAGATGAAGCCAGTGACTCACCCTTCAGACATCGTTGAAGGAGAACCAGTAACATTCCAATTCTTCTACAACGGTGAAATCCAGAAAGATGTGAAAGCGGAGATTACTCGTGAAGGTACGCTTTACCGCAACCACCAAGAGCAGATTGATGTGGTGAGTGATGAGAACGGTGAAATCACGTTTACTCCAGACGTAGCGGGTCGTTACGTAATGAAAGCGAACTACAAAGGTGAGTTGATTGACAACCCACTGGCAGACAAAGCAAGCGCGAACGTTCACCTAACGTTCGAAGCACTGCTTCAATAGTCTGTGATATCGGGGCTTAATCCCTGATTAAGAACCAAAAAACTTAAGGGCTCATTTGAGCCCTTTATCGCTCAGTTTATTTCTGAGTATTTGCACTGTGGCTAGGGTACGAACCATGACAATAAAAACAAAACTTAACGCTTTAATGACTCCTTGCTTAGCACTGGGACTTGGTTTCGCTGCATTACCTGCGCAAGCACACTTTCCACTGATGAGCTGCTGGTTTGAAGGTAAGACCGTTGCTTGTGAAGCGGGTTATTCGGATGGCAGCAAAGCGATTGATTACGCGGTTGAGATGTACGATTACGAAGACAACTTGATTGCAAAAGAGATGACAGATAAACGTTCTATCGTTGAATTCCCACACCCTGAAACTGAGTTCTACCTTGTGTTCGATTCAGGCCACGAGTTTCCCGTTGAAGTTGATGTTGTTGAGATCAGCGAAAAATGATGATTCAAAGCGTACGTGCTGATACGGGCGGCAGAGAGGGCAAATGGGTAGGGCTGATCATTGTGTTCATCCTTTGCTTTGCAACCGTTGCTATCCCATTTCATCAAGCAGAATCCCACGTTAAAGCAGTGCTTGATCATCAAATTCTTGTGACTGATGTTGAACAAGAAAACTTGGCGATGCTATCAGAGCTGCGTTTGGCTCATGAAGAAATTCGTGATCTACGCATGGACTCAGATGGTGAATGGCCGAGTGTCGCATCACTTAAAGATGAATGGGTTGCTCCGTTTGTAGAAGATCAGAGTTGGAAGCGCAAAGGCTCTCATGCTTGGGTACTGGACGAGCGTGGTTATTACTTTTCTACGCCAAGCGAATATGCGACATCAAGTGAACAAGCGACGCCAACCGATCATGACTTCGCTGATTCCTTTATTTTGAACGCGAACAGTGTCTCTCCTGAAATCTGGATTTTTTTTGGTGGCGTAGCAAGTCAACCGACTAATTTTGATGAGAACACACTTGAATCTGCTGGCTGGAAAATGGTCGTGAATGAATCAGAAGTTGAGCAGCATGATGCATCTTCTCATTAAACAATCCGGCTTATAAAAATGCTCACTAATAATAAGAGAATTACTATGCGAATTATGACTCTGTTCATGTCGTTATTTGCGGTGTTCATGACACCCAATGCATTGGCAAAAGAATATAATATCGACAGCGATAAGCTGACGATTGGTATCACGCTTCAACCTTACTACAGCTACGTAAAAGCAGTAGTAGGTGACAAAGTGAACATTCTTCCTTTGGTTGACGCAGGTTTCAACCCACATAACTACTTGCCACAACCCAATGATTTAAAGCGATTGAGCCAAATGGATGCAATCGTAGTAAACGGTATTGGTCACGATGACTTCGCGCTTAAAGTGATTTCAGCCGCGCAACGTGATGACTTAATCGTGATCGAAGCCAACAAAGAAGTGCCTCTACTTCCTGCACTTGGTCAGTCTGTTGGTCAAGGCGCCGTAAACCCACATACCTTTGTTGGGCTTTCGACAACGATTCAAAAGGTTTACACCATCGCCAGTGAAGTCTCTAAGCTCGACCCAGACAACGCTGCGTTTTATCGCAAGAACGCACGCAAGTACGCTAAGCAATTCCGCTTTATGAAGCGTGATGCGATGCTGTCACTGGGTGAACTCGATACATCAGGTATGAAGGTCGCGACGACGCATAATGCTTATGGTTACATTCTTCAAGAGTTTGGCGTGGATGTAGCAGCAGTAATCGAGCCTGCACACGGTGTTGAGCCAAATGCTAGCCAACTGCAAGAGACGATTGAGAAGATCCGCGCATCAGGTATTGATGTTCTGTTCTACGAGTTAAACATGCCAAACCGTTTTGTTGACACGATTGAAGCGGAAACAGGCGTTCAGCTTTACCGTTTTTCTCACATGACGCATGGTGAATATGAGGACGATAAAGTAGAAGTTGAGATGAAGAAGAACCTAGAAACGTTAATCGAAGCAATGAAATTTGCAGCGGCGAACCAAGCTAAAAGCGGGAACGCATAATGCTAGGTCCATCAATCTCAATCAATAAACTGGGTCTACAGTACGATAATAATGTGATTCTTGATGATATCTCGCTAGAATTTAAAGTGGGTGAATGTCATGTGATCATGGGACCAAACGGTGGCGGCAAAACTTCTTTGCTGAGATCTGTACTTGGACTGACGCCTTTCTCTGGAACAATCAACATTCATTGGCCAGAAAAGCCAAGTATTGGTTACGTGCCTCAAAAAGCGACATTCGAGTCGAGCTTACCTTTGACGGTCATGGACTTTGTTCTGCTTAATCAAACGCGAATCCCTCTGTTTTGGCGTCGTAAATCAAAGCAGTTAGATCTTGCTCTCGCGCAGTTAGATCGCGTTGGTATGGCGACTCGTAGCGACCGCCGTATGGGGCAGTTGTCCGGTGGTGAGCAGCAACGTGTTTTGTTTGCTCAAGCGTTATTGGATAACCCGAGCTTACTGGTATTAGATGAACCTACGACGGGCATGGACGAGCAGGGCGTTCGCTATTTGGAATCGCTGATTCGTGAATGTGTTGATGAAGGCCGAACGATTCTAGCTGTTCACCACGATGTTACTGCGGTACGTCGCCTTGAAGCGAACGTACATGTTGTTAATCGATTCTTAGTGGATAGTGGCCCGCACGAGCAAGTACTGCATCCAACGAAGATCGAAAGCCTATTCCAGCACTATAGTAGCGGCTCAGTAATGACTGAATCGAAGGAGGTTGCGTAATGGATTGGTTACGACAACTTGCCATTAGTGGTGTGGAAGCGGGTTTGTTATCTGAAAGCTTCATGTATGCCTTCATGGTAAATGCTTTGGTTGCAGCCTTATTGCTTGGCCCTCTTTTAGGTGGCCTTGGTACTTTGGTGATTGCAAAGCGTCTGGCTTTCTTTTCTGAAGCTGTTGGACACGCGGCGTTAACCGGCATCGCAATCGGTGTTCTTCTTGGCGAGCCGCCAGAAAATCCGATTATTGGGCTGTTTAGCTTCTGTATGATTTTCGCGTTGCTTCTGCACTTTGTAAGAAACCGAACCAACGTGCCATACGATACCTTGGTTGGTGTGTTCCTTGCGCTGGCATTGGCAGTGGGTGCAGCGTTACTTATGTACGTCGCTCGTAAGATCAATATTCACATGCTTGAGAACGTATTGTTTGGTTCGATCCTTACGGTAACGGATCAAGACTTAGCGATTCTTGCAGGCAGTTGCGCGATCATCATTTTGCTTTTGATACCGACATTCAACCGTATCCTGCTTACCTGTATCAGCCCTGATATTGCGAAGGTTCGCGGTTACAACACCAGTTTCTACGACTACCTGTTTGTCATGATGATCACGTTAGTCACGATTGCTGCCGTGAAGATCGTAGGTGCAGTTCTAGTGGGTGCGTTATTGCTGATTCCAGGTGCGACAGCTCGACTACTAACTAAACGCATGGGTAGCTTTGTGTTGTTATCAGCTCTGCTTGCGACCATTGCTTGTCTGGTTGGTACGGTGTTACCAATGGAACTTAAGTTGCCAGTTCCGTCAGGTGCTTCAATCATCATTGTTTCTGCAACGTTTTTCCTAGCAGCAACGCTATACCGAATTGTAAGAAAGGCGTAATCATGACTTGTTTAATGAATCGTATGGCAAGCTCAGTAAAAGCAACGGCTCAAGTGAGTGTACTTGGTAGTGTATTAATGGCTGGTTCTGTGATGTCACTGAACGTGAATGCTGAAGACATTCTAACCAGTACACCAGTGACTTATGCATTAGCGACAGAGCTAACCAAAGGCACGGACATTATGACCGAATATCTGCCACCGAAGCGCTATGGTATTGACCGTCTGCCGAATTGGTTTGGTACCAAGGGGGCTAGTAAAGTGCTTCAATCGGGCGAAATGGCAACCGTTGCGGTAACACTGTCATCCATCTGGCAAGCTGACCCTACGTTTGTATACGCAAGACAAGGCAATATCCGTTTGGTTGAGGTTGATGCCGCTCAAGCAATTACACCGCGAGCGCAAGGTGTTGCAGCGCTTACATTGTCGAATGGTGATGTGTCTAAATACGCATGGCTAAATCCAACCAACTTAACGCGTATGGCGGCGATCGTGGCTGATGACTTCAAGTTATTGTGGCCTGAACAGGCTGAGGCAATTGATAGTAATCTGCAGCGTGTGATGTTGGATGTTCGTGAGCTGATTAACAAGCAGCAAGAAGTATTGTTGGATAATGAGGTGGACTCAGTATTGCTACTTTCCGAAAGCTTGGAAGATTTTGCTTCAGGTACTCAACTGTTTGTTGAAGAGCGCATGTTCAAAGCTGAACTTGAATGGACAGAACAAGACAAAGCGAAACTCAAAGCGATGTTTTCAGAAGACGATGCACTATGGTTAGTTACAGCGAAAAAGCCAACTAACTTAATTAAGTCTCTAGTGCCTAATGAGCGTATTTTAGTGGTTGATTCCGTTGACCGTTGGGGACGAGCGGGGATTAATCCAAAAGCACCGTTTGTACGCTGGGAAGTACAGCCTTTTAAAGGCTAATCAGCGCGATTAAAAATGGTAGGATCAAAAAAGCAGCCCAATTAGAGGCTGCTTTTTTTGTTCTTGTCTGTTGGCTCTTGGAAGAGTGTTAGACAAGAGAGCTGCGAGTTTACAACTTACTCTGCAGCTTTAGTTTCTTCAGCTTCAACAGTTGCTTCGACAGCACCTTCCGTTTGCGCTGCTTGAGCCTGTTCTTCTGCTTCCATTTTTGCGCGTTCAGCTTTAGAAATGTAGCGAGGCTTATTACTTGTATGCAGTTTCGAATTCGCTTTTTTCTGCTTCTTTTTTAGAATTTGATTGATTTTTTTCTTACGGTTCATTGCTGCATAGCCTTGTATTTAGTTTAGGCGGTGGAGGATAATCATTTTAGCTCTAGAACTCAATATTTACATGGTATTCAGCAAGGAAAATATCACTATGCAGGCAGTCGAGACCGAACGTTTAAGATTAAGAATGATCACTCCTCAAGATGCGGTGTTTATTCAGCGATTATATAGCTCAGAAGATTTCCTGCGTTACATTGGTGATAAGGAAATCAACGACTCTGAAAAGGCTGTGGAGTACATTGAAAACAATATTCTAAAGATGCATAAAGAGAAAGGTGTCTGCTTGTTGATGGTTGAAATCAAGGATTCTTCAACACCAATTGGTATTTGCGGACTAATAAAAAGAGACACCTTACAGTCGCATGATATTGGCTACGGGTTTGTTCCTGAGTTTTATGGTCAAGGCTTTGCCCAAGAAGCCGCGGAGGCGATAATTGAACAAGCTAAGCAGAATGCTGATATCGATCATTTAGTTGCCATCACAACCTCTGATAACATTCGAAGTATCGCACTACTGACTAAGTTAGGCTTTGTGTTCGAGCGCGTTGAAGATGTGATAAGCGAAAGCGTTAATCTCAACTTGTACGGTTTCTCATTAGGTGATTAAAACATGTTCCAACATAACAATATTCTAGAAGGCGAGCTCGCAACGGAGTACAAAACCGTTATTGCGATGGTGCACATCTATTGCAAAGATCACCACGGTGAAGTTCGTCAGAATAACGCGTTATGTGAGCAGTGTGAGCAACTGTTGCGTTATGCCGAAACACGACTGGATAGATGTCCTTATGGCGAAGCAAAACCGACCTGTAATAAGTGTCCGATTCATTGTTATAAACCTGACCCGAAAGAGCAGATGCGTTTGGTGATGCGCTATGCAGGGCCACGAATGTTGCTCAAGCATCCTATTTTAGCAATTCGACACTTGATTCATGAGAAACGGAAAGTGCCAGAAAAGCCGCTACCGAACGTATCGAATCGTCATATCCGAATTAATAAGAAGTAGCGGGTACGCTAAAGGCAATTCTTCCAGAAACAAAAAAGGTCTGATTTCTCAGACCTTTTTTGTTTTGAGCGTCACCTTGTTCAAATAGTTGATTACTTGAAAAGCTTAAGCTGCTTGTGGTTCTTCATAAGTAACCGTCAGGTTGTTGATCCAACGGCGACTCAAATAACGGTGTGAACAAATAGCCAGCTTCACGACTTCTTCAACTAACATCAGGCCATAGATGTACTTGAAGTCCCATCCCGCGACAAATGCGCCGTAAACACAAACTGGAATGCCCACCATCCACATCGCGATGAAGTCCATACGCAGGCAAAATGCATTATCACCACCAGCACGAATGATACCGTTAATGATCACCATGTTGAGCATACGAATCACAACCGCAAAACACATGATCATCATTGCTGGTGAAGCGAGCGGGTATAAAGCGTCTGTGGTCAGGTTTAGCCATGATAGAACATGCTCTTTACCCATAAACAATAGCAAGCCTACAACTGCACCGAAACCAACCACGGCTTTAATAAACGTCAGACCCATACTCATCGCATCATCGAATTCATCACGACCGAGTGAGTGACCAAGCAACACTGAACACGCAACCGAGATACCAAAGAAAATCGAATAACACAGCGACTCAAACGGAGCGAGCATTGAGAAGACTGCGAGCTCCGTTGTGCCCATATGACCAAAGATCATTTGGTATGCCATGGTACCCATTGCCCATAAAACGGCATTCATGGTCAGTGGCAGAGCAATACGACGGTAAGACAACCACAATGATGGACGGTGTGGTGAGCTAGGCGTGGTTAACAACCAATGTTTACGCATGCGCATGTAGCCGTACATCAAGCCAACTTGAATTGCGCGAGCGAGTGTTGTCGCCAGTGCTGCACCGGCGACGCCCATAGCGGGAATACCAAAGGCACCTTTGATTAGAACGAAGTTAAGCGCAATGTTGAGTGCAATGGTCACCGCGCCCAAAATTAGTGGGGTTACGGTGTCACCTGAAGAGCGCATGCTTGCTTCTACCACAACGACAATGTGAGTCAGCAGTAGAACAGGGAAGCCATACCATAGGTAAGTCGCGCCAAGTTCAATTACGGTTTGATCGCTGGTCTGCAACATCATTAAAAACTGAGAACCAAGAGTGATGATTGCAGTCACTGGCAGCAGAACTTTTAAGCCAAATACCATCGCGATAGATGACACTGTGCGCGCGCTTTTACGGTCGTTCTTTCCCCAATATTGAGCGACTAATGTTCCGTTTGCTGAGGCCAACCCTGCCATAATCATAATAGCAACGAAGTGCCATTTTGATGCAATTCCCACAGCCGCAGCTGCTTCCATACCATAATCACTGACCATTAATACGTCAGCAAGGGCAAGAATAGCGACAAGCGCACTTTGCAAAGCAACAGGCAAACCAAGTTTAACGATACGAGGTAAGATGCTCTCTGGCTTGTTATTCATAGATGAGTTAGGGTTGATGTTAGTTGTCATAAGCTCTCCGATTTATGGCAGAACTATAGTGATTTGAGCGAAGTAACAACATGTTTAAAAAACAACAAAACCTGTGCGAATCCGTCATTGATGCAATGAGACCAAAATCAACTTGGCATGATGATGTTTTTCTCGCGGAACAGTGCAAAGAACGTTTTTTGACCGTTGAAGATATTCCAGAGATGAAAAGCTTTGGTGTCTATATGGGCGGCATGGCGAAGCTATATGATGGTTATTGGGTTGAGCGCGAATCTGTGAATGTTCATACGTTGATTTTTACACAAGAAGGGGGCGGAATCCTAACCACTGAAACTTCGGTTCAAGCGATTACGCCATACACGCTGGTGGTTCTTCCTGCTGGAACCCCATTTCGCTTTGAACTTGACCCTCAATACAACTATTGGAAAATGGCATGGATGCTGACGCCAGATACCCCGCAGTGGCAACATATCGCGAGCTTGGGTCAGAGCATTGTCCCTTTCGGCGAGTGCGAACAAATCTGGTCACTAATGAACTTGGTTTACTTTGAGATAGGCGGGAGAGCCAGTTACCGGAAGTTACTCTTGAGCGAAATTATCCGAACATTAACAGGGTTTGAGCCTAAGTCGACCAGCACCACAGCACGTGTTCAAGCGCTCTATAACGAAATTGAAAGTAGTCTGCATCAGCCATGGACAGTGGCAGGGATGGCTGAAAGAGTGTTCATCAGTGAAGAACAACTCAATCGAGTAACCAAGACGTTATTCAACCTCTCACCACGCAGTAAATTGATTCAATTACGCATGGATAAAGCCACCAGCTTGCTGAAGTATCAAGATTGGTCAGTCTCTATGATTGCTAATCGCTTGGGCTACAAAGATCCTTATAACTTTTCACATCGTTTCAAAAAGCATTTTGGTTTGTCACCCAGTCAATATCGAAAGAGCCATCGACTTCCTGGTTAGCCTTGCATGTTTCCTCGATCCATTACGCAAGATCAAGCTTTGCAGTAATATTACTGTATTGAGCTATCTATCAATTTAGTATTTTTACTCTATTCGGTACTATTAGAAATATCTAAAAGCATGAATGCATATGCAATGTGAGGAATAAATGCAAAAAGCTATCGATAAGATGAATGATTTTACTCTTCCATCAAAGCTCACTTTAAATAATAAAGAGTTTCAATCCGGCACGAAAATTGTTCGAAAACAGGGCTGTGGTTCAATAATAGGAACGCTTTCTGAGCCTCATCGTAAGGTACTTTTTTATCTTTATCAGAACAAAGGCGTAGTTGTTAGCAAGAATATTCTTAAGCGTGTTGGGTGGCCTGGGAAATCGGTAACATCCGCGTCAGTTCTGGTTGCAATCTATGAAATTCGCCGAATGATAGACTGTAAATGCCTATACACTATACCAAATGAAGGCTATTTGTTAGAGCCTAGACCCTGCTGTTGATATTCTGTTCATATTCTTATAATAAAATTTTAATCTCTTTACCGTATACGCTCCTTTCATTATCTTCGAATTCAAGCGTCCATTTATAAGTGACGTTATTAAACACATCTCTTAATAAAGTTGTGTCGTTGGTTGCTCTGTTAGGGAATATTATATGAATACGGACTCTTCCCCTGTCATTGAGGGTATACGTGAAGAACAAAACGAGGTCTTGGAAGTAAACGGTAAGGTTATTGAGCTAAATACCAAGCTCATACGCAATTTGGAAAATGGTTATATCGTAGGAACGATGCCATTGGCTTATAGAAAGATGATTCTTGCTATGAATCGTCATCGTGGACAACTATTCAGTGTGCCGCAGCTAAAAAAAATCGGTTGGGAAGGTGAGAAGGTCACTAACTCTTCAGTGATTGTCGCTATTTCAGAGATACGTTCTATTCTTGGTGATGGCTTGATCCTAACGATCACTGGCGAAGGCTATGTGTTCCAACCCTAGTGTAACCCTCTAAATATCGTGTACAAAAAAGGGCGCTTCATTTGGACGTATTGTCTTTAGTGAAGAGCCCCTAAGTGTATCGCTCAAAAGTAAGATAACGACTTATTCGCCCGCAATTTGTAGATGAGAGCGCTTAAGGCTCGCAATCAACATGTAAATCGTCGTCGCTAGTAACGATGCGAACAGGTAAGTGAATAACCCTGCTTGAGAATCCATGAAACTGTCTGCCACAATTGGACCCGCAACTGAACCTATGCTGTAGCAAAGTAGCATGATTTGAGTCACTGACACCAAGTAGCTTGGGTCAAGGTTTCGGCAACCCAAGTTAATTGCGATTGGGTATAGCGCAAATGTCGCCATGCCTAATACGAACAAGCTCATGCCTAGTACGTAGAAATCGTGATTGATAGTCAACACACCAATGCTTGCAACGCCTAGCAGGCAGAACAGAGCCATCAATAACACTTGACCTACATGGTGAGATAACCAAGTCACCATTGGTTGTACAGCCATACCACCCATAATAACTAACGCCATCAAACCGCCAATGTCTTCGTGCGCAATGTTACGTTGAGCAAGCTCGACAGGCATTAAACCGTAAATCGCACCTAGCGTTAATCCAGACACAATGCAGCCAATTAACGCACTGTGGCTCAATTTGCTGATCTGTTTTAGAGACAAAGACTGAGCATCATGTATCTGTGGTGGTGTCGCTTGTCCGTACATCAATACAATGATCGCGCCGAATAGCAAAGTGAACATCGCGATAAAAGGTACACCGCCAGTAATACCTAGGTAACCAATACCTAACTGACCAACTGCAGAACCGCCGTATAGTGAACACATGTAAATCGCTAAGCGTTTTGCACGTTGTGATTCGTCACCGCTCATTAGCCATGATTCAACAATGACGAAAATACCCGCAACCGACACACCCGCAACAAAGCGCGCAATTAGCCACACAGCTTGGTGTGGGATTAATGGCAACACAAGGATCGTTGCGATAAACACGCTCAGTGCCATTACAAACGCGTCTTTGTGGCCGATACGTGCAATCGCACGCTCAATCAATAACGTACCCGCTAAAAGGCCTGCATAAAAGGCACTCGCCAACCAACTCGATAGGTTACTGTCTAGGCCGTATTCAGATAGCATTAATGGCAATGAGCTCATTAGGTAGCCTGAAGCGATCGCGTAGAAAGACAGTGCAATAACTGGAACGGTTATGCGAGTTGTTGGTTGGATGTTGTCCAATGCAGGAGCCTCCGAAAGTGTGAGAAACGATGAATTTTCCGCGACTATGGGGGAGAAACTGAATTGGGTAAAACGAATAAAAATGGTCGTTAAGATAAAAGAAATTTGTCGACCAGCGAAACTAAAATACCGTTGTAATATTTGGTGATTTCATGAGATTTTATGTGGTCAAAAAGCCGTTAAGCCCTTGTTCATTGGCTATTTAATTGAGAGGGTGAAAACGAATCTATTTGTAGTGTTGAAATTAGATTTGAAGTGCAGTTTACGATAAGAGCGCTTCTTTTCGGTATTGACGTGGTGAGCTTCCACTCCATTTACGAAATGCGTGACGAAAGTTGGCGCTGTCGGAAAAGCCAACACGCTCAGAAATCTCTTCAATGCTCATTTTTGTCGACGAAAGATAGTGTCGAGATAGATGAAAGCGAACGTGGTCGAGTATCTTCTGGTAGCTGGTATCGGCTGCTTTAAGATGACGGCGCAGTGTGCGGGAAGACATCCCCAGTTCTGACGAGATTGATTCTATCGATGGGTAACTTCCTGGTCTCTCAAGCAACATTTGCGAGACCTTTTCTTTAAGGCTGGTGGACGCACTAACTTTTGCCAACATGTCATCACATGATTTAAGACACATCTGCAGCGTAATGGTATTGGCCGTAGGGAGAGGCGAGTACAAGCTGGTTGCATCAAACTGCCATTCAAGGCGGTCACTGTTAAATTCAACAGGGCAACGGAATACCTTTGTATAAAGGTCACCGTACTCTGGCTTCGGGTAAGGGAAGCGGATCACTTGTGATGGAAAGGGCTGTTGCAGCACTTCTTCACACAGGCTTTGGATCGCCGCAAACCAATATTCGCAACAAAATGGCAGTAGAGAGTCCAAGTCGATCAGCTGTTCCGCTCTAAAGTACCCAACGTTATCCTCTACCGACATGGTTTTTCTGAGTACTGGACCAGCAAGTTGCAGATATTTAAATCCAATTAGCAAAGCATCTAATAGAGTTTCGCTACTGAATACTGCATAACCTAGAACACCGAAGTCACTAAACCGAGCTTGTTGGCCAACTCTTAACCCTAAACCGCCTTCATCAGTATTTGCCAGTGCATTGCTAAACACCGCCAACTTTTGCGCCAACGTAATGTGCGTGTCTGGCGTGTTTAGCTGAAGATCATCAATGTTACTGCCTTCCAACAACGCTTCAATATTAAGCGCGGGTGACATATAGCGATGCAGTAGTTGAAGATCAAGAATACCGAATGCTTGCATATCGGGTTCGTAGACTGCGGTGTATTCCATAGGATGCCTCTTGTTGAATATCGTCATATTAACCGAACTTTTAACATTTACGCCTATTGCTTGTTCTCACTTTCCTAAGCTTGTTCAAACTTTTGCCTTATGTGTGCAAGGTTTTACAAGGTCTTATTGAACTGTGTCCGAATATCACCGGTTTTTGTCTTTTTGAAACCTGTTCGATATGTTATCAAAATGTTGTAATTTAATGGGTTGCACATCGGGGCGTCTCAAACATTTTGCTCAATAAATACTTTTACCTACATGACACGCCAATGTGCAGGCTCGTGATGACAAGAAAGACACTTATTACAACGATTAGAACGTCTACGGTGACCGTCACAAACAGGTCTTAGCCGCATAAGGAGATCATTGATGCACAATCTTGCTGTTAATTTGGAGCGTAGCGCTTCGCTTTTTCCAACTAAAGCCGCTCTGCGTATGGGATCGGATGAAATCAGCTTTTCTCAGTTAGAACAACTTTCTGGAAACGTGGCTGCTAACTTGAAAAGACTTGGGTTGCAGAAGGGAGATAAGGTCGCATTGTCATGCCCGAACGTGACTTACTTTCCGATAGCCTACTACGGGATTCTAAAAGCGGGCTGTGTAGTCGTGCCTTTGAACGTGCTATTTAAGGCCAGAGAGATCGCTTATCACCTTAATGACTCGGACGCGAAAGCCTATTTATGCTTTGAAGGCAGTGAAGAGCTTCCGATTGGACGCTATGGTTTACAAGGTTTTGAGCAGGTAAATCACTGTGAACATTTTATCAAGATGCCTATTCCAATAAGTGCAGGCATTAGTCCGGAAAGAAATGAGCAGTATGAGTCAATAGCCGATTGGTTAGAACAACCTTTGGATTCGTTTGAGTCTGTAGCGTGTCATGGCGATGATACCGCGGTAATTCTATATACGTCAGGTACCACAGGCCAGCCGAAGGGCGCTGAGCTTTCACACACCAACATGCAAACCAATGCGATGTCGTCACAGTATCTGATGCGATTGGAATACAGTGATACTACAATGGCCACACTTCCTCTGTTTCACAGTTTCGGTCAAACCGTCATGATGAACGCGAGCGTGTTGACGGGGTCTACCATGGTCTTAATTCCACGCTTCGAGCCATCACTAGTGATCGAGCAGATCATTAGCCATAAAGTCAGTGTCTTTGCTGGCGTTCCTACCATGTATATCGCACTGCTCAGAGCGGGAGAAGAATCTCCTGATGCTTCTGAAAAAACAAGCAAGCGTTCTGAGCAGGTCAAACACAGCTTAAGGCTTGGTGTGTCTGGTGGTGCTTCGATGCCACTTGAGGTCATTCGTCAGTTTGAATCTCGCTTTGAATTACCGGTACTTGAAGGATACGGGCTATCTGAAACGGCACCGGTCGCGACTTTCAATCACATTGATGGTGATCGTCTCTCGGGCAGTGTTGGTCAGCCGCTGTGTGGTCACCTTATCAAGATTACTGATGTGCAAGGCAACTCGGTGGCAATGGGACAGTTGGGTGAAGTCTGTATTAAGAGCCCAAGCGTTATGAAAGGCTACTATCAACGACCTGAAGCAACGGCAGAAGCGATCCGAGATGGTTGGTTTTTAACAGGCGATATCGGACGTGTCGATGAGCACGGGAACTTGTTCATTGTTGACCGTGTGAAAGACATGATCATCCGAGGCGGTTACAACGTTTATCCGAGAGAAATCGAAGAAGTATTGATGTGTCACCCTGATGTGGAAATGGTGGCAGTAGTGGGTGAGCATCATGAGCAGCTAGGTGAAGAGATCCACGCCCACGTGGTGCTGCACGAGCATACACAATGTGATAGCAAAGCCTTGATGGCTTGGTGTCGTGAGCAACTCGCGGATTACAAATATCCTCGTAAGGTGTTCATTCGTAGTGCGTTACCCATGACGGCAACTGGTAAAATCTTGAAGAGAGAGTTGCACCCTCTAGAGGTCGCGGAGGCAATCAATGGATAACTATGACTTTATTATCGTTGGCGGTGGCTCCGCTGGCTGTGTGATGGCTTCTCGATTGTCTGAAGATCCAAATACGACCGTTTGTTTGTTGGAGGCTGGTGGCAAAGATACGAGCCCATTTATCCATACTCCTGTGGGTGTTGTGGCAATGATGCCAACCAAACTCAATAACTGGGCCTTCGAGACCGTAGAACAACCTGGCTTAAATGGTCGTAAGGGCTATCAGCCGAGGGGGAAGACACTCGGTGGTTCTAGCTCTATTAATGCCATGATGTACGCCCGTGGTCATCGTTATGACTACGACACATGGGAAAGCTTGGGCAATGCTGGCTGGAACTATAAATCGTGTTTACCTTATTTTAAGAAAGCAGAGAATAACGAAGTCCACCAAGATGAGTATCACGGTCAAGGCGGTCCTCTGAATGTGGCGAACCTTAGGTCGCCAAGCCCAATGTTGGAGCGCTATTTAACTGCGTGTGAATCGATTGGTGTCCCTCGCAATGAAGATATAAACGGTGCCGCTCAGTTCGGTGCAATGCCGACTCAGGTTACTCAGTTGAATGGTGAACGATGTAGCGCGGCTAAGGCCTACTTGACACCAAATATGTCACGTCCCAATCTCACCGTGGTGACCAAAGCAACCACACATAAGGTCTTGTTTGAAGGTAAGAAAGCGGTTGGGGTTGAATACGGCTCGAATGGTAAGCGTTATCAGATCCGATGCAACAAGGAAGTTATTTTGTCGGCTGGGGCTTTTGGGTCTCCCCAGTTGCTGTTGCTATCGGGCGTCGGTTCTAAAGATGAGTTGGCGGTTCATGGCATCGAGCAAGTTCACGAGTTACCGGGAGTGGGTAAGAACCTGCAAGATCATATCGACTTGGTTCACTCATATAAATGCAGCGAAAAGCGCGAAACGTTCGGTATTTCACTGCAAATGGCATCTGAAATGACCAAAGCTTTGCCCTTATGGCACAAAGAGCGTCGCGGAAAAATGAGCAGCAACTTTGCTGAGGGCATTGGTTTTCTTTGTTCTGAAGATCATATCGCCGTGCCAGATTTAGAGTTTGTATTTGTGGTTGCAGTTGTCGATGACCATGCGAGGAAAATTCATACCAGTCATGGGTTTACCTCACATGTCACTTTACTTAGGCCAAAAAGCCATGGCACCGTAACACTGAATAGCACCAATCCTTACGATCCGCCTAAGATCGACCCTGCGTTTTTCAGTCACCCTGAAGACATGGAAATAATGATTAAAGGGTGGAAAAAGCAGTATCAAATGCTAGAGAGTGAAGCGTTTGATGATATCCGTGGTGATGCTTTTTATCCTGTCGATGCTAGTGATGACAAGGCGATTGAACAAGATATCCGTAATCGTTCAGATACTCAGTACCACCCTGTGGGAACCTGTAAAATGGGGCCTAGTAGTGATTCTTTAGCCGTGGTGGATAAAGATCTTAAAGTCCATGGTTTGAATAACTTAAGAGTCATTGATGCGTCGATTATGCCGACCTTAGTTGGGGCTAATACCAATGCGCCAACCATAATGATTGCTGAGAAAGTCGCTGATCAGATTAAAGATCAATATAGCTTGGTTAAGGAAGATGGTGTACACAAGCAAGGCGCGAATGAGAGCGCAAAACACGAGATGACTGGCTAGAAGAACATATTAGAGATAACAGGTGGATTACAATAGGTTAGGGAGCCTTATCCTTTAAGGTTCCTTAACCTATTTTGTTTGTTGATTACTGAAAGAATCGAAACAAACTTACTTAGCCAAAGCTTGATTAAGCCATTGATCAAATTGACCTTTCGGTAAAGCACCGTTGATCGTATCAACACGTTGACCGTTCTTGAATACCATCACCGTTGGGATGCTTCTGATTTGATATATAGCCGCCAGTTGCTGTTGAGCTTCGGTATCGATCTTAACAAATCGAACATCTCCAGCGCGCTCTTTAGCGACATCGCTAAATACAGGTGCGAAACCTACACATGGGTTGCACCATGTTGCCCAAAAATCGACAACGACAGGCTGTGAACTGTTTAAAATCGATTGGAAATTCAATGATGTACCTTCGATTGGGGCACCGTCTAGAAGTGCACTTTTGCACTTTCCACAAGTAGGGCTTTCTGAAATTCTTTCTGAAGGAACTCGGTTTACGCCACCGCAAGAAGGGCAACGAGTGTTGAATGTAGACATAACTTTCTCTTTTTTATTGCATCTCCGTGGCTAACGCGATTTACGAATCACGTACGGAACGCTTATACTGTTTAAAACATGAATACGATACTCAAATAAAAACAAACAATAAACAGGTAAATGATGACAAAATTTTACGCTGAAATTACGGGCTGGGGAAAGTGTCTGCCACCAGCCGTGCTGTCCAATGATGATTTAAGCACATTCATTGATACGTCTGACGAGTGGATTCGTACTCGAACTGGTATCGAAAACCGTCGTATCAGTCATGTAAATACCTCTGAGCTAGCGACCGTTGCTGCTCAACACGCAATGGCGTGTGCTGGCCTAACGGCTGAAGACATCGACCTAGTTATCGTTGCGACGTGCAGTCCAGACTCTCTTATTCCTAACACTGCATCGAAAGTTCAACAGAACTTAGGTATCAAGAGCGCAGCAGCTTTTGACCTCAATGCAGCTTGTACAGGCTTCATCTACGGTGTTGAAACTGCAACTCGATTGATTCAGGCGGGCAACTACCGCAATGCGATCGTTGTGGGCGCAGAGCGTCTATCATTCTTCATCGACTGGACCAAGCGTGATACAGCGGTTCTATTTGGTGATGGCGCTGGCGCTGTGGTTCTATCGCGTACTGAAGAGCAAGTTGGCCTACAAGAAGCGCAAATCGGTTGTGACGCCGAAGGTCGTGACATTCTAGCAGTACCAAAATTTGGTACTTCAATGGATCGTTTTGCGGCTGATAACGGCTACTGGGACTTTGATTTCGTAGGTAAAGAGATCTTTAAACGTGCGGTTAAAGGCATGGGCGCTGCAGCGCACACAGTATTGAGCCGTACTGGCATCTCAACGGACAACATCGATGTTGTGATTCCACACCAAGCAAACATCCGAATCATTCAAACTCTGTGTGACATGGCGGGTATTGAGCGCGATAAGGCGTTTGTGAACATTCAAAACTATGGCAACACATCGGCTGCGACTGTGCCAATTGCATTGTGTGAATCGTTAGAGCAAGGCTTTGTTAAACCGAACTCAAACATCCTTGTGGCGGCATTCGGTGCCGGTTTAACTTGGGGGGCAGGCCATATTAAGTGGGGTAGCCGTGTTGAGCCGTTAGGTCAATCGGACGCTGAGCTTCCAGAAGCAGATAGCTCGGCATTAGAACTTCTAGAGAGAGCCATTTTACACTGTAAAACGCGTCCTAATTCTGAGAATGAGTAGCAGCATGGCGCAAGTTCGTTTTATGACAGAAGCCGACCTCGATGGAGCGGCTTTAGTTCACCAAGCTACTTTTGTTCGACAGCAAAACTCAAAAAAATGGTTACAATGTAACTTAAGTGCTGCGCCACGCTTTCTTAACTTTGTTGCTGAAAGCGATGGCGAGATTGTCGGCTACATTATTTGGGTTCAAAAGAGTGGGTTTAGGCCTGAAGCTGTTTTGGAGCTAGAACAACTTGCTGTGTTACCGAGTGCTCAGGGGCAAGGATTGGGCAAAAAGCTGATTCTAGACTCTTTGCGTCAAGTGAAGCAGAAGCTATCAGAGCAGGGCTCGACACTAAAACATGTATTAGTGACCACCAGAGCAGATAACTTTGCACAAAAGCTTTATCAGTCGACATTGGGCGCAGAAGTCGAAACCACGATTTCAAACCTTTACTCAGCCGATGAAGTGCTTATGATAGCTCGCAATGTAGGTGAACGAATCTGATCGCTGAGTTCTTAGAACCATTATTATCAGCGGCATAACTCGATTAACGTTTTATTAGGGGCTTTCGTGGCCTCTTTGTTATTTCTTAGGAAGTGTTTTGAAGAAAGTTTTAGCAATTGGCTACGTTTGGCCAGAACCGAATTCATCGGCGGCTGGCAGCCATATGATGTCACTTTTACGACTGTTCAAGAGACAAGGTTGGTCCGTTGAGTTCGCAACGCCAGCTCAAGAAACCGAGCATATGATTGATCTTTCTGAAGAGGGCATTACAAGCCAATCTATTCAGCTAAATTGCGATAGCTTTGACCAGTACATCGAAGAGCTGCAACCTGATGTTGTCATGTTTGACCGCTTTATGATGGAAGAGCAATTCGGCTGGCGCGTCGAGAAGGTATGTCCGAATGCCTTTAAGCTACTGGATACTGAAGATTTACAATTCCTACGCAATGCTCGACATGAAGCTGTTAAGAAAGAGACAGAGTTAACGAAAGAGCACCTGTACAGTGACTTGGCGAAACGTGAAATCGCTGCAATCCTGCGCTGTGATCTTTCGTTGATCATCTCAAGTTACGAGATGGAATTGCTCCAAGCCGAGTTCAATATCGATCCCAAACTGCTTCATCACTTGCCGTTCATGGTTGATCTTAATACGTTGCCTGAAAGTACGAAAAGCTTTGAAGAACGTAAGCATTTCATGACGATAGGTAACTTTAGACACGCACCGAATTGGGATGCTGTGCTTCAGTTACAGAAGATTTGGCCGAAGATTCGCAAGCAGTTACCTGATAGTGAACTTCATATTTACGGATCTTATCCGCCGCCGAAAGCAACCGCTTTGCATAATCCAAAAACCGGTTTCCATATCAAAGGTTGGGCGAAAGATGCTCAAGAAGTAATGGAACAGGCGCGTGTTTGTGTTGCGCCATTACGTTTTGGCGCTGGCATTAAAGGCAAGCTGCTTGATGCGATGAAGCTGCAAACTCCAAACGTGACGAGCGAGATCGGCGGTGAAGGCATGTTACCGCAAGGCGAACTGCAATGGCCGGGTGCGGTTGCTGATGATATTGACGAGTTTGTTGAACAAGCTGTCGCACTCTATAAAGATGAAGAGAAGTGGCTTAAGGCTCAAAGTCAATGTCACTCAATTCTTGAAACACACTATGAACAGAATCAGCTGGGCGACAAATTAATCGAGCGATTGATTGCACTAGATTCTGAGCTTAAATCTCATCGACTGAATAACTTCTTCGGTTCAATGCTCAAGCACCACAGCATGGCAAGCACTAAGTACATGTCGCAGTGGATTGCTGAGAAGAACAAGATCAAATAGCTGTTCTTTACCAAAGACAGAATAAATCTTAAGCCCTTAGGTTAACGCCTAGGGGCTTTTTTCATGGGTGAAGCTTCTTGGCTTTAGACACTAGACTTGCAAAACCGAAACATAGTGCCATTACATTAGCATTGACTAATTTATATTTATTAGTAAACTCTAATTTAATTTGTGGTGAGTTAGATTAGAGTTTGTGGATAGGAGAGGTCAGTGATTAGTTTTATACCTTGGGATGCGTTTTTCGGCGGCATGCTGTTAGGCGCGTCGGCAATTATTCTGATGTTGGGCATCGGGCGAGTAGCAGGAATCAGCGGAATCGTTAGTCGTTTATTACCGTCTAGAAAGAATAAAAGCTTAGAATCAGGATCTGAATCCAGCTCGGACACGCGTATTGAGAAAACCGAGAAACATTGGCGACTTGCCTTTGTTGTCGGAATGGTTGTGAGCGGTTGGTTGTTGATTCCTACCGGTTATCAACTCCCTCAATTAGAGGAGATGAACCTGTTGGTAGTTGTTATTGCTGGTCTGTTAGTCGGCTTTGGTACTAAAACAGCGAATGGTTGTACTAGTGGACATGGCATTGTGGGCATGGCGCGTTTGTCTAAACGTTCGATTATCGCAACGTGTGTATTCATGAGTGTGGCAATAGCAACCATGCTTATCAAGAACCTGATAGGGCTGGGGGCATAATGAAAAACTCTTTATTTACTATCGTCGTTGGTTTGCTTGCCGGAATCTTGTTTGGCTCGGGTATGATCATTTCAGGCATGGTAGACCCTAACAAGGTACTTGGATTTTTAGATGTGACAGGCGATTGGGACATAAGCCTGGCATTCGTAATGGGCGGTGCACTGATGGTGTTTGCTCCGTTTTATCACCTAGTTATTAAAAAGCGCGCAAAAGCGATCAATGGCGAGCGATTAGATAGCCGAAACAATCCACTAATCGACAGAAAACTGATTGTGGGTTCTACAGCGTTTGGCTTAGGTTGGGGGCTTGCTGGCTTTTGTCCTGGTCCTGCGGTGACGAGTCTTAGTGGCGGTAACCCAACCGTATGGGTATTTATGGTCAGCATGCTGGTGGGAATGTGGCTTGCAGGTCGAACGACTAAAACCTGTTAGGGTAAACCTATCGTGTGTCTAATTGGCTTGATATAAGTATTTGAGAGGTCGACTCGCTTTTGAGTAAAAAGCCAGTCAGCCTCTTTTTAGATCTATCTATTGTTTGATGGTCGTTGATACTGGGCAATGGTCGCTGAGTTTGTAGTCCAGCACATCTTGCGTTTCAAATACCTGTTGTTTAGCAGGAGCTGCATTCAATGATTCACTCACCACAATATGATCAATAACAGAGCGGAACTGATGCGTGCGATGGTTGTTGCGGTTAGAGCGTACTTTGCAGTCTGCGCGTGTCTTTCGTGTCGCTAACTGCACATCAGTATATTGTGTTAACTCTTTCCACATCCAATCTCGTGAGTATGCGAGGTTATGGTTAAAGTCGCCAAGAATCGCGTAGTCCTCGTTATTGCGCTCTCTCTGCTTTATCCATTTATTCAATTGCTGAGCTTGCTCTTTTAAACGTGAGCAGTCGCGGTTGGACTTATAAGCACCACTGCATCCTGCCTTTAAATGAACAGAGAGCATATGAATGGGTTTAGTCTCTGTTTCTATAACGATATAGCTGGCAAACCTAAGCTTGCTGTTAGAACTCGATTCCAGAGGAAAATCAGCGTAGTCGGTGAGGCTTACTTCTTTACGAACCGCAAACCCAGTGTATTGGTTCACTTCTTTGAACTGGCGGTTGCTGTTCTTAGGTAGCGCCCGGTCAGACATCAATATCTTGTATTGATCACCAGCCACACGCTGAATGGCATTTATGTCATCGACTTCTTGAAACGCAACCACATCGGCGTTTAAGGATTGAAAGTATTCTTCAAGTTTGTCGAAATCAGCTTGATCACGTTTGTCAGAAAACTTATTCACAGCCTCGTTGGTTGATAACCATTCGATATTCCAACTGGATATGGTTAAAGGTTCAGCAATTGCTTGGTTACCGATTAGGCAGCCTAACATTAACCACTTTTGTAGTCGTTTCATCCCAAATATCCCTAAATTTGTCGACCAATATTGATGAGCCGTTATCCTACAACACTTACCAAAAATTCAACTCTTTTTAGCAGTTTTTTTATTGTTACATTGTTTCTTTTCGAGTTGAGAACTAGCGTAATAATATTGAATTGATCTTAGTCAGCGTTCTCTTTTTATTGATCCAAATCAATACTCAAGTTTGGTGGTTCTCGTTAAATACGCCACAATATCTAGTGTTAGTTTAACGGTAAATCGCTCTATATAGTGTGTTTGTGGATAAGTCTGTGAATACCTCAAGAGTAAGGAGAAGTGGTGAAATCAATCGTAATCAAGCGTGATGGCTCAAGAGCTCCATTCAGTAGAGATCGCATCCAGGCTGCAGTGGAAGCAGCATCAGACAAAACCGATAAGGAAATTGCTATTTATGCATTGAATGTGGCATTAGCAGTTGAGTTGAAGCTCGAAGACTACGATGAAGTTCATATCTCTGAAATTCAAACCATGGTCGAGAACGAGCTAATGCAGGGACCATATAAGTCTCTAGCACGTGCATACATCGAATATCGTCATGATCGCGATATTGCACGTGAGAAGCAAAGTGCGTTAACTCGTGAAATCGAAGGTTTGATCGAAGAAAGCAACGTTGATCTAATCAACGAAAACGCGAACAAAGATGGCAAAGTAATCCCAACTCAGCGTGACCTGCTGGCGGGTATCGTGGCTAAACACTATGCAAAAACTCACATTTTGCCACGTGACATCGTACATGCTCACGAGTGTGGTGACATTCACTACCACGATTTAGACTACGCACCGTTTTTCCCGATGTTTAACTGTATGCTTATCGACTTGAAAGGCATGTTAACGCATGGCTTCAAGATGGGTAATGCAGAAATCGATACGCCTAAGTCTATCTCTACCGCAACGGCAGTAACTGCGCAGATCATCGCACAAGTGGCGAGCCATATTTACGGCGGTACAACAATCAACCGTATCGACGAGGTTTTAGAACCTTACGTGATGGCAAGTTACGAGAAGCATTTATCGTTAGCGAAAGAGTGGGACATTCACAGCCCAGAAGCGTTTGCTATTTCTCGCACTGAGAAAGAGTGTTACGACGCATTCCAATCTCTTGAATACGAAGTAAATACACTGCACACCGCTAACGGTCAAACACCATTCGTGACGTTTGGTTTTGGTTTAGGTGAAAGCTGGGGCTCGAAACTGATTCAGCAATCAATCTTGAAAAACCGCATTGCAGGTTTGGGTAAGAACCGTAAAACAGCCGTGTTCCCTAAACTGGTATTTGCAATCAAAGATGGCTTGAACCACCAGCCACAAGATCCGAACTACGATATCAAGCAACTGGCACTTGAGTGTGCGTCTAAGCGCATGTACCCAGACATTCTTAACTACGACAAAGTAGTAGAAGTTACAGGGTCATTCAAAACACCTATGGGTTGCCGTAGCTTCTTGAATACATACGAAGAAAACGGCGAGCTTATCCATGAAGGCCGTAACAACTTAGGTGTTGTGAGCTTGAACTTGCCACGTATTGCGATCAACGCAAAACAAGATATGGCTAAGTTCTACGAGTTGCTTGATGAAAAACTGAAGCTTGCTCGTCGCGCATTGGAAACTCGTATCTCTCGTCTAGAAAACGTGAAAGCGCGTGTTGCTCCAATCCTATATATGGAAGGTGCATGTGGTGTTCGCTTGAAAGCAGACGACTCTATTGCTGATATCTTTAAGAACGGCCGTGCTTCTGTGTCCCTTGGTTACATTGGTATCCACGAAGCGATGACTGCGCTTTACGGTACTGACGTTCACCTGTACGACGATGGCGAAATGCGTGCTAAAGCGCTTGAGCTGGTGGAGTACATGAAGCGTGAAGTGGAATCTTGGACCAAAGAGACAGGTTACGCATTCAGCCTATACGGCACACCAAGTGAAAACCTATGTAGCCGCTTCTGCAGCATCGATACCAAAGAGTTTGGTGTGATTGATGGTGTAACAGACCGTGGTTACTACACAAACAGCTTCCACTTAGATGTGCAGAAGAAAGTGAACCCATACGACAAGATCGATTTCGAGATGCCTTATCCTGAAATTTCTAGTGGTGGTTTCATCTGTTACGGCGAATTCCCTAACATGCAGAAGAACATCGAAGCATTAGAAAACGTATGGGATTACAGCTACACACGTGTTCCTTACTACGGCACCAACACACCGATTGATGAGTGTTACGAGTGTGGTTACAACGGTGAGTTTGACTGTACAAGCAAGGGCTTTACGTGTCCTAAGTGTGGCAACCATGACTCAACCAAAGTATCGGTAACACGTCGTGTTTGTGGTTACCTTGGTAGTCCAGACGCTCGCCCATTTAACTTCGGTAAGCAAGAAGAAGTTAAACGCCGCGTGAAGCATCTTTAATAAGCCCTAAGATCAATAGCTAGCTTATTTAGAAGAGCTAAGTTTCTAAGAAATAAGATTGGTATCGGCGCTATGTCGATACCAATTCATTTGTTTCACTTCTCGCTATTTCTCGAGTTAAACCACTAAGCCATCACGAGTTATCAATACTGCCTTATGAATTATCATCAATATCACCCAATCGACGTTGTAAATGGCCCCGGAACACGCTGCACCTTGTTCGTATCGGGTTGTGTGCACCAGTGCCGTGGGTGTTATAACCAGTCGACGCAAAGGTTGGATTCTGGGCATTTGTTCACTCAAGAACTACAAGACCACATTATTGCCGATCTGAATGACCCGCGAATCAAACGTCGTGGCTTGTCGCTTTCTGGTGGTGATCCTCTGCATCCTGCGAATGTGTCTGAAGTGCTTAAGCTTGTTCAGCGTGTAAAAGCTGAATGCGAAGGCAAAGATATCTGGATGTGGACGGGCTACGAGCTAGACGAACTCGATGAAAAGCAGAAGCAAGTGCTGGAATATGTCGATACTTTGATTGATGGTCGCTTTGAGCAAGATAAAGCGGATCCGATGTTGGATTGGCGTGGTAGTTCAAACCAAATTATCCATCGATTCACTGATAACTAAGGCTGTCGTCACTTCGTATTGTTGTAAAACTAAAAAGGGCATCATGGTTAGCGCAATGCAATCAATCAGCCCTTGGGTGTGAGTTCTTTTCGTTTGTTCTAGTAGTTCAAATAAATATTAAGTGGTTAGTTGGTTAGGCTCTTCTATGAGGTTGTTTATCCATTTCTTAGAACGAATTCGCTGGCTAGTTAACGCGATCTTCGCCAGCTCCTCCAGTAACACAATCATCAACACCCATTCTAAAGACCAGCCAAGCACCAAAGCGGTGAAGTAGGCGAGGGGGATGCCAATCGCCCACTGGCCGAATATGTCGATAAAGATGCTGTAGTTGATGTCCCCACCACTCTTTAAAACACCTCCGATGCCAACCATGTTGAACACTCTCAATATCATCCCTGCCGCCATCACCAAGGCTACGTTGACCGCTGTATCTTTGAGTTCTAGGTGCGTTAAATCGATTAATTGAATAATGGCAGGCTTGGCGATAAAACACAGCAGTGCCAATAGTGTCGCAAGCGCACAGCTTACAAATACATAGCCCCAAGCGGTGTTTTCAACACGTTGATAGTTCTTAGCACCAATCTCATTACCAAGGATGATCGAAGCAGCGACGGCAAAACCTAAGAAGGCTGAAATTAAGATACTTTCCACTGGAGATAGCAGTGAGATGATCGCAAGTTCACCAACCCCGATCTGACCTACAATAACGTTGTAAATCAGTATTCCACCAGCCCATGCCGTGTCGTGAATCAGCATAGGAATCGCAATCTTGAAGTACTTCTTTCTGTGCTTAGGCAATATTGCATCACGCCAACTCTCAATCGTAGGGAATAGATGCGCGTAATGTTTTCTCGCCATAACAAGCAATGCAATCGTCTGAAAGAATCGAGAAGCTGTGGTGCCAATCGCTGCGCCAACCACGCCGAGTTCTGGAAAGCCAAATAGTCCGAAGATCAGCAGAGCATTGAGAATCGCATTGACGATGATTGCCCAAATACTGATCTTGGTGGGCAATTTGGCTTCACCAACCGATCGCAGTGCGCTTTCTAGCGGCACAACGATTGCCGTACCAATAAGGCTGGCTCCTGTTATCCAAAGGTAATCCGTTGCCAAGCGGATGTAATCAGGGTCTGAGGCCACCACAGACACGACTGATTCAGGAGCCAATGTGTAAATCAAAATAAAAGGGATGATGGCAAAGATAGACAAAGCCCAAGATTGCGACAAGACACGTCGAATCCCATTGAAATCGCCCGCACCAAAATATTGCGAAGCTAGCACACTGACTGCACCGCTGATTCCCGATACCATGATTAGGTTAAAGAAGAAGATACGGTTGCCAACACCAACTGCTGCGGTTGCCGCATCACCAAGCTGATTGACCATGAAAATATCGACTACGCCGAGCAATGAAAATAACATGGTTTGCAGAGACACAGGTAAACCGATGTGCAGTAACTTTTGCCAAAAATCTTTGTCTAAATGACGATATGTCGAGAGCATCGCATTTCCCCTGTCGTGAATATGCGAGAAGTGTATCGGCATTTGTTTTAGCTGTATTGTTCAGGTTAATCACAAACTTTTGCCAAACTATCTACTTTTATGGGTTGGCCAATTGAATGAGTTAACAGTGGTATGAGTGATAAACAAGAACGTTACGACATCTCTGAAAAAACGCATCAAGAGTTTGTCGATCAAAGCCATGTATTGGCATTTGAAGAGCTAGGTATCGTTCAATGTGGGACAGCATCGTGCCGCGATTTCTTTTCTGTTTATCGAAAGAACCAACAAAAACATATGCTGCTGTACACCGTAAGAGGCAAAGGGTGGCTCGAAAGTGAAGGGTGTCGATATATTCTAGAGCCGGGGTCGTGCATTACTGTGCCAGCAGGCGTTGAGAACGGTTTTGGTATTGAAGAAGAAACATGGCAGATAGCGTGGATCTTTTTATCGCCCGACAAGCAATGGGAGAATGTCGTCAATGATGAGGTGAGGTACACGTTATCTCCAGCTGCAGAAGTCGTCTCATCTTGCATACATACGTTGCTAAGAAGTATTGCTTTGCCAATTGATTTAGGTGGAGCGATTGCCAATCACAGTGTGGCTCAAATCGAGTTCATGATTAACGCGCCGGTTCCGCAGCAACAATCAAGAAATTTGATTCGTTTGAGACGAGTGTTCGACAGTGTTCAAAAGCAGCTTCACAAAGAGTGGAACGTGCATGAACTGGCAAGCCTGTTTCCGTGTTCAGAACCGCATTTTCATCGCTTATGCCAGCGTTACTATTCGCATGGTCCTATGACACACATCATGCGAATGAGGATGGAGTACGCGGCGCGTTTGTTGAAATCCAGCGATTGGTCCATTCAACACATCGGCGAGATTGTTGGGTATCCTAATGCGGCCAATTTCAGTACTCGGTTTAAAGCATGGTCGGGCGTGACACCAAGGCAATTCAAACAAGGCATTTAGCTGAGAATCAACAAGGTACTTCTTAAACAAGCCACTGATCTTTTGATAAAGCACTAAAAGTGTTCGAAATTTGCGCTGTTTTGTGACGTAAAATGACCAATCTCTGATTACTTATTCTAACTAAGCGCTTCTATTAAAAAATGTTTCTGATTTGTCTACGATAATGTTAACGTGAAGTACATTACTTGAATTTCAAAGGGTTGTGACTTTCATGTTTTCACATCTACCAAAACCAACTTTAGATCCAATTCTATCTCTTTCAGTTGCTTACCGCGGCGATACTCGTACTGATAAAGTCGACTTAGGTATTGGCGTTTACAAAAATGACCAAGGCGAAACACCGATCATGAAAGCCGTCTCTATGGCTCAGGATATCGTTGTTGAAACGCAGAAAACCAAAGCTTACGTTGGCCTAGCGGGCTGTGAAGAGTTCAACCAAAGCATGGTTGATCTGCTGCTTAAAGGGACTTCTGCAATGGATCGCGTTGCTGCGATTCAAACACCAGGTGCAAGTGGAGCACTTCGTATGTTGGGTGACTTAATGAAAGTTTCTCAACCAGACACCACGGTTTGGATTTCAAACCCAAGCTACGTTAACCACAAACCGGTGATGGAGGCGGCAGGCTTAAAAGTTCGATACTACAATTACTTCAGTCCTGAAACGAAGCAAGTTGATACCGCAAGAATGTTGGATGACCTTTCAAAAGCGGGTCCATCAGATGTGGTACTACTGCACGGTTGCTGTCATAACCCAACGGGTGCGGATATCGACTTTGAGGCGTGGCAGGAAATTACCAAACTATCGCAGAAAAATGGCTTCTTGCCGTTTGTTGATATTGCTTACCAAGGCTTTGGTGACGGCTTAGAAGAAGATGCGAAAGGTCTTCAGCATATGGCGAACAACGTGGAAGAGATGTTGATTACCACTTCTTGCTCAAAGAACTTCGGTTTGTACCGAGAAAGAACGGGCGCGGCGATTGTGATTGGTAAGAATAGCGAACACGTTGGCAACGCAAAAGGTAAGCTACTGACGCTTGCTCGCTCAACTTACACGATGCCGCCAGATCACGGTGCGGCTTTGGTGAAAACAATTCTTCAGAATCAAGAGCTAACATCGATTTGGAAGCAAGAGTTGAGTGAAATGCAGCAACGTTTGTTAAATCTGCGCCAAAGTTTATGTGATGAATTGCGAAATACTTATAACACGTCACAATTTGATTTCATTGAAAGCCATAAAGGTATGTTTACTGTACTAGGCTTTAAAGAAACTCAAATGAATCAATTACGTGAAGAATATGGCATCTACGGTGTTGGTGACGGACGCATCAATATTGCAGGCCTTTCTGAATCCCATATTCCTTACGTAGCAAAAGCGATAGCCAACGTATCAAAATAGAAGGTGACTGAATGTATAATTGGAAAGCGATTATAATCCTAATGTTAAGTGGCGGTCTGTTTGCTTGTTCAACTACGACTCAAGCGCCAGTTGAACCAGAGCAAAAGCCTCAGGTCGAACAACCAGTAGTTGATGACTCTTCTAAGCCTGACGCAACTGAAGGCGACAAAGTAACGGAACCTACTGAGAAGCCAGAAGAAGTAAAACCAGCTGAACCAGAAGCAAAGCCAAAACCTGAAGAAAAGCCAGTAGCGAAACCTACAAAAACCAGTGATGGTAAATTGATTCTTGGTGAAGAAGAGTGGGTATTTGTTCCAGGTTTGAAAGAAGCGTTTAAAGCACGTGTCGATACTGGTGCGACAACGTCTTCAATCAGTGCGGTTGATATCGTCGATTTTGAGCGTGACGGAAAAGACTGGGTTAAATTCAAGATTGAACATGATGGCATCACAACAGAAGAGATCAGCCTACCTGTAGAGCGTTGGGTGAAGATCAAACAATCTAGCGCTGAAGGCACACAACGTCGTGCCGTGGTTGTAGCTTCTATCCAAATTGGTGACCTAAAAGACAAAACTGAATTTACACTTGCAGATCGAACGCATCTTTCTTTCCCACTTCTTTTGGGAAGAAGCTTCTTTAGAGATGTTGCGGTTGTCGATGTAAGCCAGAAGTACGTTCAGAAGAAAGTGACTAAATAGACTTAGCTTCTGTTGATTCAGACTTGTTCTGAGACTTTCACTTTTGGAAAATTGAATCCCTGCTAATTGAATTAGCGGGGATTTTTTCGTTTTACGGTCTAAAATCTTAGTAAATATCGTTAATTCGGCTCTGTTCGTCATCAGGTTACTGTTTAGCCTCGACAACGTGATCCAGATCTCTATATAATCCGCGCTTCGTTTTTGTTTAATCCATACTTTCGTAGTCCTTATTTAGGTTTATTCAGTGACCTAATAACGATCTATCCAGTACACGCTTAGGAATTACTTCTTTGATATCTACCGCGAACATCACAATGCAATTTGGCGCAGAGCCTTTGTTTGAAAACATCTCCGCTAAATTTGGTAACGGCAATCGCTATGGTTTGATCGGCGCCAATGGTTGCGGCAAATCGACGTTCATGAAAATCCTAAGTGGCGCATTAACGCCAAGCTCGGGTAACGTTTCAATCACTCCAGGAGAAAAGCTGGGCGTATTGAGCCAAGATCAGTTTGCTTTTGAGCAGTACAGCGTAATCGACGTTGTGATCATGGGCGACAGAAAGTTATGGGAAGTAAAACAAGAGCGTGACCGTATTTACTCTTTGCCTGAAATGAGCGAAGAAGACGGTATGAAAGTGGCAGAGCTTGAAAGCGAGTTCGCTGAAATGGATGGCTATACAGCGGAAAGTCGTGCTGGAGATATTCTTATTCAAGCGGGTATTGAAGAAGAGCTTCATTTTGGCCTGATGCAGCAAGTGGCTCCAGGTTGGAAACTGCGTGTGCTTTTGGCACAAGCATTGTTTGCGAACCCAGACATTCTGTTACTTGATGAACCGACCAACAACTTGGACATTCACACCATCAACTGGCTTGCTGAAGAGCTAAACCAGCGTAAATGTACAATGATCATCATTTCGCACGATAGACACTTCCTGAACTCGGTATGTACGCACATGGCGGACATCGATTACGGTGAACTTCGCATCTACCCAGGTAACTACGAGTACTTCCTAGAAGCATCGGGTTTACGTCGTGAACAACTTCTGGCTTCCAATGCGAAGAAAACGGCAGAAATAAACGAACTGCAAGACTTCGTAAACCGTTTTGGTGCCAATGCATCAAAAGCGAAGCAAGCGAGTTCTCGTGCCAAGAAGATGGAAAAGATCACCCTTGATGAAGTGAAGTCTTCGAGCCGTATGAGCCCATCAATTAACTTCGGCGAAGGTAAAAAGCTGCATCGTCAAGCGCTTGAGCTTCAAGAGCTAGGCCACGGTTTCGAAGGCGAGACGCTATTTGCTGGTGGTAATTTGTTACTTGAGGCGGGTACGCGCCTTGCGGTTATCGGTGAGAACGGCGTAGGTAAAACCACTTTACTACGCTGTCTAGTTGGTGAATTGGAGCAAAACCAAGGTATCGTAAAATGGTCTGAAAACGCATCAGTCGGCTACTGCCCGCAAGATAGCAGCGCAGACTTTGACAACGATTTGAGCATATTCGATTGGATTTCACAGTGGCGTACAGCGAAGCACGATGACTTAATGGTGCGTGGCATTCTAGGTCGTCTGCTGTTTACTGCTGATGACGCAAACAAGAAAGCACGTAACTGTTCTGGTGGTGAGAAGAACCGTCTGCTATTTGGTAAGCTAATGATGCAAGACATCAATGTTCTTGTGATGGACGAACCAACGAACCACATGGATATGGAAGCGATCCAAGCGCTAAATGATGCGCTGAAGGTTTATCCAGGTACGCTTATTTTTGTGAGTCACGACCGTGAGTTTGTATCTTCACTGGCAACACACATCATTGATGTGAAAGACCAGCAATTAGTGAGTTTCCAAGGTACTTATGAAGAGTACCTAGATCATCAGAAAAAGATGCTGATGGTTAACCTGTAACAGTCACTATGCAAGACTGATTGAGGTAGGTGAACTGATACTATTGGTTCATCACCAGAAGAAAATAAAGCCCCCGAGCACCGTTGTGTTCGGGGGCTTTTTTGTTAGCTAGTACTAATGATCTTATTAGTACTTGAACAACTGAACTTGGGTATTCAACTGTTGGGCGATGCCACGTAATTCTTCTGAAAGGTGGCGCGAGTTATCGGCTTCCGTCGACATCTTGTCTGACACATCATTAACTAATTGGATGTTTTTGCTTACTTCGCCAGTCACGGTTCTTTGCTCAGATGCCGCATTCGAGATGTGTGACGCCATATCAGAGATCTGCTGGATCGATGTTGCGATCTCTTCAAGCGCTGTGGTGGCATTGTTCGCATCATCAACACTAGATTGAGCTAAGTCTTGGCTACGCTGCATTGATTCAACGGCACTAACACTGTTTTTCTGCAGAGTCTCAATCATTTCACGAATCTCATCAGTAGAGCTGTGAGTGCGTTGAGATAGCACGCGTACTTCATCTGCAACCACTGCGAAACCACGACCTTGTTCACCAGCACGTGCCGCTTCAATCGCTGCATTAAGTGCAAGTAGGTTAGTTTGCTCTGCGATGTCTGAAATTGTTGAAAGGATCGCGTTAATGTCTAGGGCATTCTTTTCAAGCTCTTGAATGATGCCCGATGCATTTTCTACCTGTTGTGCAAGGTTAGTGATTGAATCTTGATTACGAATAATCACACGCTTGCCTTGCTCACAGTTTTCAGTAGAGCTGATCGCTGAATCTGCTGTCATCTGTGCGTTGTTTGCCACTTCCTCAGCCGTTGCCGACATCTCGTGAACTGCGGTTGCGATTTGCGAGATCTCATGCAGTTGAACTGTTAGGCCATCGCTCGTTTGGCGAGCAACATTGGTACTGACTTCAGATTGCTCGTTCAATTGGCTAGAAGAGTCTGCGATATCACGGACAATTTCTTGTAGCTTAGCGATGAACGCATTCACGTGATGAGCCAGAGTGCCAATTTCGTCCTTGCTGTTGACGGTAATACGTTGGGTTAAATCACCATCGCCTTTAGATAGTGCTTCCATTGCTGAACTTAACGTTGTTAGGGGGGCGAGTGCTTTCTTAATGACAAACATTGCCACAAATGCAATAACGGCAAGCTGAATCAGGCCAAAGATGGCCGATTGGCGAAGCAACGAGCGGTAAGAAGCAAAAGATTGGGATTTATCGATAACGACAGTGAAGTACCAGTCGGTATGAGGAACTTTTTTCGCTGAAAGCAGAGACTCCGCGCCGTCGATGCTCATCTCCTCAAAACCCGGATCTTGAGATAGCGATTTGATCTTATTCGCTGAGAGGTTTTGTGAGACGTTAGCAACTGATTTAAGCGTAAGATCACGGTCTCTGTGGGCAACAATTTTACCATTTCCATCGACAAGGAATGCGTAAACGCCTGGCTGCTCAATGCTTACAACATCGTTAATCAACGTATTTAGGTTAAGATCTGCGCCAATAACACCTGAATACCCGTTGGTATTGAAAGGGCTGGCAATGGTCACGACAAGGTCATTGGTTGCCACATCGACGTAGGGTTCTGTCACTACTGTTTTGCCTGTAGACATTGGTACTTTGTACCAGTCGCGAGTGCGAGGGTCATAACCTTCGGGTACGGGCAAATCGACACCTTGTAGGAAACGGCCGTCAGAAAGTCCAGCATACGCAATTTGGAATCGACCTGCGTTAGTACTTTGGGTGAAATAGCTTTTTGGATCGTCCGTGTATTTGAACGCGTCTTTCGCTGCATTTACAACGTTAATACGACCTTCTATCCACTTTTCAATTCCAGAAACATTGGCCTCGGTAAGCGTGGTCGAATATTGTTGGATAGAACGGTAAGTTTCGTTCAACAGTTGCTTGCCAGTGATATAAGTTTGAATCATCGTCATGGCGAAGATAATGACAACAAACATCAACGTTAGTTTGTTCTTAATAGAAATGCTGCTTACACCCATTAAGGTACTCCATTTTCAGCAAAATTTTCGCAAAGAGTATCAGTACGCCATATTGCAGTAAAGCTGTTTTATCAATTGGCATTTATTAATAATTTAATTGTATAAAAGGTACTAGAGCGGTTGTGATTGGATGGCCCAAATCAAGAATAGAACGCAGCGTGTCGTGAAGCTGTTTGTATAAAACTGATGGTAAAAGATGAGAACGAAAAAAGGCTAACAGGTAAAGAACCCATTAGCCTTAAAATCATGCTGTAAATGAATAATCAATAAGAATTAGCCACTTACATTAGGGGGTATAGTGAGCTTAGAAGCCGAATCGAGCAGACATTAACAGCTGATGTCCGTATGTACCGTTATTGCGCATATCTAGACCAACAGACAGTTGTTCTGTTGAATGGAAACGGGCACCAATACCCACGATTGAGCGAGTATCATCATTGTCGATCAGCTGACCAAGGCGAGCGTTAACTTCAACGTTTGCCATTAACCACGCTCTTAAGCCTAGGTTAATTTCAGTCTTGATGTGGTTGTCGTCATTGCGCTCAATGTTGTGAAGTAGCATTTGGCCAGTCACATCAGCAAATTGACTAATTGGACCGTTAAAACCCATACCGACAGCAGCATCCCAATCACTTTCAAATTCTGAATCGATGCGAGCCACAAAGTGTGAGTTCTGAGTAAACATGGTTGTGACTTCACCACCGAAAGTACTAGGGCTGGTACCCATGCGCAGCTCGAATGTGTTGTAGTTAAAGTTGTTTGCAGACGCAGAGAATGAACACAGTGCAGCTAGTCCTAAAAGGACAGTCTTGTTAGTGCAACCTAGCATGGTGACTCCATATAAATGTATTTTGCGGCAGTATAATACAAAAAAGCCTGCAATATGCAGGCCAATTTATTTGAAGTCGTTAGTTTTATATTTGTCGGTTATAGAATTTGGATGTGGTCAACCTCGATTTCCGGTGTTTTGCCACCTTCGTATTCACCGAAGATACGTACTTTGGTATCTGCTGTTAACGGTTGTGCTAGACGGATATCGTCGTCCAGTTCAATTTGAATTTCGCTCTGGCCGTCAGAGAAGATAAATGTGTCGTTCTTAAGTTGACGAACAATCTTGCCGTCTACAATCGCGTCTTGCTCAGAAAACATGCTTGTGTCTGCAAGTAGGGTCGCTACAGAAACGGTTTCAATAGGTCCTGTGTAAGCAATCGGGCTCTCGTGCTTGTTACCTTTGTGGTCACCAGCCATTGCGAAAGTTGGAGCAAGAATAATAGTGGTTGCGATAGCTAATACAGTTTTTTTCATGGTGAATCCCTTAATGTTGTTTGTTAGTTGAAACGTTTTGTTTCGATGAGGCTATTAAACAACACTCGGTTTGAATCTAGAGTGAGTAACACATTCATTTTCCATTCATTTTATTGAGCATCGAGTCGCCAATGACGTTAAGATGGTTAAAGAGAAGTATTGCCTGCGGGCTGAGAAATTAAGGATTTAAGTACGAATGCGAGCACCATTGAACGCCCTTATGGTTCAGGGAACCACATCAGATGCCGGAAAAAGTGTATTGGTGGCAGGTTTATGCCGTGTTTTGGCTAGGAAAGGCATTAAAGTGGCACCTTTTAAGCCACAGAACATGGCTTTGAATAGTGCCGTGACCAAAGACGGCGGCGAAATTGGCCGCGCTCAAGCCGTTCAGGCACAAGCTTGTAATATTGAACCTTCAGTGCACATGAACCCTGTATTGCTTAAACCCAATTCTGATACTGGCGCTCAAGTGATTCTGCAAGGGCGCGCATTAAGTAACATGGAGGCTACGGGCTACCATGATTATAAGAAAGTCGCGATGAATACAGTAATCGATTCTTTTGATCGACTTTTGGATGAATACGAAAGCGTGATGATCGAAGGGGCGGGAAGTCCTGCAGAAATCAACCTTCGCGAGAATGATATCGCGAACATGGGATTCGCTGAAAAGGCAGATATCCCAGTGATTATTGTGGCTGATATTGACCGTGGTGGTGTATTTGCGCACCTGTATGGCACATTAGCTCTGTTATCTGAATCTGAACAAGCTCGTGTAAAAGGGTTTGTGATTAACCGTTTTAGAGGCGATATCGCGCTGCTTCAGTCGGGCCTTGATTGGCTAGAAGAGAAAACGGGCAAGCCTGTAATAGGTGTGTTGCCATATCTGCATGGCTTTAATTTGGAAGCTGAAGATGCCATTACCTCCGCTCAAGAATCCGATGGAGAGGCTAAGCTAAAAGTCGTGGTAACTGTTCTAACACGAATCAGCAACCATACGGACTTTGATGCGTTGAGACTTAATCCTTCAATTGATCTTCGTTACGTCGGTAAAGGTGAGCGTTTGAACAACGCTGATTTGATCATCTTACCGGGTACTAAGTCAGTAAGAGCCGATTTGGATTATTTGAAGCAGCAAGGTTGGGACAAAGACATTCAGCGTCACCTGCGTTTAGGTGGCAAAGTGATGGGCATATGTGGTGGTTATCAGATGCTCGGTAATCTTATCCACGATCCTGATGGCGTTGAAGGCGAGCCGGGAAGCAGTGAAGGGTTAGGGTACCTTGATGCTGAAACCACGTTAACGCAACAGAAAACGTTAACGAACGTGTTTGGGAATTTAAGCCTAAATGGAAAGTCAGCACCAGTAAAAGGGTATGAAATTCACGTAGGTAGGACTGATGTCAATGAAATAGCATTACCGGTTCAGTTAGAATCTGGCAACCTTGATGGCGCGATAAACTCAGACAACTCGATATTTGGTACCTACTTGCACGGTGTATTAGATAACAGCGATGCGTTATCCCTGATTTGTGAATGGGCAGGTGCTAATGAAGTAGCAGCGATTGACCACGAACAACTGAAAGAGTTGGGTATTAATCGAATCGCCGATGCCATCGAAGAGCACTTAAATCTTGACCTGCTTTGGCCTGAGCTGAAACAAACTGACCAAGAAATTAAAAGAACAACAGATAAGTGAGAGCAATGAAAAAACTAGTCACTCTTTTAGCGGTAGCGTTAACCACCTCATTGAGTCCTGCTCATGCTTTGGCTGCCGAGAAACTCCGTGTCTATGCGGCATCGTCTATGACTAATGCGGTGAATCTGTTAGTTGAAGAGTTTGAGAAAAACCATTCTGTTGACGTTATTCCTGTCTATGCCAGCACATCTTCATTGGTACGACAGATCGAAAGAGGTGCACCAGCAGACATCTTTATCTCGGCAAATGAAAAATGGATGACTCATCTTGTCGATCGAAACTATGTTTCTAGTGACAATGTCACAAATCTTTGTGAGAACGAGCTTGTGCTAATCTCTCCAAAGGAAGATCCAATTTCATTTGATATTTCAAAAGGTGAGCAGTGGTCTAAACTTCTTGATAATGAAAGGCTTGCGGTTGGCAACACCATGTCGGTTCCTGCTGGTATCTATGCGAAAGAAGCGCTAGAAAAACTGGCTGTTTGGGATGAGGTCAAGACACGATTAGCCCCGAGTAATAATGTTCGTATGGCATTGGCGTTGGTAGAGCGCAATGAAGCTAAGCTCGGTATTGTTTACAAAACGGATGCGCTATTATCTAAGGAAGTGAGTCTTGTATCGACGTTCCCGGCAGATTTGCATACACCAATACGTTACCCTGTAGCGAAACTGAGTGACCCAGCGGTTGCTCAGGAGTTCTATACTTTCCTTAGTAGCGAGCAAGCGAAGGACATTTTGAACAGTTTTGGTTTTGAAGTGCGTTAAATGATGTACCTATCGGAATACGAATACCAAGCTTTAATGCTTAGCTTGAAAGTGGCTGGATTTGCCATCCTATGGCTGATCCCAATCGGGATTGGCCTCGCGTGGCTGCTTGCTAAAAAGCAGTTTGTGGGAAAAAGCATTCTAGAGAGTATTGTTCACCTACCTTTGGTGTTGCCTCCAGTGGTGATTGGCTATTTGTTGCTGGTGATGATGGGTAGACAAGGCATTATCGGCTCTTGGCTGAATGAGGTGTTTGGTATCGTATTCAGCTTTAGTTGGAAAGGCGCGGCATTAGCCTGTGTCGTAGTAGCACTGCCATTAATGGTTCGTTCAATTCGTTTAAGCTTAGAAACGGTCGACAGTAAATTGGAAGAGGCGGCCGCCACATTAGGCGCTTCACCAGTCAGAGTATTCTTTACTATCACCTTGCCTTTAATGATCCCTGGGATCATTACGGGAACCATGCTTTCATTTGCGCGAAGCCTTGGTGAGTTTGGTGCTACGATCAGCTTTGTATCCAATATCCCGGGTGAAACTCAAACCATTCCACTGGCTATGTATACCTTTATTGAAACTCCAGGTGCTGAAATGGAAGCCGCACGCCTGTGTGCAATTTCTATTGTGATAGCGCTAGGTTCATTGATGTTGTCTGAATGGTTAAACAGAAAGTCGGCACAACGCTTGGGAGGTAATGCATGAGTGCTTTGATCCTCCAATACCAACAGCAGCTTGGTGAAACCTTCTTCGATATCGACTTAGAACTGCCAAGCCGTGGTATCACGGCGATCTTTGGTCGCTCTGGGGCGGGTAAAACCTCTTTAATCAATGCCATTAGTGGCCTTAAACAGCCAGATAAAGGTTTGATCAGTGTGTCGGGGACAACCTTGTTCGACAGTGTACAAGGGATTAACTTGCCAACGCATAAGCGCAATGTGGGCTATGTGTTTCAAGAGTCACGATTGTTCCCTCATATGAAGGTATCGGCGAATCTTAAATACGGTGTTAAAGGCACAGATAAAGCGCACTTTGATCAGATCGTGTCTCTGCTTTCATTAAACTCGTTGCTAGATCGTTATCCGGCTCGTTTATCTGGCGGAGAGAAGCAGCGTGTGGCAATTGGCCGAGCTCTGTTATCTAAGCCAAGCATTTTGTTGATGGATGAGCCATTGGCATCTCTTGATTTACCTAGAAAGCGTGAAGTGATGCCGTTTCTGGAGAACTTATCCGAGACCGTACAAATTCCGATTATTTACGTCACTCACAGCCTCAACGAAATCTTACGATTGGCGAATCACTTGGTCATCATTGACCAAGGTAAGGTAGTGTCGTCTGGTGTGACCGAACAGGTATGGGCGTCACGTGCGATGCAGCCTTGGCAGTCTTTCTCAGAGCAAAGCTCACTGTTTGAAGCGAAACTGGCAGAGCACAACGACGATTACGCTTTGTCTCGTTTAATGCTCGGAAAGTCTACGTCTTTGTGGGTTCAGAAAGTGTCGAGTGAGATTGGGGCTACCGTAAGGCTTCAGGTTAGGGCAAATGATGTCTCGATCACGCTAGAGGAGCCAAAAGGCACTTCAATCCGTAACATTCTTCCTGTGTCGATTAAAAGCGTAGAGACGCATCAACAAGGGAGCAATAAGCAGAGTGTGGCGGTTGAGTTGGAATTGGAGCCTGGCTGTTATCTATGGGCAACCATTACATCTTGGGCATTGGATGAGCTTGGCCTTAAAGTCGGCCAGCAAGTATTTGCCCAGATTAAGGGCGTGAGTGTAGCTCAAAGAGACATTGCCGTTACTCATTAAAAGTTAACGCGACTTGTCTGCTTTGGAGTTCTTGTTTAGAAGATATTGGCTTTAGATTAGGTAAAACTCGATCTTGATTCCATGAGTGGGAACATGCGTCATTTTTATACGGTATAAACTTCGGTTTTGAGCCACACTGTATGAGTGCAAAGTCATATTATTTGCACAGCACAAGAGCGGCGTGAAGTATTGATGAATCGCAGATAAGCGACCAATAGAAAAAGCAGTGGGTATAAAAAAGCCGCTTGTTTAAAGCAACAGGCGGCTTAGCATCAGTATCACTGTTTGCGTTCAACCTAATCTAAGGTTGAGCAATGGCTTATTTAGTGAAAACTTCTTTAAAATCACGCTTCAAGATAGCATCACGACGAGCTTTCTTGATTTGTTTAACCATGTCTTTTACACAGTTGTGTAGAACTTGGTCTAGTAGTTGAGCGCGGTACTCTTCTTTTTCTTCGTCAGTCATGCCTTCTGGAAGTTTAAGAGTAGGGAACTCTTCCATCACGTTAACACCAGCGAAAGCTTGGCTAACCGTGATTAGAGCGTGGAACTGTTCGAAGTTGTCCAAAACATTTTGTGCGCTTGCTGGCAGGCTGTCCCAAGCTTCGCGTACTGCTTCTTCAGACACTTCATGAATAGAAGTAACCATAAAGTGCATCTCTTTTGGCACTTCATCAAATTCGATAACTTGGCGAAGTTCAGGAGAGATTGTGGTTAAATCGATTTCTTGTTGCTCTGTGTTTGTAGCGTCTGACATAGTATTTCTCTTTAAAAAGAAACAATGCTAAAAAGATCTGTAAAAAAGTCAATATAATATAGAGATTAGGGCATGATTTAAGCCCAAAAATGAGCTACTTTGAATATTCAACACTCGATAAAGGTGATGCGATGATAGAAAAGGGATCTTCGATGCGCATATTGCTGGTTGACGATGTTCAGCTAGACAGAATGCAACTTGCTATTCGACTAAAACAATTAGGTCATATTGTTGAAGCGGTCGGCAGCGGTAAAGAAGCCCTGAACGTTTATTCTGGTTTTGATCCAGAGCTCGTCTTGCTTGATATTAGTATGCCTGAAATGGATGGCTTTGAAGTAGCGAACGAGATCCGTGAACGATTTCCTGAATGGGTACCTATTATCTTTCTGAGCGGTCACGAAGAGCCTGAGATGATAGCCAAGGCCATTGATGCGGGTGGTGACGACTATTTGATCAAGCCGGTAAATAAAGTCGTACTCAATTCTAAACTGATTGCCATGCAGCGCATCGCCTACATGAGGCGTGAGCTGAAGCAAAGTACCGCCAAGTTAGAAGAGCTCAACATCCTCCTGCAACAGCAAGCCAATGAAGATGGCCTCACCAAATTGTACAACCGTCGATATATGGATACTAAGCTTGAAGAGAGCATTGCGTGGCACGGAAGACGTAATATATCCATGACGGTGATTCTACTCGATGTAGACTTCTTTAAGCCTTACAACGATAATTACGGGCACATTCAAGGAGATAAGTGCTTACAAGGCCTTGCTAATACCCTAAAGGTACTGTTTGTGAGAGCTGGAGAGTTTGTCGGCCGTTATGGCGGTGAAGAGTTTGTGCTTATCTTGAGTGATACCGACAGTGATGCTGCAGAACAGCAGGCGATTCGTATCAAAGAAGCGCTTTATGATATGAACTACGCACATGAGTATTCTACGATTTCAGACAGAGTGACAGCGTCACAAGGGGTGTTGTCGTTTGTGCCTAATGGCGATGAGTCTTTAGCCTCCATCTATGAGAAGGTCGACCAAGCGCTGTATCAAGCAAAACAAAGCGGTAGAAACACCTATATCCAGCGCAACATTTTAGAGCATACATGATAGCTGTTGAGCTCTTTTAGTAATTTGAATTTATAATCCTAGTAGCGTTTGAACTAGGAAGTGTTTTAAGTGATAAACGACATGCCACAATCAAAGTCATTTTCTATGGCTAATTCGCGTTGGACACTGATTGTCCCTGCGCTTTGTTTGATTACCTCTCCTACGGTTTCAGCCAACGCTTTGTCAGATGCATTTCGCAAGGAGCTAGAGCAGCGTTTTGCCACCAGTGTATTACTCAACGATACCGATGTTTTTACTTTTGGTATTAATAACTTCGATCCAAATGAAGTTTTTAGTTTAGACAATGAAGATATTGGCTCGAATGATTCGGTAAGTCGCCGTCAAAACATCACATCTCTCAGTCTTCCTTACACCTTTGAGCTGCCCAACTACATTGAAGACAACCATCAAGAGATAACGTTGCGCTTATCAGCATTGCGTATCGAGAACGACGTTGAATATGCAGCGACGATAAAAAGCGATTATCAAAAAGAGTCTGTGGTTTCTGGTTACGTCGAGTTTGCTAATGTCTCTCAATTAAATGAGTACTGGAGCTTTCATTCAGGTATTGGTAATCATATCTCTTATTATCGCAACGACTTTGAATACCGCTCGTCACTACTTGAGCCTATTCAGGACCAATTGGATGGACTTTATTACAACACAGATGCGTGGGCATATATCATAGAGCCGAAAATTAAGCTGATTTTTGAAGATAAAAATCATTGGGGGAGATACAAACTGAGTACCAGTTGGCACTATTTTAATGGTGTTGGTTGGGGAGAAGCTAACAACGGTGATGTAGGGAACCCGGAAGGTTGGTATATCGCTAACGAAGCTAAGATCTTCTACGATCTCGTGCGTTGGGATAAAAACATTACATCGATGTATTCGAGCATTAGAAGAATTGATATCGGTGGGGACACCGTGGAGTCGATGGGGACGACCTCGTATTATGAGGGTAGTGTAGGTTGGTTGCTGAACCCCAACTTATTCAATGAATGGGTTGATAATGTAGGCATCGGTTTTACGATCAACTACGGGAGTAGCTTAAAAGGTGGTAGCCTCGTTCTGTTCTTCAACCAAGACTAGTTGCTTGCTGTTTAAAGCGAACTGCATTTAGCACCAAATATCTAATTAACCAAAGAATCATAGCCAAGCACGTATAGAGCTTGGCTTTTGTTTTTTTAGCTATGAATACAGAGTTTGTTTCGGCCCGTCTTTTTGGCTTTGTACAATGCTTGATCGGCAAGCTTCAATACTTCTTCAGGGTGCTTGGTGGTTGTACTGTCTGCCAATCCAATACTCACTGACACATTGACAATTTCAGATGCTTGACCATTTTTACCACGCTTTTTGATGCCTTCATCATGATCATCAGGTCGCTCTTTTGTGTTACGAATCGTCATATCGTAGTCGTGCACTTGTGAAACGAGCGATTGAAGGTGTTCTTTGACTTGCTCGGTATGTTTACCTTTGAAGATGATCGTGAATTCCTCTCCACCATAACGATAAGCTCGAGCGCCACCTGTCGTCTCTTTTAAGATGCTCGCCACTAATTTCAACACGTCATCGCCAATGTCGTGCCCGTACGTGTCATTGAACTTCTTAAAGTGGTCGATATCGACCATCGCCATTGAATACTTGCGCCCTAGATGCTTCATATCGACTTCTAAGGCGTGACGCCCTGGAATGTTTGTCAGTTGGTCATTAAATGCCATATCGTGGCTAGCAGACATCACATAAACAATGATTAAAGTGCCTGACAAAGAAAACATCGTGCTCGATATGTACTGAACATCGAAAAAGATAAAGGTACTCGACGCCAGCAGGATTGCACTATACACAACCACATCGATTGAACGGTTGTAGACCAGAACCAAAATCGCAGTTAACCCCAATAAACACAGACTATATAAGACTAAAACGAAAGGCAGTTTAGAAAAGTCTCTGACGGTGAAGAGGATACCTTCGCTCCATGATTCAAAACCTCCGGCATGAAAATGAGAAACGATAAGTTGCGCCCACACCACAAATAACACCAATACCAGAGCATACAAGAACATTGACTTAGAATTCACGCCTGTATCTGGGAAGGCGTACACAAGTAGGCAGGTGACAGGCACTAATGCCGCGAGTAGAGAGAGCTCTAATAGAGTCGTTCCGGTATTTAACGGGGTTTGCAAACGAACTTGGATTACAAGATAGGCGACAAGCATGGTCACTGACACCATGGCCATGCGCCCTTGCCTGAATGTATGGCATAGCAATACCGCAACGCTTAATAGAATATACGGAAGGTTGCTAGCAAACCCTAAGTTTGAATCCGTCACCAGAATGACGTTGTTCATACCTGCAAGTAAAATTGCTAGAAGGAGTAAAGGGAAGCAAAATCGAAACATGCTCGACGTTACAAAAGAAGATGCCATTTATGTGGTGAGCCTAACTATAATGATGATCTTATTAATTAATACTATACGTAGGATACGGTTAAACAAGCGATTGCCAAGCATTTTGCTTAAACGAGAGTGAAAACATAGTCATAGGTCGCTATTGGTGCAACCGCTTTTATATGTATTCAGGTTGCTATTGACCACAGTACGAACTACACAGTATATATGAGAAATTAATTAGTCGTTATAGATACTTAACAAAACCTATGTGGTTAATGCTTAAGGGGCATATTCGATTTTAAAACGGTTTAATATTTGTTTTAAAATTGACCGATATAATGCTCTAACAGCCAAAACCAACCAGGTTGGCATAACGTTTAAGACAAGGTTGAAGATTAGATCTTACATAGAGCTACAAACGGAGGTGTAGTATGCAAATTAGTGTGGATGTACATAACTATATGGAGACGCTGGTGGGCCATGTATTGTCTACCGAAGAATACGTGTCTAGTTATACAAACGAGCAGTTGGCTGATCTCGCATGTTTAGCATTGGGTCAGTTAAAACCTATCTATATTCGCTTTGATATCGATTTCCTTTCGGCCTTACCAGAAGATAAATTGGTTCTGTACAAAAGGAATAGTGAGATCGCGGTCAAAAATGCAGAAAGTATGATTATTGACGACAGACGACGCGATCGTAAGGACAATGTGCCCGTGATCTTCAGTCAACACAATTTTGATGATGACGTAGAATTGCAATGGTATGAAAAGCCATTGTTGAACCGTAAACAGTCATGATAGGTTAGTATCAGTAACGTCATTTAAGGAGTAAAAAACGTGGGATTCTTTTCTAGATTATTTGGTGGCAAAGAAAAAACCGAACAAAAAGTAGAGATTGAGCCAGTCGAATATAAAGGGTTCAATATCTATCAAGATGCCATTGCTGAATCTGGTCAATACCGTGTTGCCGGGCGTATCGAGAAAGAAATTGATGGTGAGATTAAAAGTCATCGTTTTATTCGTTCAGATGTTGTTTCAAACAAAGAAGACGCCAACGAATTGATGCTCAAGAAGTCGCAAATGTTCATCGACCAAATGGGCGATAGCATATTTAGCTAACCAATTAGGGTTAGATTTGATGCTAGTCATAATTTAGAGAGCTTTCAGTGTATATGCTGAAAGCTCTTTTTAGTTTTAGGGACAAAGAGCAGCTAGTCGGTTGTTATTAAAAGGATTATTGGCAAGTGGTTTGACCTCTTTATTCGAGAGGGGCATCATTTATCTAAATTAAGTGCTCAAATTCCATCCAAATCGTTATAAGTAATAACTTTTCCTGTTCTTTGAACAAAACGCTTGAAGTATTAGTTGTCGTTAGATACAAACGAATAAGTCATTGTACCAATTGTTAAAGTATCGCTATGCAAATTGGTGTAGCCAAGTGCGCTTACGATCTCTTTAATTTGCCTTTGGTAAGAATAATAATCACAAATTGATACACAAGGAGTCTAATTTGTTGATAGGTGTACCAAGAGAAACGCTCGCTGGTGAAACGCGAGTCGCTGCATCGCCGAAATCGGTCGAACAGCTTCTAAAGTTAGGATTTGAAGTTTGTGTTGAATCACAAGCAGGTGCGCTAGCAAGTTTTGAAGATTCAGCTTACGAACAAGCTGGTGCAAAAGTTGTAAGCGCAGATGAAGCTTGGAAATCCGATATTATCTTTAAAGTTAACGCTCCAATCGTTGATGATACTAAGAATGAAATCGACCTACTTAAAGATGGCGCAACATTGGTCAGCTTTATTTGGCCGGCTCAAAACCCGGAATTAATGGAGCAGCTGTCGAGCCGTAACATTAATGTGATGGCAATGGACTCTGTGCCTCGTATTTCAAGAGCTCAAGCGCTCGATGCACTAAGTTCTATGGCCAATATCGCGGGTTATCGTGCTGTTGTTGAAGCGGCGCATGAATTTGGTCGATTCTTCACGGGTCAAATTACAGCGGCAGGTAAAGTTCCACCAGCGAAAGTACTGGTTGCTGGTGCGGGTGTTGCTGGCTTGGCGGCAATTGGTGCAGCTGGTAGTTTAGGTGCCATTGTTCGTTCATTCGATGTTCGTCCTGAAGTTAAAGAGCAAGTGGAGTCGATGGGCGCTGAGTTCTTGGAAGTGGATTTTCAGGAAGATACAGGCGCTGGTGATGGCTACGCAAAAGAGATGTCTGACGCGTTCAACAAGAAAGCGGAAGAGCTTTACGCGGCTCAAGCAAAAGACGTTGATATCATTATTACTACAGCACTAATTCCGGGTCGTCCTGCGCCTAAACTTATCACCAAAGAGATGGTCGATAGCATGAGCCCAGGTAGCGTAATTGTGGACCTTGCGGCAGCAAATGGTGGTAACTGTGAATACACGGTTGCGGATCAAGTGATCACAACAGCGAATGGTGTGAAGGTTGTCGGTTACACCGATATGGTTGGTCGTCTACCTACTCAGTCTTCCCAACTGTACGCGACTAACCTAGTGAACTTACTGAAACTACTTTGCAAAGAGAAAGACGGTAACATCAATATCGACTTTGAAGATGTTGTACTTCGTGGTGTCACAGTCGTTAAAGAGGGCGAAGTCACTTGGCCAGCTCCACCAATTCAAGTTTCTGCTCAACCTCAACAGGCTAAGCCAAAAGCAACGAAACCTGAGCCAAAAGTTGAAGAGCCTACTTCTCCAGTTAAAAAAGCGGCAGGTATGGCAATCGCGGTTGGTGCATTCGCTTGGATAGCTTCGGTGGCTCCTGCTGCGTTCTTATCTCACTTTACCGTTTTTGTTCTCGCTTGTGTGGTGGGTTATTACGTAGTTTGGAATGTTAGCCATTCTCTTCATACGCCTTTGATGTCTGTAACGAACGCGATTTCAGGGATCATTGTGGTGGGTGCGCTATTACAGATTGGACAGGGAAGCGGCGTCGTGACTTTCCTATCGTTTATTGCCGTTTTAATTGCAAGTATCAATATCTTTGGTGGCTTTACCGTGACCAAACGTATGCTTGAAATGTTCCGTAAAGACTAAGGAGTAACAGATGTCTGAAGGATTAGTACAAGCAGCTTATATTGTTGCTGCTGTATTCTTTATTATGAGCTTGGCTGGATTATCGAAGCAGGAATCTGCACGTGCAGGTAACTATTACGGTATCACGGGTATGGCAATCGCGTTGATCGCGACGATCTTTGGCCCTCACTCTGCAGGTATTGTGTGGATCATCATTGCAATGGTGATCGGTGGTGGTATTGGTATCCACTACGCAAGAAAAGTAGAAATGACTGAAATGCCAGAGCTGGTGGCAATTCTGCACAGCTTCGTAGGTATGGCAGCGGTACTTGTGGGTTACAACAGCTACATCGATCCACCGACGGCTGTGTCACTTAACCCTGCTGATATTCATGCAGAGCACGTTATCCACCTAGTGGAAGTGTTCCTTGGCGTATTTATCGGTGCTGTGACGTTCACAGGTTCGATTGTTGCGTTTGGTAAGCTTCGCGGCGTTATCTCTTCGTCTGCACTGAACATTCCTCACAAGCACAAATGGAACCTAGCGGCTATCGTGGTTTCAACACTACTTATGATCATGTTCGTTAAAGCAGATGGCAGCATGTTCGCACTGATGGTGATGACACTTATCGCGTTCGCATTCGGTTACCACTTAGTGGCGTCGATCGGCGGTGCAGATATGCCAGTGGTTGTTTCTATGTTGAACTCGTACTCTGGTTGGGCTGCTGCGGCGGCAGGTTTCATGCTTGCAAACGACCTGCTTATCGTAACTGGTGCACTGGTTGGTTCGTCGGGTGCGATTCTGTCTTACATCATGTGTAAAGCAATGAACCGCTCGTTCATTAGTGTTATTGCTGGTGGTTTCGGTCAGGAAGTACAAGTGTCTGAAGGCGATGAAGATCAAGGTGAACACCGTGAAACTTCAGCGGAAGACGTGGCTGACATGCTTAAGAACTCTAAGTCAGTAATCATCACTCCTGGATACGGCATGGCAGTAGCTCAAGCTCAGTACCCAGTGCATGAAATTACTGAAAAGTTGCGTGCACAAGGCGTAAACGTTCGCTTTGGTATCCACCCAGTAGCCGGTAGGTTACCGGGTCACATGAATGTACTGCTTGCTGAAGCAAAAGTCCCTTACGATATCGTTCTTGAAATGGACGAGATCAATGATGACTTTGACGAGACAGATACTGTATTGGTTATTGGTGCGAATGACACCGTAAACCCAGCAGCTCTGGAAGATCCAAACAGCCCAATCGCTGGCATGCCAGTGCTTGAAGTTTGGAACGCTCAAAACGTTATCGTGTTCAAGCGTTCTATGAACACGGGTTACGCAGGCGTACAAAACCCATTGTTCTTTAAAGACAATACACAGATGCTGTTTGGCGATGCTAAACAAAGCTGTCTAGGTATTCTAGAGCACCTATAGAGGTCGGTTCTAGAAACAAAAGTAAGGAGCTCAATTGAGCTCCTTTTTTGTGCCCACAGAGTGGGGGAAATAGTGCGAATGCGAGAGAATATGAGCGCACTAATTGCTTCCCATAGCGACGATGAAATGGCTTAGCTCTAATGCGTTAGACTAGTACATCCGCTCGCTTTGAGCGCAATCAAGTCAATTTAATGACAGTTAGTCGTCATTCTTGCTGTTTTTCATGCGGTTAAAATTTATCTTTGAAAGCGAATGGTATATATTTGTTTGATCTATATGAATTTGCGCTGGTTTGTGATCATCAAAAGAACATTTACTCTTCTTATCGCTACGTTATCAGTATCAGTAAACGCGTTTGCTGATTCTTTGCCTGAGCGTATCGATAATTTCACCAAACTATTTGATCATGAAACGGCAATCGAATCTTATGATATTCGATTGCTTCAGGCTGATTATCCGACGCGTTTGATCACGCCTTCTTCAATGCTGCCGCAAACAGCAGAGTACCCATTAAAAGATATTCAACGCTTATACCAGTTATCAAAAACCTGTAGCGGTAAGTTGCCGTTAAGCCCATTAATAACGGAGCCTTTGGTGTTTACACGTGCGATGTGTAAAGGGACCAAGCTATCTGATCGTTGGTTTAGCCGTAGCGGTCTGATTCACCCAGGTGGTGGCTCTTATGCAGCACGTTACGTTGAGAAATACCCAGAAAAGTTCGATGCGCTAAAACGCTTTATGCACATCCAAGAGCGTCCAAATACTGAACACGATGAACTGCTATCTCGTTTGCAGCAGATGGACAATGAAGCCATTACCGCGCTTCTGGCTGGTGCAAGCATGTTTGTTGAACTTGATGAAATGTGGGTCAAACGGGGCGACAGATATTACCTATACAAAGAGTCTGACTGGCATGAAAACGCGACGTTAGCAGGGCTGTCGTTCAGCTTATCTTCAGAAGGTAAGAGCTGTTTCGTCCAACGTGGTAATGTGTGTTGGGAAATTGAAGATCACTCTGAACTGCTTCAGGTCGCAATGTTCATCTTGGTGATTGCCAACATCATGCTTGTGCTAGGTTGGGCGATATACCGTTGGAACAGTAAGAAACAGGAATTGAAGAGTCGTATGTTGGTTCTTCAGATCTTAACGCACGAACTGAGAACACCGATTGCGAGCTTATCATTGACCGTTGAAGGCTTCAGACGTGAGTTCGAACACTTACCTGAATCGGTATATGATGAGTTCCGTCGACTGTGTGAAGACACGCGTCGTTTAAGGCAGCTAGCAGAAGCAAGTAAAGACTACCTACAGTCGGACAACCAACCACTCGCGACTGAGTGGGTGCCAAGTGTCCAAGAGTGGTTAGAGTACAAAGTTGAAGAAGATTTTGCGCCGGGAATTGAACTGCGCATCAACCAAGATATCGCTGCAAAAGTGAACGTATATTGGTTAGGAACCTGTATCGATAACCTGATCAGGAACGCTGTTAAATACGGTGTCGCACCAGTGATACTAGAACTGAATACTTCTGACAAGAAGCTGACATTCAAAGTTATAGATAATGGAGACTTGTCCCGCAAAGACTGGGGGCAACTAAGAAAGCCATTCGTTAGTAAGAGTGGACTTGGTTTAGGTCTGACGATAGTAGAATCTATGGTCGGAAAAATGGGCGGTCACATGACGCTAATCGGCCCCCCGACAACATTTATTTTGGAGATACCTTGTGAAACAGACATTGCTTCTCGTTGAAGATGATAAAAATTTAGCTGATGGCCTATTAGTTAGCCTTGAGCAAGCTGGGTATGAATGTTTACATGCTGAACTGATCTCTGAAGTTGAAGGCTATTGGGAACAAGCGGACCTAGTCATTCTAGACCGTCAACTTCCTGATGGTGACTCAGTAGACTCACTTCCAAGCTGGAAGAAAAAGAAAGATATTCCTGTAATCTTGCTGACTGCACTGGTTACGGTAAAAGACAAAGTAGCGGGCTTAGATTCAGGCGCTAACGACTATCTAACGAAGCCATTCGCAGAAGCAGAGTTGTTTGCTCGTATCCGTGCTCAACTTCGCCTACCAGATGCTGAAGAGCAAGACGCGTCAAAAGTTATCGCTCAAAACCTTGTTATTGACAAGGCAACACGTGAAGTGTTTTTCAATGAGCAAGAAGTCACGTTAACACGTACTGAGTTTGATCTTCTGCTGTTCTTGGCAAGCAATCTTGGCCGCGTATTTACACGCGACGAACTGCTTGACCACGTTTGGGGTTACAACCACTTCCCAACAACACGTACAGTAGACACGCACGTTCTTCAGTTAAGACAGAAACTGCCAGGTCTAGAGATCGAAACGCTACGTGGCGTTGGCTACAAGATGAAAGCGTAATGAAAAAAGCCTTACTTCCACTATTAATACTGTCGAGCGTGGTTAACACCGCGTACGCCACAGATTGGTTTAAGAGCAGCGATGCTCTCACTCAAGTGCATAAACATTTGTTGGATAATGATCTACCGCAGATGTTTGATTCTCTAGTGGAAGTTTGGCAAATCAATGTTTCTCAATCTCGAGAAGAGCACCTCAATGAACTGTTCGACCAAGCGTTGAACAAAGATTGTGGTAAAACCCTCACTAAGAAAACGCTACCGGACTGGATTAGCTCGGTTGTTGTTAAGAGACATATCATCCAAAGCCCAGGTCGAGACACATTTCGGGTTTCAATTGATGTCGAATCTGAACAAGAAATCCAAAACATCACCTTTGAAAAGTGGGTAGATAAAGTCGTTTCTTCCGATAGCGAGTTTACGAAAGAAAGCGAAGTGGTTAACAACGCCTCGGTCAGTTTGTACCGCAAGCGCTATAACTTAGCGTCACAGCTCGATTCTGGCTTGTATCGCCTGAACGTGAAGGGCGAAGGGGGCAACTCTTGGAGCACATGGATCATTTTGGGTGAAGTTGCCATGCGTCAGCAAGTACGCTGGGCATCAAAAGATACGTGGCGAATAGATAAGAAAGACCTGCTTAACCCATACTGTCCGCTTCCTAAGCTAGAAATCGGTTTGTACGATTATGTCGACGAGCACTATGAACAAGTGTGGGGTAAGAGCTATGAATCGGATTACCCGATGAATCTGACAGGCGAAGATCTTCCCAATGACCGTTATGTTCTGGCGGTTTCTATGGTGCATTCGCGTTGGCAAGGTGACATAGCGATAGAACAAGCACAAACTATCAGTAAAACTTATGATATTTCTAGCGAAGAAGAGTTAAAGTAATTTAAAATTGTGCCGTTAACTATGTAAGGGATCTAACAAAGATAAACGGCATGAAAAAAACTACTAAACTACTCGCAGCGTCAATTGCATTCGCCAGTCTTCCTATTTCAGCAGCAAACTACGCCATTGAAGCGCGTGGTGATGCAATGGGTGGTGTTGGTGTTGTTTCTGCAAACTTCCTAACCGCTCCATTCTATAACCCAGCATTGGTTGCCATTTACCGTCGCAATGATGATATGGGTATGATTACGCCTAGCTTTGGTGGTAATTATAATGATCCTAACGATATGAAATCGAATATCGATAGTGTCATTGACGCTTCAAATACTGCAGACTTAGATGCCGCTCTTAACAAACTTGATGGTAACCAGGCGAACGTAGAGCTTGGTGGTGTTGTGGCGTTCGCGCTACCTAACCAATTTGTTGCTGCAAACCTATTTGCTAAAGCCTACACAGAATCTTTTGCGACACCTGATGTTTACACAACCGGTTCCGATACGGACAAAGTTGAGTTGTCTACCGTTGAAGCGGTTTCAATTGGTGTAGCTGAAGTTGGTCTTTCTCTTGCTAAATACCAAACCTTTATGGGCCAACACATCTCTTTTGGTATTACTCCTAAGATTCAACGCATCTACACATACAACTACATTGCATCGGTTAACGATTACGATCTCTCTGACGTAAGAGAAAACAGCAATGGTGAAACTGCATTTAACATGGATGCAGGTGCGCTTTGGTTCTTCGGACCGTTCCGAGTAGGTGTTGCTGCGACCAACTTGTTCTCAAGAGATATTGAGACGAAAGATACAACCCGAACGTTAACTAGCAGCACAAGTGGTGCCACTCACCAAGTTGGTGGTAAATACGCTTATCAGATTGAGCCAGTTTATACCGTTGGTGCTGGTATCGTGTCTGACTACTTCTCGTTAAGTGTCGATTACGATTTGAATGAAACTGAAAAGTTTACTTCGTTTGAAGACAATGAGCAGATGATTCGTGTCGGTACTGAAGTTGACCTATTGCGTCAAATGCAGCTAAGGGCAGGGTACTACAAGAACCTCGCTTACTCTGATTCAGAAGGGACCATCACAGCGGGTATCGGTTTGTCGCCTCTTAATTTGTTTCAGCTAGATCTAAGCGCTAACTACACAAACGAAAATGCAATGGGTGCATCTATCAATTTCCTTGCTAGTTACTAACAGTCCTTATATAGTTCTGCTCCTAAACAAAGGAGCAGAGCATGCTAAACGACTTACCAACCCTTTCTCACGAAGAGCAACAGAAAGCTGTTGAGCGAATTCAAGAAATGATGACCCAAGGTGTCAGCACAGCACAAGCTATCAAAATCGTTGCTGAGCAAATTCGTGAAGAAATGAGTAATAAAGAAGAGTAGGGCATTGGCCCTTCTTTTTTACCCATCTAATGCACTATAACTAAATATATTACCCTCTAGTATATTCTCTCGTTCATACCAACACTTTATTCATCCTCAGTTTTGACCTATCCAAAACGCTTAAGTTAAGTTTATTCAGTAAGTTACATCAGAGTAATCAACTTTAAGGGCTTTTTTGGTTCCTAACTGTAATTAAATTACAACAGGATCTGAAAGTTAAACAACTGGCACTTTTGGTGTCAGCATTTATGTCACTAGGCGTAAGTTGTTTAATATTTGAGCTTTTTCAACGATCGTGACGCTGTGACTTCAATTAGCGAATAGATTAGGGTAAGCCTAATGAGTAAGGTTTTGTAGTTTGAGTGTGGGAGTGTTCGTTACAAGCACCGATACTAAGATACCTAGCGACAGATCTGTCCATCTATCGCTGTTTAGGCTTAAATACGCATACTTCAAGTGCAGCAGAACGCATTAGCTGAGGGGGATTTAGTGCGGCAAATGCAAGGTTTTTGTTGAGGTGGATAGTGATTTATTTAAGTGTGTGGCTTGAACTTAAAACAAGTTGATTCACAGCCACTAGAGTGAGCAGGTAGATTCGAAGACTTGCCATGCAAAAGCGGCGAGCATTAAGGGACTTAGTTGGCTGGGCGCAATCTTACAGGTACTTAGAGACGCGCAGGTGAAAAACGAAGAGGTGGAATCAAAACGTCACGACTTGGTTTCGTCCGTTATTCTTTGCTTCATACAGCGCTTTGTCTGCACGTTTAATTGCAGAACGTATCGACTCATTCTGCTTAAGCTGTGTGATACCAGTAGAAGCTGTGACAGTCAGCGCGTTCGGCCATACCTTTGTGTCCATTGCAAGGTACAAGTTATCGATTGATTCGTGACACTGTAGCGTTGTTTGTTCTAGGCAAACGAGTAGAAATTCCTCACCACCCCAGCGATAAAGCAAATAATGCTCGCCAAGTGTTTCATTTGCGGTAGTAACAAATTGGATGAGAACCTTATCACCAACTTCATGACCATACTGGTCGTTAATCTGTTTGAAATGGTCTAAGTCAAACAACGCGACGTGAATCATTTTTCCTTGTTGTGCTAACCATTCGAAATCATAGAAGGTATCTAGCGCTTCGGTTCTGTTTCTGCAGCCAGTCAACGGATCTGTTGTGGCCTTTACCTTTAACTCTTCAATCTCTTGGGTTAGATGGCGTTGTTGCTGTGCTAAGCGCCTTTTGTTTCGTCGAGCGATATGTAGAGCACAACAGACATAGTAGACGGCATATATTACCCATAGCCCAACTAAGAGCTCACCGAGTAAAGCCTTGCTGATGATTTTACCGTGGAACACAATGCTCGAGATATTAAGTGTATGATGTCCAGCAAGCGTGCTAGCACCAAGCCCTAGTTCAACAGATACTGCGTTCGTGATGTCTACCGCGCTATCAGAGACAGGGCGGTTATAATGGTCAATCCACCAGAAAGGGACGTTGAAGTAGCCTAAGTCAATGTGGCTTGCGTCAGGTAGCGAGAAGTCTAAGCGATTGAACTTGTTAGACATGGCATCGCCTTTCACACTATAACCTTCGTCGTAGTTCCGAATGTAGAAGCGAAATCTTGGGTTTTCTTGTCCTTTGTAATCCATGTTAATGGTTACCGAGTCGTACGTAGAGAGATCTAACCCTTTTCCTTCTTTCGATATAACGAATTCAACCTCACAGAAAGGCTTGCTGTAGGTTCGCTTAAAGTCACACTGTAACTCAATTCCGTTATTTGATTGGTATAATGAGGCCGCCGTACCGCCATCATGATCTCTGTCTGTATTGGCGAGTGTAGGGTATTTGTCTGGACTAATGACGTAGCTCTTGTTCATTAGTTTATCAAAAGAGACTAGCGACAATAGGGTGATTGCCAAGCAAAAAATCGAGAGGAATATGTTGAGTTTGCGGAATGCTTTGTCGCTCATGATGTTAATCCGTACACGTGATTCGAACCTAATACGAAATGCCTTAGAGTGGCGTAATCGAAGATTAGAGTATTAGTATCGTTGGAATTGCTATGCCTAAAACTGTTCTAGAAGTGACGGTTATACAGCAAACTGCGCCATTAGACCAAGATGAAGTTTAAAAATTGAACGCAGAGCATTGATTTTGAATGTAATTTACTCAGTAAGTGCCGTTTTTATGGCTAGATAAATTTAACTGTATAAATACACAGTTAAATTTTAAGTGGATTTGTTCGTCGTGATTAGAGCGAATCTACGTCCTTTATGAGCTCGCCAAGTAGCGGACCATCAGCAAACTGTTCAATAGTTCTAATTCAACAATGTTGCACTGTCACTTTTAAGGTGTGTAACTTTAGTGAGTAAGTAGTAGAACGTATGAAGATAACCACTAAACAAACACTTGAATTGTTGGCGCTTATACACGATCGGAGCCCGATTTTTGTAGATTTGAGCGCTGGTCACGTTGAACATAGAGCTAATAGCGAGTGATAAACGAGATCTGGTAATGGATAGGTTAAAGATCTTAAGTCTCCGCATGTTCATAGGTACAGGTAGTACGAAGCGCAGTTTGCCAAAGAGTGTGTTCAAACCTGTAGACTCAAATGTGCTCGTAGATAGCTTTGGTATAGTAGGCGTCTCCGCTGTTAAAGCTTGAAACAACCAAGCGCAGGAAGCATTGCATCACAATGGATAAAATTAAGTACGTAGATTTTGTTATATAGTTGAAGCATTCGCGTATGTGAAATCTGAAAGCACAACAGCAGGATAACTTACAAAGTTTACACACAGGAATCTTTAGCCATTGTTGTAAGTTAGGAGGAATTGAACGTTTTTAAAATTCAGTGGTTAACATCAGATGAGAATTTCTGTTTCGTGAACAAAGTAATGCAATGGTTCTAACATTAGAAACTGTGTTAAAGGCGACTTGAACAGGTGCGCTGGGTTTAGAGCCTATAAGGTTGTTTTACTGGCGTAATGAAAATAGAGTGAATTATATGGAGCTAACGTGTATCCAAATCCAAAAGTGCTTAAACGAATGAAATTAAGCAGCGCGTATGTAAAATCTGCCAGGGATAAGGCTAATAAGTCTCCCAGATTTCAATGTCCATAACTGCGTATTATGTACGTTATGTTAAATTGAATTTATTGTTTATAAGGCAGAACTCTTTGTGTGATGCCCTGCCTTAGTATTGTGTCGATATTCTCTGAATTATACTGTGTATTTAACCATAATGGTTATTTACCATAAAATACCTAATATCCAGTGATAATAATCTTCGATTTTAACCCTGGTATTAGTTAGAGATTAACCGCCAGCAAATTTAACTTTGTAGCCTTTCTTTTCAAGGTGCGCTTTGATCTTGTCACGCGCGTCGCCTTGAATTTCGATGTTACCATCTTTTACTGAGCCACCACAGCCGCAAACTTTCTTAAGTTCAGCAGCCATTAGTTTTAATGGTGCGTCATCTAGATCTAAGCCAGTTACGACAGAAACGCCTTTGCCTTTACGGCCTTTGGTTTCTTTTTGGATTCGAACGATACCATCGCCTTTAGGACGTTGGACTTTCTCTTCTTCAGGTTTGATACGACCTGTTTCTGTTGAATATACTAGGCTCATAATTTATTTCTTTTGTTGCTCTGCTTTTTGTTTAGCGAGTAAGTAAGCTTCTATATGACGCTGTATTGCAATCTTTCCGCCTTTAATAAGGCGTCCGTTAAACATGCAGTACCACGCATTCGGCTCACCAGTGTCATTTTTGATTTGGTAACCATTGAAGTTTTCAGTTTGGCCACCGGTCCCTCTAGACTTACTTAACGCTGTGAACTCTTTTGGGTCAATAATAGATGCAGTATCAATCCACCAATCGATACTCTTTTTCACGGCAGCTAAGTTACCTTGAATAACGTGGTTTTTTAACTTGGTACGCCAAATTGTGTTCGTGGCATCCGTCGATTGGAGATGGATCCCTCGGTAAATTGAATTAGCCATATCTATTGATCATCTTTTTGTTTTCACTGCATTAATCATAAGTATACTAATAATGATAGCAAGCATAATATGGCAAAAACACCTGTCGAGGTACGGTAATTTGAGAAAAAAAGTCCCTATTTTAACCGACTCTGTGATAATTAATTCGTTTGTTGAAAAATTAAACAGCAACGTTACCGTTGAAATTATCGATGAGCTAACAGGTTTCCAGTATTCTCATAATTCACTGCTGGGTATCTACAGTGATTGGAATCGCTACCACACGTTTTGTACCAAACATCGAATCAATACACTCCCTGCTTCTATTACGGCTGTTCGTCGTTTTCTTGAGACGGAGTCTAGTGAACGAAAGTATGCATCGTTAAAACGTTACACTGCAACGCTTAGCTTGCTGCACACTGTACTCAACTTTGCCAACCCTATTAAGCATAGACAAGTTCGCTTTACCTTGTTCCATCTGCAAGCTCGAATGGCTGGTGATGCTAAGCAGACAAACGCGATGACTTCTTCACACCTTACTCAATTGAACTCGTTACTTTCACATGACAAAGCGACACTAAAAGAGATCCGCGACATAGCGATTTATAACGTAATGTTCGAATGTGCGTTGAAGCGCTCTGAACTCAAGTCTTTATCGGCGAGTGATGTGGAGAGTATTGATCATGACTATCAAATCACAATCAAGGACTTGATATACAAGCTTTCACCAGTTGCAAGTTCTGCGCTTGAGCGCTGGCTGAGCTTTACTGGTTTGGAAGAGGAATTACCTGTGTTCCGGGCGATTGATAAGCACGAAAACATCGGCCTACAACCATTAGATGATTCGTCGATCTATCGGATTTTAAGGCGTGCAAGTGACTTACTTGGTTTAGCCGACAATCACCATTTTTCAGGTAATTCGATTCGAGTTGGCGCGGCACAAGAGCTATCAAAACAAGGGCTTAACGTGAGAGAAATACAAGACTTCGGACGTTGGCTTAGCCCTGCGATGCCAGCCCAGTACGTTGGATATGCTGGTACGGCAGAGAGCGAGAAAATGAAGTTCAAAGCGTTAACACCGTGGCAATAAGCGACATTAGGTCGGCAGTAGACTGAAAACATCGCAAACAAAAAAGCGGCTTGGAGAAATCCGAGCCGCTTTTTATAGTTAATCTGTTATACAAAAATTTCGAAAATACCCTTAAGAAAGGCTGGTTCTTACGCAGTTTTCTAGGAACTGAGCGAACTTATGCCCGTCGTGTTCTACCATTTTTGGGAACATCGAGATTGGTGTCATACCTGGGAAGGTATTCACTTCGTTTAAGTAGATTTCGTTATCTTGTGTTAAGAAGAAGTCGATGCGAGACAAGTGGCGAAGCTTCATTTGTGTAAACACTTTGCGAGCGCTGTCCGCAATCAGTTGACGTTGTTCATCAGTAAGATTACTTGCTTCAACTTCTGTGATCGAGTGGCTATCTGCGCTGTATTTTTCTTCGTAAGAGTAGAATGCGCCATTCGGTGCAATCACCTCGCCTGGCTTGCTGATGTGCAGCTCTCCGTCGATTTCATAAGCCGCAACTTCCAGCTCTCTTGGCACCACTGACTTTTCAACAAGCACTTGATCTGAATAAGTAAATGCTTTGTTGATAGCTTCGCTCAAGTCTTCAATATGGTTGACTTGATAACAGCCAACAGAAGAGCCTTGGCGTGCCGCTTTCACGAATACTTTGCCCCACTTTTCAAAAGCTTGAGTTGCTTGTGAATGAGCTTCGTCTGTATTGTCAGATAGGAATAAATACGGCGTGTTTGGAATACCCAACGCGTCATACCAAAGCTTAGAGGTGATCTTGTTGAAGCTGTTATTGCTAGCTTCAGAACCACAGCCTAGGTACGGGATTTTTGCCATTTCAAACAGTGATTGGATATCACCGGTTTCGCCAGGGAAACCATGGATACAAGGTACGATGAAATCAACTTTTGATTCTAGATCATCACCACGTAGCGTTTGATTATTGATATCAAGATATACTAATTCGCCCGAATCTAGACACCAGCCTTCGCTCTTAATCTCAACTCTTACAACGTTAAAGTCTTCAACGCTCTTAAGTTGATCAAAAAGGTAATTGGCTGAAACTAAAGACACTTCGTGCTCTGAAGATCCACCGCCGCATAGAAGAAGAATGTTTGTGGTGTTCATGGGTAAATTCGGTCCTTGAAACTAGGAATACTGACTTCAATGATAAACAAAAGTCGAGATAGGTACAGTGTTTTGATTGTTAAAATTGCGTCCGAAAGATCGAGCGATTAACTATTAGACAAAACGGTTCGTCATAAAACAAAAGAAGGAGCATTTGCTCCTTCTTTATGATTCAAAACTTAGTTTAACTTGTTAAGCGTTGGGTATTCAGAGTTCTTGATATCATCAATACTCTTCACGAATGGCTTCAAGTTTTTAAGTGAACTAGGTAGTGTTGAGATCGCCTTTTTTGCTTCTAAACGTGTTGCGTAGTCACCGTAAAGTACTGTGAACCACTTAGTGCCGTTGACCATCTTGTAGTTTTCCCAAACTGGCTGAGAAGTCGTTGGTAGCATTTTCACGAAAGAGTCGACTTTACTTTGGCTGCCAACCGCAACAACTTGAACTGTGTAACCAAAACGCTGGTTCATGTCTTGTTGCTTCTTAGTTGGACCTTTCACTGCCGCAACTGGCTTAGCCTGAGTTGTTTGAGTGACTTTCTGCTCAACAGGTTCTGTTCTGATAACGTTAACAACATTCTCTTCAACAACGCCTGATTGCTGTGATTGAGACACAACTGGAGCTTCAACTTTGGCAGTTTTGTACTCTTCTTGATAACTATCTGAAGTCACATCCGTGATGTAGTTTTCAGATACACACGCAGCCAAGAGCAGTGGCAAAGTCGCAATTGCAATTTTTTTCATGGAAAGCTCTATATCCTTAATAATAATTACTATAAATCATGCCGATACGTCGGTTTAGAATCAAGTTAACTTTGAGATTATACACCATTAGTGGGTGACCTATTTCACAAACTTAATGCAGTGTTTGCTTATTCATCTTAATTCGGTGAATTTGCCATCAACCTGTTATCGAAAAGTAAGTTACGATGAACTTACGTGCATTGCTAGGATATGTCTATGAATCATCTTGATCCCCTACTGAAACCCCGTTCGATTACCGTTGTTGGCGCTTCTCAACGTGAAAACCGAGCGGGATACATTGTTATGAATAATCTGTTGCATGGGGATTTTAAGGGGGCGGTAATGCCAGTTACGCCCAAATATGATTCGGTGGCGGGTGTACTTTCCTACAAAAACATTTTGTCGCTCCCGATCGTCCCTGATCTTGCGATTCTTTGTACCAACGCGACACGCAATGTCGCCATTTTTGAAGAGTTGGCTGAGAAAGGGATTGCCTCTGTCATTGTGCTTTCTTCCGACATGCAGCAAGAAAGCGATAATGGTGAGACGTATGATGAACGATGCCTAGCGATTGCCAAAAAACACAGCATTCGCGTGTTGGGTTCTAATAGTTTGGGCGTAATTGTCCCTTGGTTAAATTTGAACGCCTCATTCTCTCCAGTGACAGCATTACCCGGTAAGATCGCTTTTGTTTCTCAGTCGGCAGCTGTGTGTACCACTATTCTCGATTGGGCTAATGACAAAGAGATCGGTTTCTCTGCGTTTATCTCTATAGGCAATGGCAGCGATATCGAATTCTCGGAGTTATTGGATTACCTCAGCACCGACTCTCACACCGAAGCGATATTGCTTTATGTAGACAGCATTACTGATGCGAGGCGCTTTATTTCTGCAGCGCGTGCGGCTTCGCGTAACCGCCGAATTTTGGTGTTGAAAGGTGGTCGAACGGCGAAAGGCAGAGCCGCAGCAATGGCTCACACTGGCGGTGTCGACACATTAGATATTATTTATGATTCCGCAATCCGACGCAGCGGCATGCTACGAGTTAAGAATTTGCATGAACTGTTTGCTGCGGTAGAAACACTGACTCATTCAGTCCCCTTGCGTGGCGAGCGTTTAGCTATTGTTACCAACGGGGGCGGCCCTGCGATTATGGCGGTGGACACCCTATTTGACCGCGGTGGTAAGCTCGCAGAGTTTTCAGAAGAGACACTTGATAAGCTGAACAAGGTGTTGCCTTCAAGTTGGTCACATAGCAATCCTATCGATATTGTGGGTGATGCAGGTGATCAGCGTTATATTGATACGATTAACACACTGCTCGATGGTGATGAGGCAGATGCTATTCTCATCATGCATAGCCCTTCTGCTATCGCACACTCTGCTCAAACTGCTGAGCGCATCATCGAAGCGATTAAAAAGCACCCTCGCCATAAGCGATTCAATATTCTTACCAATTGGTCTGGTGAGCTTACGGCAAGGCCTGCTAGAAAGCTGTTCACTGAAGCTGGTATTCCAACCTATCGAACACCAGAGAGCTCTGTGGTCGCATTCATGCACTTGGTCGAGTACCGACGCAACCAACGTCAGCTTATGGAGACGCCAACCACGGCTGAGAAAGTCCATATTGAAGATTTAGCCGATGCCAGAAATTGGATAGAACGCCAATTACTGGATAAAGATACAGTTAGCCTTGATACCCATCAAAACAGTCAGTTTTTCAAACACTTCAACCTAGATGTGCTGCCTACTTGGATCGCTTCAGATCCTAGTGAAGCGGTACATATTGCAGAAACGATTGGTTATCCTGTCGCAGTTAAACTCCGCTCTCCAGATATCGCGCATAAATCTGACGTTCAAGGCGTAATGCTTAATTTAAGAAACAGCAGTGAAGTCGCAAATGCGGCTCAAGCGATTCTTGATCGCTCTCAACTGTCGTTTCCTACAGCACATATCCATGGCTTGCTGGTACAAGGCATGGCGAAACTTGCTGGCGGACAAGAGCTTCGCGTGAAAGTCACAACCGATGAAACATTCGGTCCTATTATTCTACTCGGTCAAGGTGGTTCGGAATGGGATGAGTCGATTGATGCGGCTGCAGCGTTCCCACCACTGAATATGACACTGGCTCGCTATTTGATTATTCGAGCGATAAAGAGTGGCAAGATTCGTCTACAGAAGCTTCCTAACCCTATCGACATAGAAGGCTTGTCGGAGTTGCTGGTTCGTATCTCACAAATGGTGGTTGATTGCCCTGAAATACATGATCTGGATATACACCCAGTACTTGCGAATGGCGATAAGTTCACGATATTGGATGCAGATATTGTATTGAAAGCCTACGAAGGTGATCCGCAAGAAAGGCTGGCGATTCGCCCATACCCCGTGGAGCTTGAAGAACGTATCCAGTTAAAAGATGGTACAGAAGTGTTGCTACGCCCTATTCTTCCTGAAGATGAACCACTTCATGCCGACTTTATTAACCGAGTGTCTAAAGAGGATCTCTACAAACGCTTCTTTAGTGATGTGGGTGAATTCAATCATGAAGCGTTAGCTAATTTCACTCAGATTGACTTCGATAGAGAGATTGCTTTTGTTGTTGTGCGTGAAGAGCAAGGGGTTCCTGCCATTATCGGTGTGTCGCGCGCGCTGATTAACCCAGAGAATACGGATGCAGAATTCGCGATATTGATTCGCTCTGATTTAAAAGGCGTTGGTTTAGGTCGAATCCTTATGACTAAGGTTATTGATTACTGCCGTGCTAAGCAGACTAAACAGATGTCGGGAATGACAATGCCAACCAACAGAGGGATGCTGACACTAGCTCAAAAACTGGGTTTCAAGCTAGATATCTGTTTTGAAGACGGCACAGCAGATATGGTGCTTCCGTTACTTGAGTGACCATGTTTTTTTAAGGTGTTGAATACACCAAGATTTGGCGTCGCCCATTTTGTTGCGTCGCCAAGCCATCACAATGTCGATCGGTTGCGGCTCCGTCCCTGCAATCTGTTTTAAAACACCAGATTCGATCAAAGGTTTAGCAACGCTACACGGCAAGGTACCAATGCCGAGCCCACTAGTTAAAGCTTCTACTTTTGCTGGGAAGCTCGTCACCGTCAAGCGTGGTTGTTTCTCTAAAATATTGATGCTTAATGCTGGCTGATCGCGTGCAGTATCTGCAATTGCAATCACCCTGTAACTTTCTCTAGCCTTTTGATCGAAATCTCCAGAGCGCTTATGTACGTAGTGGTTGGATGCTGCTACCCAAACCATTTCCATTTTTCCTATTACGTCACTTTTCATGTCATTGGGAATGGTGTCTACCTTTGGGCAAACCAGTAAGTCAGCTCGACCATCTGACAGCGATTCCCAGCACCCCGCCAAAATTTCTTCTTGTAAACGTACCCGTGTTTTACTGATTTTCCCTAACTCATCAACCAGTGGGAAGAAGTTAGCGATTGGGATAATGCCATCAAAGGCAATGGTCAAATCCAATTCCCAACCATTGGCTAGAATGCTCGCCTCGTTTACCAGCCTCTCTGTGGCACCAAGAATTACTCTGCCTTGCTCAAGTATCAATTGCCCTGCTTCCGTGAAGTTTGCACGGTGACCTGAACGGTCAAAAATCATGATATCTAAGTCTTGTTCAAGCTTTTGAATTTGGTAGCTGAGTGACGAAGGCGCGCGGTCCATTTCATTGGCCGCAGCAGCAAAACTTCCACGTCTATCGATGGCGTCTAGGATGTGTAACGCTTCAAGTGTTATTGGGCTATGCATCAGTTCCCTACTTTATAAATGAGATTTTGATCACAAAAATGGAAGCATTCACCAGATAAATGGAACCATTAAAGGTCTTTTAATACAATGAGTTATACGGTTTAAGTGAGCTTTTAATGACAAAACTACAAATAAATTGAAATGCAAATAATAGTAATTATCATTTAGATCCAATATTATCTTTCGCGAAATCAAGATAATACTATGGAATTAAGGTAACTATCAGATGTATAAGCAATCCCTACTCTCTGCTTCAATCGTTTTAGCGCTTTCATCAACCTCAGCCTTAGCTGAAGATTATGCCCTATTTGACGAGGTTGTTGTATCTTCGACTCGTACGAATCAAACACTTATCAATACTGCAGCTTCAGTCACCGTAATCTCTGATAAGCAAATCGAAGAGAATATGGCAAAAGATGTCGACGAGATTTTCGAGTACACGCCTGGTGTAACGATGAACTCAAGTTCACGCCAAGGTGCACAAACTATTAATATCCGTGGCATGGAAGGAAAACGCGTTAAGATTCTAGTCGACGGTTCATCGCAACCTGGTTCATTTGACGGTGGTCCTTATGCATTTATCAATTCTAGTGGTATTTCTATCGACCCTGATATGTTGAAGAGTGTCGAAATCATCAAAGGTGCAGCTTCAAGTTTACACGGAAGTGACGCAATTGGCGGTGTTGTGGCGTTTGAAACTAAAGATCCCTCTGACTTCTTGAAAGATGGTGAAGACTTCGGTGGTCAAGCTAAACTGTCTTACTCTTCTGAAGATAACTCGTTCAGCGAACATGTTGCATTAGCTAATCGTTTTGGCGATTTAGAAACTCTGGTTGCTTACACTCGCCGTGATGGTGAAGAGCTTCAAAACTTCCGTAACTCGGGTGATTTAGAGAACTACGCAGTAGAAAATCAAGACACATCAGCAGATAATCTATTGGTTAAACTTCAATACCAATTGAATGAAAGCCATCGCATTGAGTTTCTAGCAGAGCTCATTAAAGATACCTCTGATTCAGACATCTACCACTCTAGTTATGATAGCTACACTGGTGAAGATGACACGAAACAAAACCGATTCGCAATCAAGCACATTTGGTTTGCAGACGGCGCGATTGCTGACACAGTGACGAGTAAAGTGTCGTACATTTCTAAAGAAGAGAACGGTGTTACGAAACGCTTTAAGCCTGCAGGCCCAGGTTTCCCTCCTTACGTTCCTGCTAATAACGACAACCTTCAAACCAAAGATTATGATTACACCGAAGATAAGCTTGAGATAGAGACGCAACTAGACAAAGAGATTAACAATCACTACCTAGTTTATGGTGCGACTTATACACATAGTGACATCAGCAACACCAATATGGAGTACAACTCAGATCCAGCGACTGACGATCAGCTTTACGTGTACACGCCTGATGCGAAAGAGCAGAAGTTTGGTTTGTTTGTTCAAGACGAAATCAGCCTAATGAACAATAAGCTGGTTGTGACTCCTGGTGTTCGCTTCGACTACTTCTCTACAGACCCTAGTAAAAACACTGGCGAATCTCTAACTGACTTCTCAGATTCTGCAGTAACAGGTCGTTTAGGTACAACGTACAAACTAACAGATACAGGTACTGTATTTGGTCAAATTAGCCAAGGCTTTAGAGCCCCGTCATTTGATGAACTCTACTACACATACGACAACCCTGGTCACGGCTACGTAAATGATCCGAATCCTGACCTTAAGTCAGAAACAAGTATCTCGTACGAGCTTGGTTACCGTCACAACACGCAAGCTTCATCGTCTGAGATTGCAGCTTACTACAGTGATTACGATGATTTCATTGAAACTGTAGTAACGAAAAAAACCGGCGGTACGACACACTACTCTAACGTTAACTTAGAGTCAGCGACAATCAAGGGTGTTGAGTTCTCGAACAGGTTACTTTGGGATGTGTTAGTGGGTGCGCCAGAGGGTATTTCTACTCATTTCGTGGCATCTTACACTGAGGGTGAAGATGGAAACGGTAATGCACTAAACAGTGTTAACCCATGGAACGCTGTGTTAGGTCTGAACTACGATGCACCGAACCAAAATTGGGGTACAAGCCTTAAGTTAAATTACACGGCTGATAAATCTGGCTCAGACATCAACTTTGATGACGAGAATGGCGGTAATGCTGGTCAAGCTGAACTTCCAAGTGCAACGGTTGTTGACTTAACTGCTTACTACAAACCAATGAAAGATTTGACTATTCGTGGTGGCGTGTTCAACTTAACTAACGAAGAGTACTACCGTTGGAATGATATTCGCGGCGATGATGAGCTTTACAAAGAGAACTCTCAAGCTGAAAGAAACTACGGTATTTCAGCTAAGTACGAATTCTAATTCGTTACAAACTTAAATTGCAGAAACTAAAAAGCCAGCTTTATGCTGGCTTTTATCTATTTCACTAAAAATTGTATCAAAAAGGAATAAGTGAAATTACTTCTCTGCCATTTCTTTCTTTACCATTACCGCAGCAGCAATGATGAAAGTGATGATTAGGCCTAGTTCCATGATTAACTCCAAAGAAAATTAACATTAAACATATAATTCGTGTGCATAGTAACACAATGAATACAGAATGATACTTTTTAACCACTAATTTACTTTTTATTCGATTTAGATCAAAAAAGATGCCCTAAAGCATCTTTTCATAAGTTAATTATTCATGAAACAACTAGATCAGCCGGGGAAACCATTAGGGTTTGTTGACTGCCAGCGCCATGTATCTTCGGTCATTTCAGTCAGTGTGCGGGTTGCGTTCCAACCAAGCTCTTTCTGAGCTTTCGCCGGATCTGCCCAACATTCTGCGATGTCACCAGCACGTCGCTCAACAAGTTTATATGGGATTTCTTTGCCGCTTGCTTGTTCAAACGCCTTAACCATGTCTAAAACACTAGAACCGTTGCCAGTACCCAGGTTGTAGATGTGCAGACCATCTTTGCGCCCTACTTTCTCAAGTGCTGCAATGTGGCCATCCGACAGGTCCATAACGTGAATGTAATCACGAACGCCCGTGCCATCTTTAGTTGGATAGTCACTACCAAATACAGATAAGAATTCGCGTCGGCCAACGGCAACTTGAGAAACAAACGGCATCAAGTTGTTTGGAATACCTTGTGGATCTTCACCTAGTTCGCCACTTGGGTGTGAACCTACTGGGTTAAAGTAACGAAGTAGCGTGATGCTCCAATCTGGATTCGCTTTTTGGAAATCGGCGAGACACTCTTCGACCATTAATTTACTGCGACCATAAGGGTTGGTTGCGCTAGTCGGGAAATCTTCAGTGATAGGCACACTTGCAGGGTCACCGTACACGGTTGCTGATGAGCTGAATACCAACGTTTTAACATTTGCTTCGCGCATTGCATCAACGAGAACCAAAGTGCCGTTTACATTGTTGTCATAGTATTCAAGAGGCTTCTCAACTGATTCACCCACAGCTTTTAAGCCAGCAAAGTGAATGACGGCTTCGATGTCGTGTTGCTTCAATGTTTCAGTTAACAGTGCCTTATTACGAATGTCACCTTCAACGAATATAGGACGAACGCCAGACACTTTTTCAATACGCTCTAGAACGCTTGGCTTACTGTTGTACAAGTTATCAAAAAGTACAGGTGTCATACCTGCGTTGATCATTTGGATACTTGTATGACTGCCGATATAGCCCATGCCACCGGTTACTAAAACATTCATGTTTAGACCTTTTAATTATGAATACTCAATCTATCGCTTATGATACAACAACTTAGTGCGAGGTCACACCCCACAGCGCAATCAAACATCACTTGAGAACACAAATTGCCCTTTCCCTTGGTGTTTCGCGTGATACATGGCTTCATCAGCCATTTGTAAGATTACGTCGATATTACTTTCAGAACCTTTGACTAAATGAATACCAATACTAGCGCCTACGTGCAGTTCGCGCTGTTTATAACTCACTTGCTGTTCAATAAGCCTCAACAAGCGCTCGGCCAATTTGCCAAGCAAGATCTTGTCGGTTTGTTTAATAATAAGAACAAATTCGTCACCCGACAAACGAGCAACAAGATCGCCGGCTCTTACTTGAGATAACAGCCTATTTGAGACTTCTTTAAGGATTTCGTCACCCGCGTCATGCCCATAGGTATCATTTACGTGTTTAAATCCATCTAAATCCAAATAAATGACCGCAAAATGCTTGTTTGAATACAGGTTCGATGAGACAGCATCATCAAGAAATTTATACAGTTGCGCTCTGTTCGCTAGGCCTGTCAATGCATCGTGATGAGCTAAATGCTCAAGCCTTTCCATCTCTTTGACATTGGATAAGTCAGATAGTGTTAACACCATATCGAACGCGCCTTTGTTGTTGCCTGACGTGACTCGGTTAACCTTTATGAACATCGGAACTATGGTGCCTGAAACGTTTTTCTCCGATACCTCTCCCTGCCATTGATCATAATTCTCTAGTGAGGTGCGAATAGTTGGCATCAACGACGAGAATTGTTGCCAAGAAAAAACTTCGAACGGAGTTTTACCCACCAGCAGATCCGCGTGATAACCAAGCATCTGAGTGACGGCGGGGTTAACCATGGTAATGACATTGGATGAATTAACTACGATGAGTCCATCTTTACTGTTTTCAAATACTCCGGCTGCGATACGTTGGCGACTCATCGCTGTTTCAATGTCGGTCACATCTTGGATCGCGAACAAGGTGTTGCCATTCTTTGATAAAGATCGGCTGCTGATCTGTAGCCATTGCTTATTATGAAATAGATCAGTTGCTTCAATTAATTCGTCATTCAGCTCAATATTGGAATCGATAACCCCTTTTAAGAACCCCTGTTGCTTGGTTTGAATAAGCTCTTGTATGGATAGGCTTTCGAGAAATGCTTCGCTGCACTTGAAGATATCGCGTGTTGCCATGTTGGCATGTACGATCGCCCCTTTGCTATCGACCACCAGCAAAGAGTGTTGCACCGTTTCGATCACTTCATTCGCAAATGCTTTCTCTTCTTGTAATTTATCAAGCGTAAAATGAACCTGGCTGTCGCGCTGCTTTAATCGTTGTAGCATGGTGTTAAATGCACGAACCAACTCACCTATTTCATCATTGTTCGAAGTAACCAATCTTGGCTTCTCAGCACGTCTTTCCACAAACGCTTGCATTGCTTCGTTGAGTTCAAACATTGGGTCGATGATAAAGCGTTGAATTAATTTAACGAGCACAGCGCCCAAAATAACCAGCAGTACGAAATAGATCCCAGCGACCTTAATAATATTGGTTAAGATCTTCTCAAATGTTTTCTTTGAAATGGTGACACGTAGATTTGCGATGATTTCGTTGTCGAGAACCACAGGAACCAATAAATAGATGTACTGCTTTGAAATCGCAAATTGTTGAGATGCGATATCTTCACGCTCTTCGCTGGTGGGCCTAGGAATATTCGAGCCCCCTATTTGATAACTGGCAAAGAGCTGTTCTTGAGTGTCGAATAGCTTTACTCGAACGATATCTTCGTCTGCGACAAATGCGGATAAGATTTCGTTAGCTGACGCTTTGTCTTCGAACAATATTGCAGCTTGCAGGTTATACGCAACCCCTTGAGCAAGCACTTTAACACGTTGTATCAGGTTCTGTTTCTCTCGCTCGAACGTGACAGTGTAATTTATTGATTGAATAGTAACAAAGGCAACCGATACAAACAGAATGATCGGTAAGATAAGCTTGTTTTTTATCGAGATATTATTGATGAAAGACAGCATTATTTACCCTCCACTACAGAGATACGAAGGAGGTTTGAGCCTATGATGTAATTACCTTTTTTAGCATTGGTGAGATTGATTTTAGGCTTGAGTTTGTTGTCAACGTGCATAAGCTCGATCACGCCGCCCATTTGGGTAAAATCGTCGTCATCGCTAATAGTGACCATATTCGGTGAGTAAATCTGTTCATTTAGCTGACCATTCACATCAGACAAATAAGTGATATTGCACTGTGGCGTTAGCGTTTGGTGGACTTGGATTGGCAGTGAACGGAGCGTCTTTTGGTTAGTAATGGAAACAAGCGCATCGTTTATTTTTTGGTTCCCAAGTACACAGAAGTGAACCTTATCCATCAAGTTTTCATCATTCCACTGAATAAAGTTGGCAATTCTGAAGAGGTAGACCGCTTTCACTTCATAAGGCTTGAAACCTGCAGCCTCGATATTGAGAGCAGTGAAGAAGGGAAATACAAGAGCGATACACGAAACGACTCGCTTGGCTGAGCGTCTAAAATTCATGAGAAACCCTTACATAAACAGACTCTTGATTAACACTCTTTGGTGAAGTGAGCTCAGCCTGGTAGCCACTGCCTTTTCCGATGTTTTCAATAACTACTTCAACCAATGGCGCGGCATGAGATTTTTTCCATGCTAGACGTGCATCAAAGACGAGTTCATGTGGGTAAGATTGCCATGAGTATTGAGTGCCATCTTCTGCAACCCAGTAATCTGGGTAGTTCACGTTGATGTATTGCCCAATAACATCAAATTGCCAGCTGTCGGTAATGTTCCACATGAGTTGTACTGTGGCTAAATGTTGATTGTCGATATCGTAATAGACACTGGTTTGAGCGCTTGAGTTCGGATCATCGCCTTTACGCTTACCTTCTAATGTCGAATGGGCATATCCGAAATAGCTGCTGAGGCCTGGTGTTAATTGATATGACGCACCGACCTCTAACCCATAAGTTGTCGCTTGGTAATCATCCGATAGCGTGCCGACATAAACATGATTAGCTGGAATGTCGCTCGGATCATAACTATGGAAACGAAGGTTATCGTGTTCACTCAAGTAAATGGTTGCATCGAGCTCAAAATCAGAGTTATTCGTATATCGATATCCCATTTCTATTGTGACAACATCTTCATTATTTAATTGGTTGTTTGGCTTAAACAAATCCAAATAGCTAACTCCGGTCTCTGGATAGTAGCTGTTAAAGTAATAGGCTGAATTGCTGTCCATATAAGATGGTGCGACTACCGCTTTACTTACCCCTGCCCAAAGTGAATGGCTAAGATTCAACTTGTATAACCCACGCACTTGAGGTGAAACCTCTGTTGAGTCATTTTGAGTGAAATGCTCTAACTTTGCACCAAGGGTAACGGACAGTGCTTCAGTCCATTGTACCTGTGATTGTATAAATGCATTGGCGATGTAATCGTTGGCGCTCTCTACGTCATAGGCACGCCCGTAGTAATCAGGATTGTACCAATCAACCTCGTTAACCTGACTCGACGAAAAATCTAGATACAGGTATCGCAACCCACCACCAACCGTGATTTGATGAGTCGTCGACAGTTGCTTGATAAGCGTCGAATCAAAATCGACCGTGGTATAACTCCCAGGTGCATCCGGTGCATTATCTTCATTGTATTCCCCCCACAACGAATATGAGAAGGTCGAGGTATCGCTTATGCTTCGTGAGTCGTTAAATTGCAGATAAAAAGAGTGGCTTTCATTATCAAAATCATTAGCTTGGTAATCAACGAGCGTACCAGAGCTATCGTATTGAACTGAATACAACTCTGATTCGGAAAAGCTCTTTTCACCGCCGATTCTTAGTGACCATTGTTGATCACTGTCGCTTGGTTGAAACACCATACCAGCGGACTGCGCTTTCCATTTCTCGGATTCATTAGAACGATACGTTGGCTCTTCTCGGTATTTATAGAAGGCTCTCGCATTGATACTAGCGTTAAAGCTAAGCCCTTGCCTAACACTGAACTCATAATTGTCAGTATTCGAGGCAAGACCTGAGATATAAGTACCTTGGGTTTCACTGGCTGATTTCGTAATAATGTTAACGACGCCATTAGCCGCATTACCACCCCAAATTGTTCCTCCTGGCCCTTTTAATACTTCAATTCGTTCAATGTCGGCAAGAACATAGTCAACGTCGCTCCAATACGTACCGCCATACACTGGGCTAAATAAACTTCGTCCATCCATCATTACTAGCATTTTGTTGTATAATCCATCATGAAAGCCACGAGCAGATACAAACCATGAAGTTTCGTTGAACTTAGTGACTTTAAGGCCCGGCACGAGCTTCAACGCTTCCGCAATGGTCTTAGCACCGCTACGTTGAATACGCTCATTCGAAAGCACATACACGGACGACGGAATGTCCGTGAGCTTTTGAGTCACTTTTGACGCCGTTTCCATCTCAACGTCTAACATCGACAATTCTTCAAGGCTCATCGACATGAGTTGATCTAAAGAGTTCTCCTGAGCCACCACACAGGCCGATGTGGTTAATGCTAGTCCTAAGCTAATTGGGCGGGAAATCATGCGTTCACCTAATATAAAGATAAAAATGGTTCTTCTTTGTTGATGGATGAACTATATATGAAATGGCGTACTAATAAATGTACAGTAGCAAAACTTTGAATCAGGTCACTGTTTCATTTCGTCATTTGTACGAGTGTCGTTAGATATCTATACCTAAAGGAATGACGGCAAGTGACAACGAAGATATTGCTTAATTGCGACATGGGAGAAAGTTTCGGCAATTGGAAGATGGGCGATGATGAATCGGTCATGGAATGGGTAGATATGGCCAACATTGCCTGTGGCTTTCATGCGTCCGATCCACACGTCATGTCGAAAACGATAAAGCTTGCTCAGCACTACCATATTCAAATTGGTGCTCATCCGGGCTATCAAGATCTTGTCGGATTCGGTCGTAGATCTATCCCACATACTATGGAGCAGATCAGTGAGCTCGTTTGTTATCAAGTCGGCGCATTACAAGCCCTGTGCCGTTATCACCATACTACCGTTGGTTACGTAAAGCCTCATGGTGCGCTTTATAACGATATGATGGCAAATACAGATGTATTTAATGCGGTCGCGCAAGCTGTGGCGGAATTTAATATCCCTCTTATGATCCTCTCTTCTTCTGACAACCAACAATATTTAGACATCGCTGATGATCACGACTTACCCCTTTTGTTCGAAGCATTCGCTGATCGAGCATATTTAAACAATGGTCACCTTGCGCCACGTTCGCAAAAAGGCTCGGTGTATGTGAACCAAGACGATATCTACAACCAAGTGATGCAGATCGTTAACTACGGTTCAGTTACGACCATTGAAGGTGAAAGGCTACCCATCGAGGCTGACACCATCTGTGTTCATGGTGACAATCCTCAATCCATCGCACTCATTAGAAAAATCCGACAAGATCTCAACGCGTTTAATTGATAGCAGCGCAATGAATGCCCTCTGTTCCCTGCACAAGAACAGAGGAAGCACTCATGACACATGAACATGGAAGTTGGAATAAAACGTATGGAAAGCAAATGACGAAAAACGAGATAAAATTTAATATCGAGCCTGTTGCTGAGTGCAGTGTGCTTGTTACGCTACAGCCACTAACTGCAGGTTCTAGTGGGAGCAATGCACAATATATGGCCCACTTTTCAGATGCTATTCGCCAGAGCTTAGCCACAGTATTGATGAATGTCACTCCAGCGTACAACACAATATTAGTTGACTATCTGCCTTACCGAATTTCTGAAGAGCACTTTATTTCTCAACTCAAGTCGATATTGATAGAAGCAATGGCGACATTTTCAAGTGAGAGTAACACTCGCAACATTATTGAATTACCAGCCTATTACTCAAACGAAACAGCCCTTGATTTAGATAGATATCAGGCCAAAGGTTTGTCGCTAGACGATATCATTCACTATCACACTTCTCAGATTTACAGTGTCAGCGCTATTGGCTTTATTCCTGGCTTCGCCTTTATGTCAGACGTGGTTGAACAGTTAGTTCTGCCTCGCCACTCTACTCCACGGCTCAGTGTCCCTGAGGGAAGTATCGCAATTGCTGGTTCAAAGACCGCGGTTTATCCGTCAGATTCTCCAGGAGGATGGAATATCATCGGTAATTGCCCTATTTCTCTGTTTGATGACGCTCAGTTGACTCAGGCTAACCAAATGCATGACAAGTTTTCTCTGCTAAATGTAGGTGACTCTGTGCGCTTCAAAGCAATATCAAAACAAGAGTTTGTCGAGCTTGGAGGAGAAGTACGTCATGATTAAATCAGTCAATAAAGCGAGCCTAACCATCGTGAAACCGGGGCCTTTAAGTTTAATTCAAGACTTTGGGCGCTTTGGCGTTTCTCATCTAGGTTTAACACAAGGTGGACCCGTAGATGATTATTCCTACAGTTGGGCTAATCATTTATTAGCAAATCCTGTTAATCGAGCAGCTTTAGAAATCACTCTTGGCCAATGCACGCTAAAGGTTAATGACGATTGCGAGATGGCGGTTTGCGGTGGTGATCTACAGGCGACTTTGGATGGAAAACCGCTGGCCAACTGGAGTACATTTCAAGCGTTTAAAGGACAAATGCTTTCGTTTGGCTTACCAAAAAATGGATTAAGAGCTTATCTCGCAATTAAAGGGGGCTTTGATGTTCCCGTCGTACTCAACAGTTGTGCAACGGTAACTCGTGAAAAAATAGGTGGATTAACTCGAGACGGTGAAGCGTGCCAATCTGGGTACCAATTAGGCTTCACTAAGCACCCTCTTGCAAAGCACTTTAGACCTCTCTGTGTAACTTTTCGATACACACCAGATTACAACCTACCGGTCAATTTGAGAGTGATTGAAGGCTATCAGAGCGAACAATTTTCTGAATTAGCTAAAGAGACACTGTATAGCTCTCTTTATACTGTGGACCAAAACTCGAATCGTATGGGTTATCGCCTTAGTGGTGAATCAGTTCACTCTCCAGATATCTCACTGTTATCCGAAGGCATTGCGCTGGGTGCGATTCAGGTACCACAAGATGGGCAACCTATTGTTCTGCTTAATGATAGGCAGACAATTGGCGGTTATCCAAAGATCGGGTGTGTTGCGAGAATAGACTTGCCACGTTTAGCGCAAGCAAAACCTGGGCATCAGATTTCATTTAGTAAGGGGGATCGCTTGGGGTTGCAAGATGTGTGGTGTCAGTGGGCGCGATTCTTCGGTTATTGATAATGAGCTTTCAGCCACCGTTCAGAGTGGTGATTGTCAAAGGATAAAAAATCGGCTTACCTAAGTAAGCCGATTTTTCGTTTTAGTGGTGGTCTTGGCCTGAAACTTTCGCCAGTGCATTTGGGTATCCACGCTCTTGGGTCAACCCTATCGCTTTATTTTCAATATCGTTTAACTTAAGTGACATTGTCACTGAGTGTGTATCTTCAATCGAGTCAGACTCGGGAATATCGAACCAGTGTTGAGCCACCTTTTGCGCTGCTTCTAATGTTGAAGACGCCTTTACTACCTCAAGCCTTGCATAACGCTCGCCGCAGAAAGAGACATCTGAAGCGCGTAGGCTTGGGTCGGTCCCCGGAATTTGCTGCGCTCCAAATAGAGGCTTACCACCAACTTGTGCAGAGCTAAAGCTTGGTATGAACTGAGACATGTGGGTAATCGCCGCACGTGTTCTTAGCTCTAGCTGTTCTTCACTCCAACCAGATACGATTTTCTTCAGTAGCTTTGAAGGTAGCTGAGGCTGTGAAGAGCCTGTAGAAGATGAAACCAAGCCGCCTTCAAACAGAGTGATCCCTTCCGTCATACCATGAAGCTGGAATACTCCATCGGCGTATGGTGTTAATTGAGCCATACCTTGTGGTGTGCCTCGTGGGCCATGAAAGATAACCTCAGGCCACTCTTCCTTACATGCTTGGGAATATGGCCACTCCGTCACATAAGCGGCTTTAAACTCAACAAGTCGTTGCTGTTTCGAACCTACAAAGTCATCCACGATGCCGGTTTCAAAGCCGCTGGCATTAATCAAATAATCGGTGGTTAGTGTGCGGCTTTTGTTATCGATGTCCGTGTAGGTTAATGACCAACCTTGTCCCGTAGATTGAACCGATTGTAAGCGGCTGTTGGTCAACACTGTACAATTTGGCTGTTGCTCCAACGATAGTTGAGCCGTCGCAGACAGTCGGAATACACTCCAACCATACTCTTGAACCATGGCAACGGGATATTTAAGCGTTTCTAAATCAGTATGTTTGGCGAAAGGAATACACCACTCATCAAGCGTTGTTGGCTTTAGTGGCTGCGTTAGTTTAGCTAGCGCCAATAACTCATCTTTGTCATAAAGCTTGTAGTACTCTTCAGGGGCCCCAAGTACTTGATTGTTTTTGTCTTGCTTAACGAGTTCGGCATAAGCGTCTTTTATTATCTCGAGACGAGGAAGCAAGTCCAATGGCTCCCCACCATCGCTGTGTGGAACGGCTATGACGGTTGGACGAATATTGATCGTGTGAGGGAACAAACGGACGGTGTCAATTGACTGTGTGAGCAATTGAAGACACTGCTCTACAGAAATATCTCGATACAAATTGCCGCCAGCATGTAGGTGGCAAATCGGTGGACCATTAACCAAACTTGGCCCTTTTTCCAATATAGTGACCTTAAAACCCAACTCACTGAAGTGAATAGCGCTTGTTGTTCCGGCTATACCACCGCCAACAATGGCAATAGAAGCTTGATTTGTATCCGTTTTGTTGTGGTTCATCGTGTTCTGTAGAATAAGATTAACTGCCACTATTCTACTTTTGTTCGACGATGAATTAAAACACATTTTTATCAAGGTCTTAGCTTGGTGGTTCGTTGAACTTATGTAAAAAACTTAAATAATCTCTTGACTCAATAACTTCCAATACTGTTTTCGAGGTTATTCTAACAGTCAAATTTGTCCTAAGTGACGCCACACAAAGGCTGCCTCAGTACTCTTAAAACAAAGATGTTAACTTATCCCTAAAGTTATCCACCGTTTTTGTGGATAACTGTTGATAACGTTCATGCTAAGTTGCGCAAACCCTTTGTTTACAGGGACTAACCGCTGTTCATTAAATCGACACAAATACACAATACGTTTCAAAAAATGCTAAAAAATGTCAATTTTAAAGTGCTAAATGCCTAAGTTGTGCTAGCCGTTGGTCAAATAAAAAACGGTCTAACCGTGAATTCTATAAATAGCTTTCGCCCTAGTATAAAAATTCACAATCAGACCGTTTCAATAAGCGAATAAAAGCTTACGGCTTTACATCATGAATACTCAAGAGAGTTAACCAAAATCCTTGTTTACAGGAGCCAATAGACGCTTAATTAAGCTGTTCACAACAGCGGCTAGTGTGATAAAGGTCAGCACAGGTAAAACAACCCACAACATCGGATGAAGCGAAGGCGCGAGTTCAAAGCCGAAACTCATCACACCTGCCACGCTCATTTCAGAACCCAGCGCAGCAATTGAGCCTGCTACCAGTGCCATTAGCCCATATTCACACCAGATAGTGTTAAGGATGCGTTTCTTGCTTGCCCCTAACGTACGATACAAACGTATCTCTTGTTGCCTTTGAGATAAGCTAAGACGTAAGAGCGTAAAAATAAGCAATAATCCTGCAACGACGCCAAGTGCTGCCAACACGGTAATCGACCAAACAATCTGTTTAAGCAGCTCTTGGATCTTGCTGCCCATTACACGGATATCCATTAAACTAACGGTTGGATGATTCCGTGAGAGTTCGTTGAGCATTTGGTTGTGCTGATCTTCGACTCTAAAGCTCACTAACCAAGTTGAAGGAATTGAGCTCAAGACGTCTGGAGTAAAGATGAAGTAGAAGTTTGGCTTCATTTCACGCCATTCTACTTTACGGATACTGTTAACCTTCGCTGATACCTTTTGACTATTGATGGTGAAAGCGAGCTCATCTCCAATTTCCAAACCTAGCTGTTCTGCTACATCAGATTCAACAGACACGCCCTGCTCTTTCGTCCAAGTGCCTTCAAGCACTTCATTGTACTCTGGTAATGAGTCGCCCCACGTGAAGTTGATTTCACGGCTTAGCGCGTCAGTTCGTTCAGATGTCTCGCTATATTCAGATGCTTCGACACCATTGATTGTTGTCAGTCGCCCACGAATGATCGGGAAAGCTTGAGTACGCTCGACTCCGTTAGCATCAATGGTTTCCAAATAGCTCTCTTTCTCATAACTGGCGATATTCAGTGCAAATGCATTGGGCGCATTCTCAGGCAGGGTTTGTTGCCAGTCTGACAACAGATCGCTTCTTACCAACCAGATAATCGATAGCAACATCAACGAAAGCGCTAACGAGCCAAATTGTATGCCCGTTGCAAGCGGCGTACGATTAATTCGACTTAAAGCTAAGCGCATTGATGTCGACGTCGGAAGCTTGCCAAAAAGGCGCAGTACAAACGTACTAACTAGGGCCAGGACCAAAAATAGGCACGCAATACCGGCTAGAACAATCCATACCAATAGATTGTCACCATACATCAACATCATTGGGATGATAGGCACCAACAGCAAAGCGAATTTCTTATAGCTATCGCGAGTCTTATGGCTTGATTGAATCACGCTAATCGCAGAGGTATTTACCAACCCAATCAACGGAATGCCAAGTGCAGGCACACCAATTAAAACACTGGATAAGATTGCAAGAATCGCAGGTTCGATACCGTAGCTTGGAAGCGGCGATGGCAGTAAATCACCAAGCGGAATACGTAAAAGAAACTCTAAACCGATACCAATCGCAATACCGAGTACGGTACCAATAACGACAAGTAATGATACTTGTACCGCTAGCCACTTAATGATCCACGGTTTGCTCGCCCCCAAGCTTTTTAGCATAGCAATGGTTTTTCTACGGCTCGCGACATAATGTTGGCACGTTAAGACCAAAGTGGTCGCCGCCATGATCACAACAATTGCAACAGTTAACGATAGGTATTGCGTGGTGCTTTCAAACATGTCGTTGGTACGGCTTGCTGAGTCTTGTGTACGCCAACGATCACTCGGGGTTAGTTCAATACTGTCTTGAGCGGTTTTGAGTTTTGCATCATCACCGTTTAAGAACAGTCTGAAACTTACACGACTTCCCGGTTGAATGGCACCTGTCGAATCAATGTCGTCATTGTGTATCAGTACCGCAGGCATTTGTTGGAATGGGTTGAAACTTAACCCTGGCTCTTGGGTGATTCGTCCTGTAATGGTTAAGTCGGCATCGCCGATAGTGACATTGTCACCTATCCCGACTTCCAACTGCGCGAAAATACGTTCGTCCAGCCACAACTCACCGGGCTCAACGTGATTACTCGATGCATTGTCTGCACCTTCTAGTAACATTTCACCACGCAATGGATAGTTACTCTCCACCGCTTTAACCGTTACTAACTGCATCGCGTTGTCGCTAAATGCCATGGTTGAGAAACGGGTTAACTGAGAGCTTTCTAGTTGCTCTACTTGAGCAATGTCTAGTAGCGGTTGTGGGATTGGGTTTGCTGAGATGAACACGCTGTCAGCAGTGAGTGCATCTTTCCCCTGTTTTACGATGACCTGTTCCATGCGCTCAGCCAATGCTGATAGTGCGAAAACACAGGCAATGATCAGTGTTAAAGCGATCGATACTGGCCATAGTTGACCATGTCGAATCTCTTCAATGCTCCATGAAAACAGGCGCTTGTTAAGTCCGTTTGATGAATTCAATTTAGACTTCCTCTATCTGTCCGACATGCATCTTAAGCGTTCGTTGACATCGTTGTGCTAGCTTAGGATCGTGTGTCACCAGCACTAGTGTGGTGCCGTGAGAAGAGTTCAGTACGAACAGTAGCTCGACGATTTTGGCCGCGGTTTGTTGGTCCAGGTTACCGGTTGGTTCGTCAGCAAATAGGATTTTGGGCTTGATCATGAACGCACGAGCTAAAGCAACACGCTGTTGTTCTCCACCTGATAACTGAGATGGTAGATGATCGAGCCTGTCTTTTAAGCCAACCGACTCAAGTAACGCAGTTGCGCGTTCAATGTCTTCATCTTCGCCTTTTAGTAAGCATGGTAGTGTCACGTTTTGCAGCGCTGATAAGCTAGGAATCAACAAAAAACTTTGAAAAACAAATCCTACCGATTCACTTCGGATTTTCGCTCTCGCTTCATCATCTAGCTGTGAAAGTGGTTGTCCCAATAAATGGATTTCGCCTTTGGTAGGGACATCAAGGCCAGCCAGCAGTGTCATCAAGGTCGATTTACCTGCCCCAGATGTACCGACAATCGCGACTGTTTCACCTTCACGAATATCAATATCGACGTGCTCTAGGATTGTTAAATGTTCTTGATTAGTAGACACTGTCTTGGAAACAGCTTCTGCTTTAATGATGGATGTATGCATGACTCGACTAATTTCCTTTTTATTATTTATATTCTTTTCTACCGCTTCTTTGGCTCAAGGCTCTGCGTCAGCTCAAGATTCAAAGTTACTGATACTTGGTGACAGCTTGAGTGCTGGTTACAACATGGATATCAAACAGAGTTGGCCAAGTTTGTTACCAGATGCGTTAGCGAAACATGATAAAGCGGTTACCGTGGTCAACGGCAGTATCTCTGGCGACACAACAGGTAACGGTTTAGCTCGTTTACCCCAGCTACTAGAAGAACACGCTCCAGACACCGTCCTTATTGAGCTTGGAGCCAATGATGGTCTTCGTGGCTTCCCACCTAAGCTGATGTCTTCAAACTTAGATCAAATCATCGAGCAGATAAAAGCGGCGGGTGCAAAACCAATTATGATGCAAATTAAAATCCCACCTAACTATGGCAAGCGTTACAACCAGCAGTTTGAATACGTATTTGCAGCGTTGGCTGATCAACAAAATGTACCCCTGCTTCCATTTTTCCTAGAGCACATCATCCTAAAACCGGAGTGGATGATGAACGATGGTTTGCATCCTAAACCAGAAGCTCAACCTTGGATTGCTGAATTTGTCGCCGAAGAATTATATCAGTATCTTTAGGTTTTAATGGTCTAGCTCAATAAATTTTACACAGCTTTACGTTAGCCTGAGTGCATATCACCGTTAACTGTAAGGTTATTTATGCTGATCGAACCTATTATCAAGGGTGTGGTAGCAAAAAGCGCTCACCCTCTTGGCTGTCAAGAAGCCGTAAAGCAACAAATTAGATTCGTTAAGAGTGCGCCGCAAATCAAAGATGGCCCTAAACGAGTATTGATCATCGGCGCTTCTTCAGGCTTTGGCCTTGCCGCTCGTATCGCCCTTACCTTTGGCGGTGCTCAAGCCGACACCATTGGCGTTTCATTCGAACGTGGCCCAAACGAAAAATCTCTTGGTAGTGCCGGCTGGTACAACAACATCTACTTCAAAAAAGAAGCGGAACGTGAGCAGCGCACCGCTATTAACATCGTAGGCGATGCCTTTTCCCAAGAAACCCGCGCACAAGTTGTTGAAGCCATCGAAACTTATTTCGAAGGTGAAGTCGATCTCGTGATTTACAGTCTGGCTGCGGGTGTACGTCCCAAGCCCGATTCTGATGAATTCTGGCGCTCTGCGATTAAACCTATTGGTGAAAGCGTAACTGGCGCAACCATTTCTCTTGAGCACGATAATTGGGTGACCAACACGCTTGAAGCTGCCACTGAAGAGGAAGCAGAAAGCACACTCAAAGTCATGGGGGGCGAAGACTGGGAAAGTTGGATCGACGAACTCATCAATGCCGAATCTATCGCTCCCGGCTGTAAGACTATCGCCTTCTCTTATGTTGGCCCTGAAGTCACACACCCTATCTATCTCGATGGTACACTTGGTCGTGCAAAAATCGATCTTCATCAAACCAGTCATGCGCTTAACCTAGAATTAGCAAACTTTGACGGCAACGCTTATGCGACAGTGTGTAAGGCGTTGGTTACCAAAGCAAGCGTATTCATCCCAGGCTTAAGCCCCTACTTGCTAGCGTTGTACAAAGTGATGAAAGAGAAGCAGACGCATGAAGGGTGTATCGAACAAATGCAGCGCCTATTTAGGACTAAGCTGTACGGTCAATCTAAAGTACCACTTGATGGCGAACGGTTGATACGAATGGACGACTGGGAACTAGACCCAGAGACACAAGCCCATGTGACAGAGTTGCTCAATAAGATGGATGAAAACAACTTCCAAACTCTGGGCGATTACCAAGGGTTTAAAGATGAATTCTTGCAACTAAACGGCTTTGCACAACCATCGGTAGACTACAGTAAGAAATTGAATAGCGAAGACTTTATAAAATTAAAGCCCTAGTCGAAATTTATCTCATTACTGAGACCCGTATTCACATTTGAAAACCTCTGCAAAATTGCCGAGGTTTTTTTGTGCAACATTTCTTATACTTAATTAACTTAAGATTCACAGTTTATTTGGTTCATCATAATTAACACAGGATGTGTTGATGCATTTAGCATAATTGACTCGGAGTCATATGAAGAAAATAAAAACTCTCGATTTAGATATTCCAGACGATATGGAGCACGGTTGGCAGAACATCGTTGATCTGTTGGCTCAAATAACGCAAGTGCCAGCAGCACTTATTATGCGTGTTCATTCCAATTACATCGAAGTCTTCTCCACCAGTCGTAGCGAGAACAACCCATACAATAAGGGCGATTCTGAAACACTAGGCAACGGGCTGTATTGTGAAACCGTTATGGAATCTCAGCGGCAACTTCTTGTCCCCAATGCTCTCGCAGACCCGGCATGGGAAAGTAACCCTGACATCAAGCTAGGGTTGATATCCTATTGTGGTATCCCTCTGCTTTGGCCGAATGGTGAGCTTTTCGGCACCATTTGTATCTTGGACTCTAAAGAAAATCACTACACGCCGACTTACATTAAACTCCTGGAAAGCTTTCGAACTTCAATTGAGTCCCAGCTTAAAACCCTCTTTCAGCACGCCAAACTGACTCAAATGAATCGTGACCTCAAAAACCGGGTGTATACACGAACCAAAGATCTCGCCAGTTTGAATTACTCCTTAAATCAAGAAATTGATAAGCGAAAAGCCGCTGAACAAAAAATCAATTTCCAAAAGAACCATGACCTAGGAACTGGCTTTTTAAATCGTAGTGCATTTGAGTCGCGTTTAAACCACAAACTCTCTTCTCAACGCAGGCTGACGGATTGCTCATTTGCTGTCATTCACATCGGTTTTACCAACGGCAGACGTATACAAGCTCGATACGGCTATACAGCACTGGACAAAGTATTAGTTGAATACCGAAAACGTATCGATAGCATTGCCGATATTGAGGTGTTAACCGCGCGCCCTACTTCTGTGGATCTGGTGTTAGCGTTCAGTGTTAAAGATTTGCATCATCGCCTCGAAGAGCTTTGCCAAACTCTAGTAAAAGTTGGTCATTCTGAATTTGCTATCGAAAATGATAAGGTTCACCTGCACGCATTTATCGGAATTGCTACTACTAATAACGAAGACGATGCAGAAAGTATTCTTCAGAAATCGTCAGAGGCTATGCTGGCCTGCAAGGATTCCGGGCAAAAGTTTGCTTATTACTCCCAATCTCACACTGAAGAGCAAAGTCATATCAATAAGATCGAAGGTTACTTGCTGCAAGCGGTACGTAACGATGACTTAATGCTCTACTTCCAACCCAAAGTATGCCCGCTAACCCATCGTTGGGTCGGTGCTGAAGCATTGCTCCGCTGGCGCCACCCCGTTTTGGGAGACATATCCAATGAAACCTTGATTCACATGGCCGAGCAAAACGGATTGATTTTCGAAGTGGGCAGCTTTGTCCTGCGCAACGCGATTGAGAAAGCCAAAGAATGGTCTGAATATGTTGAGGACTTCAAGATGGCGGTCAATGTGTCTGCGGTGCAACTCAAAAACGCGCATTTTGCAGAGCAAGTTGTTCATTTGCTAGAAACCTACCACCTTGAGCCTCATTTCTTGGAGCTTGAAGTGACAGAAAGCGGATTGATTGCAGATGAAGTGGTCGCAAAGAATACCTTAGAATCGCTACATGATATTGGCGTTACATTGTCACTGGATGACTTTGGAACCGGCTATGCCTCTTTCAGCTATCTCAAGAAATTTCCATTCGATGCAATCAAAATTGATAAGAGCTTCATAGACCAAATGCTCAACTCAAGTGAAGATTCAGAAATTGTTCGATCCATCGTTCAGATAGCGAAAAAGTTAGATCTAAAAGTGATGATCGAAGGCATTGAATCAGAAGTTCAGGAGAAATTTATCATTGATGAAGGTTGTGACGTAGGACAAGGTTATCTGTATGGTCGACCAATGCCGAGTCAAGAATTTGAGCATAGCTTAATCAATCAAAACTATTTAGGGACGACTCGTTACGCTTAAAGTGAAAAATAGCCGTTAGTTTTGGATTTAAACCTAGTTTCTCTTTACTCTATAGGTGGTGATTTTTATAATCGCCGCCTTTCTGTTTTTATCTTCCCCTTTATATAGGCATTCCTCGTTATGGATCAGTTGACTGCAAAGCTTAAAAAGCTCGAAAAACAAAACTACCGTGCATATCAACAAATTAAAGGTCAATACGACTTTGCTGATTTCGAATTACACATCGACCACATTCAAGGTGACCCGTACGCGTCAGCCTCTCGTTTTCGTGCAACACGCGCGTGGTCGCTGACTGGGTTAGATTGGCTGAAAGAAAAATCTTACGAATACCAAGTAGCAGCTCGTGATTTTATTGCTCGCAGCTTTGCTGAGTTCGCAAAACAAGAAGCGACCGTTTCTATCGCATTAACGGGTCAAACAGTACTCGACAACACTGCAGTCGTGTTTACTGAGCACGGTATCGAAATTCGTTTCCGTATTAACCTGCCTGCTGATGGTCGTAGCATTCTTGCGAAGAAAGCGAACAACATCATCACCTTCTACCTGCCGAAGTTTATCCGTCGCGCAACGCTTGAGCGTGAGCTAAACATAGACGCAATGATCAAGCACTGTGAAACAATCGAAGACCAAGAAGCGCTACGTACACAGCTAGATGAGCACAACCTATCGGCATTTGTGGCAAATGGCAGTGTATTACCACGTATCGCTGGTAACTGTGATCTTCCAATGAAAGATGCGGTTCCATTTACAGCACCAGAATCACTGAGCGTTACGTTAAACACGCCAAACCAAGGCGATGTAACAGGCTTGGGAATTCCTAAAGGGATTACATTGATCGTTGGTGGTGGTTTCCACGGTAAATCGACACTATTGAATGCGGTTGAACGCTCTATCTACAATCATATTCCTGGTGATGGCCGTGAAGGCATCGTGACTGCCATTGATACAATGAAGATTCGCGCTGAAGATGGCCGATGTGTGCACAGCTTAAATCTGTCAAACTACATCAATCATCTTCCAATGAAGAAAGATACCTCTGATTTCAGTACCCAAGATGCTTCGGGCTCTACTTCTCAAGCGGCTTGGTTACAAGAGTCGATTGAAGCCGGTGTTCAAACCCTATTGATTGATGAAGATACGTCAGCGACTAACTTCATGATCCGTGATGAGCGTATGCAGGCATTGGTTTCAAAAGGTGACGAGCCAATTACTCCGCTTGTTGACCGTATTGGCCAGCTACGTGATGAAATGGAAATCTCTACTATCGTCGTTATGGGTGGCTCGGGTGATTACCTAGATGTAGCAGACACCGTGATCCAAATGCACGATTACCAAGCGGTAGATGTGACAGAGAAAGCAAAAGATGTTATTGCTCAGCACCCTACCCAACGTACTAACGAGTGCGAAACACCGTTGGAGATGTTTGTTCCTCGCTCACTGAACCGTGCATCACTAATGAACATTCTTACTGATGGAAAGTTCCGCGTGAGTGCTAAAGGTAAGGAATCTCTGCGTTTTGGTAAAGAGTTTGCCGACCTGTCTGCTCTTGAGCAGCTAGAGTCAACTTCTGAAGTCAACGCGATTGGTTGGGCTTGGTTCCAGTTTGCACAAACGCCTGGTTGGTCAAGTAATCCAGCAAAAGAGTTTAACGCGATTCTAGGTAACGATTGGCACCAAAATATGCCTAACTACGGTGACCTAGCGAAACCAAGAACGTTGGATGTTATGGCAGCTCTTAACCGCATGCGTAAATCTCAGTTCAAGCCTTCGAACTAAGTTTTACTCAACCAAATACAACTTTTCGGCCCCACAAATGGGGCCGTTTTTATTTCTACTCGTCCTAGAAAGCGTTCTATCAAACCACAAATGTTAAGTAACGAACTTTGTGCACGATAAATAACCTGTTTATCGCCCTACACTTCCTTCCCCATAATTTATATAACTCTTGTTATCTTTGAGAAGCTCATAAAACATGACATTGTTTTTACGAAGCTATGGTAAAGTCCGCCTAAACAAGTGTAACTAAATGTAACAGGCTAAGATTTGATGTACCACAAACGCGTAAAAATGCGTGATCATAAAAGTGAAGTAAACCTGTTTAGAAACCGTGTTATTGTCGCATTCATAGGTATTCTGCTTTTCACTCTCGTCTTAGTCGGTAACCTATACCGACTCCAAGTTCAAAACTTTGATAGCTACCAAACCCGCGCCGACGGGAACCGAATTAAAGTGCTCCCGATCGCCCCTACGCGAGGGTTAATTTACGACAGAAATGGTGTGTTGCTGGCTGAAAACAAACTGGTCTTTTCTCTCACCATGATCCCAGAGCAAACAAAAGATGTGGATGAGATGCTCAGCAAACTCAACGAGTACATCCCGCTGAATAAAGAACAAATTACGCGTTTTAAAAAGCGTTACCGCAATACCCGCCGCTTTAAGTCCGTTACCCTGTTAGAGAACCTGACGGAAAAAGAGATCGCAAAATTCTCTGTTCACCAATACTTATTTCCCGGGTTATCTATCGATACCAGCTTAAAACGATTTTACCCTAATGGTGAGGTACTGACTCACGTACTAGGATACGTTGCTCATATCAATGATAACGATTTAAGAAAACTAGAAGAACAAGGTAAAGAAGCGAATTATCAAGCGACGACTATCATTGGTAAGCTCGGCGTTGAGCGATACTATGAAGACATACTTCATGGACAAAAAGGCTATCAAGAGGTTGAGGTAAATAGCCGAGGCCGCATCGTCAGAACGATAAAGTACGTTCCGCCTGTTGCTGGTAAAGACATCGTACTCAACATTGATCTTGAACTGCAAAAGTATGTGTTCGAACAACTTGATCATCGCACTGGCAGTGCTGTTGTCCTAGACCCGAAAGACAACAGTGTTTTAGCTATGGCATCAAGCCCGAGTTACGACCCTAACCTATTCGTTGATGGCATTTCTAGCAAGAATTACCAAACACTTCTCAATGACCCAGCTCATCCATTGGTAAACCGAGCGACGTTAGGTGTTTATCCACCCGCTTCTACTGTTAAGCCGTTTATGGCTGTTGCGGGCTTGGAAGAACATGTTATTTCTGAAAATACCATCCGTAATGACCACGGCGTATGGCGCATTCCTGGGTCTAAATCTAACTCTAAAGCCTGGCGCGACTGGAAGCGTTGGGGGCACGGTCCTGTTGATGTTACACAAGCGATTGAAGAGTCGGTCGATTCCTTTTTCTATCAAATGGCTTTCGACCTAGGCATCGACCGTATTAGCACGTGGATGAACCGTTTTGGTTTTGGTAAACCATCGGGCATCGACATCTACGAAGAGAGTAACGCCAACATGCCGACACGAGATTGGAAGATGATGCGCTACCGAACGCCTTGGTATCAAGGTGACACAGTACCGATCGGTATTGGACAAGGATACTGGACCTCGACTCCCTTACAACTTGCTAAAGCGACCTCTGTGTTAGTCAACCATGGCAAGGTGATGCCTCCGCATATCCTACGAGCAACACTCGATCACGGTGAAGACTTAGAGACTCAACAGCTAGTAGAACCTAAACAAATGACATCCATCGATGAAGTCCCAGACAAGATTTGGGATGTACCAATTAATGCGATGAGATTAGTGAACCACGGTAGTCGTGGTAGTGGTAGAAGAGCGTTTAAAGGAACAAAATACACGAGTGGTGGTAAGTCCGGTACCTCTCAAGTATTTGGTTTAGCAAAAGATCAGGTGTACAACTCGAAAGAGTTAGAAAGGCACTTACTTGACCACGCACTCTACACAGCCTTTGCTCCGTATGAACACCCGGATTACGTTGCAACTGTCGTTATTGAACATGGTAATGGTGGCTCTAAGGTCGGTGCTCCTTACATTCGCAAAGTGCTTGATTATGCATTCGAACATAAAAGCGGTGTGAGTAAAGGTAACTCATAACACACAAGAAGCACAAAGCCCCACGAGTCTTCAGTGGGGCTTTATATCGTTTATAAACAACATTGCATCTAGGTAAAAAACTAGCTTCGCAACACATGCCAAGCTTCACACAAGGTTTGAAATTGGGCGGTGTTACCCTCATCTCTATCTGGGTGCCAACGAAGCGCAAGCCTTCTCCACTGTTTACGTATTTCTTCCTGTGAAGCGTCTAGTGGTAACTCAAACAAGCTCAATGCTCGGTTTCGGTCCATGTCTGTTTCACTACCACCAACAAACTTCTTGTAGCGGGTCCAAAACTCATTCAATAGTCGCTTAACTTCACCCTCTTCGGCTTCATAGTTCAACCAATCAATGTAGTACTCACGCAACGGGTCTTGGTGGTCAATAGCGTGTGTACTTCCGTGATATCGACCACACATTAGTTCTATCTCCATCGCTTGAACTTGCAGCCAATTATCTGGGTATAGCGTCTCTTGCAGTTGGTAAAGCGCGTTCATGATTAAGAAGTTCTTCTTGAATAACTCCTTCTCTGGAACTGGGTCAAGGACAGGAATAAAGCCGAGCTCGTTGAGATGCGCAGCCAAGGTGTGCACTTTCCACCCCGTCGGCTTTTGTTTGAGCACTTCCATGATTGGCCAAAGCAACGGGTTTTCCATGTGTGCTTGAAACTGGCAACTAATATTTTGATGACTCGATGAGTCTAGATTGTCTGACATAATTAATTGAGCCCGCAGCCATATGCATGTGTGTATCTAATTAATTGATAAGCGATCTGTCGTGGTTTGTCGAGTTTCAAACTAAATAAATTTCAACCAGTTATGTATTTACAAAGCAAAAAGGCCAGCATTATGCTGACCTTTAGTATACGAAAACAGACGAATTAGATAACGCCAAGCTCTCTTAGGCGCTCCATTAGGTACTCGTTTGCTGTGTACTTTTCAGAAAGAACCACTTCTGGTTTCGGGTGCAAGAAAAGAGGCAAAGAGATGCGAGACTTTTCTTGGCGTGCGCCAGTTGGGTTGATAACACGGTGAGTCGTCGATGGGAAGTAACCGCCAGATGCTTCTTGCAGCATGTCACCGATGTTGATGATCATGTTGCCGAAGTCACACGGTACATCTAGCCACTCGTCATTTTGAGACTTAACTTGTAGTCCAGGCTCGTTTGCCGCAGGTAGAACAGTAAGAAGGTTAATGTCTTCGTGTGCTGCAGCGCGGATTGCTCCTGGTTCTTCATCACCTTGCATTGGTGGGTAGTGAAGTACGCGAAGCAGGGTTTGTTCGCTACCATTGATCATTTCTGATAGAGCGATAGAGAACTTCTCTTGCACTTCTTGAGGTGCGTGCGCTTCAACCCAACCTAACAGCTCTTGAGCAAAAGCATTAGCACGTTGGTAGTAATCTAGAATCTGTTCTTTAAGCTGCTCAGGAATTTGACCCCAAGGATATACATGGAAGTATTCTTTGATGTCTTTTACTGTGTGGCCCTTTGCAACTTCAGATACTGAAGGTGGAAAATAACCATCTTGTGTTTCAACATTGAAGTGGAAGTTTTCTTTCTCTTCAGAGATGAAGAATTGGTACCAGTTCTCGTAAATTGACTCAACAAGCTCTTTTGGGATTGGGTGATTTTTCAGTACGCCAAATCCAGTTTCACGTAAAGAGCGAACAAATTGTTCTGCTGCGTCGTCAGCAAGATAATCGACAGTTTCCAGTTTCATGACTTTCTTTCTTGTTATGTAGTGATACGGGGATTTTATGGTCCGCTTTGTTGTAAATCAAACTTTAGTGAAACTCTCGCAACCGTTTGTCTAGATACTGGGCGATAACGCTACTTTTCAACAAATTTGGTAATCAAAACCCAATTGAACAGTGTTCATTATTGTGTAACTATACATAAAACTTATATAGGATCTGATGATGACAATTACTCCACTTGCTCAAAATAGACCTCTACTTTCGCTCACTGTTTTGTATCTCGTTGTTTTTCTTTTCTCAGCGTTTGCTCCCTCTTCGAGAGCCGTATGGATTGCGGAAATCGTACCTGCATTAATGATTCTTATCGGTATTTGGTGGCTATCCACTAAATTAACATTTTCAAAAACCGCTTATGTTTTGATGTTCATTTGGATGGCACTGCACACGATTGGCGCTAAGTACACTTTTGCGGAGGTACCGTTCGATTGGTTTAATCAGTTAATTGGCTCTGAGCGCAACAATTTTGACAGAGTCGCGCACTTTTCTATCGGGCTTTATGCCTACCCACTCGCTGAATATCTTATTCGGAAGAAATTGGCTCAACCCGTGATTGCGTGCTTCTTTGCACTGTTTGCCATCATGAGTGTTGCGGCAGGCTATGAAATTATTGAGTGGTGGTATGCTGAAATCGCAGGTGGTGATGAAGGTATCGCTTTCCTTGGTTCACAAGGTGATATTTGGGATGCGCAAAAAGACATGTTATGTGATACGACCGGAGCTATCGTCTCACTGCTGCTTCTAAAGCTTCAAGGACGTATCAAAGTTTAGCCGAACACTTCGTTAACTCAGTTTATTCAAGACTCACTTTCAAATGCCACATGCCCTATACGCTGTGGCATTTTTTGTGTTTTAGCTTCAAGGCTATTTCATAGTGACCTTACCACCCACGAATTTAAATGCGGGTGTGCCTCGTACTAAGGTATCTCGAGCAAACTCAATTCCACATTCAGGGCAAATGCACGGCTCTGTAGTAAAGTCTTCGACAATCCTTTCCTTAAAACATTTTACAAGCGCACCCTTACCACCTTTTCGATATTTGAATAACTGTGTTTTGCATTTCGCGCAAAATATTTGAACGGTTTTCGTGGGTTGCTTCTTGTTTGGTTTCGCCATAAAGGTAACGTGCTGATTCTTATTGTTTAAGTTTAGGCGCTACAAGCACTAAGCTTATGCCGACTAATATGATGGTTGATGAAATAACAAATTGCATGGTGACAGGCTCTGAGAGCAACAGTACGCCGCCGAGCGTCGCAATAACCGGAACCGAAAGCTGTGCGATTGATGCCACGACAGTATTGAGCTTCTTCACCACGTAGTACCACAAACTGTAACCAACCCCTGAAGCTACAGAACCAGACAATACGGCATAAATGAACCCTTGTTCAGACATCGAAATATCAAGAGCTGAATTTGGTACTACGAGCCACGGTGATATAAACACCAAGACAATCAATGAACAGAACCCAAAGTTGGCCGTTGTTGACAGCAGAGCATTTGAAGATCGCTTTCCGGCCAAGGTATAAATACCCCACCCGATACCCGCGATTGACATTAGCGCAATTGAAACTAAATCAGGTGAACTGGTTGAACTGGTCGGCATTAGCAAATAAACAAGCCCTGAAACAGAGAGCAAACAACCCGCCCACTCAATCAAGGACATCTTATTACCTGAGATGAGATGAGCCGCAATCATGGTAAATTGTACCGCAACAAACAACACTAACGCGCCAAGCCCGGCTCCCAGTTCTAAATATGCAAACGAGAACCCGAACATATAAACGATCAATGACACAACTGAGACTAAACTGAATTGAGATTTGAGCTTAGAAAACAGCGATGTAGGGCTAAGTTTAGCTGTGTTATTGCTATTCTGGGACGCTATACTTAGCAAAATCAATAGAGTAAACGCGCCAGATAAAATACGTATGACGGAGAAACTCAAAGGATCGATGGTTTGATCCATCAATGCCCATCGGCAGAGCACTGAGTTGGCCGCAAAGGCCACCAGCGTAATTAATGTCACTAAGACGGTTTGCATTATTGTTCCCTTGCCCTTGCTGACGCTATCCGCGTATTAATCAACGTCAGGTTTAACCCAAACTTGGCTAAAGTCGAACCAACCAAGCGCATTACACTTCGCGTTTTGCAAGGTACCACATTGGTCTTTGTTTACACCTAGCCAACAATGGAACATGGGAATCAATTGATTGCTTTGTACCAGTTGCTTACCGAGCTGCCTTGCTGGGAACTGCTCAAATTCACCAGAGCGCCAACGATCGATCATATGGCACCACTGATCAAAATCTTCTGCTGGGCTCGACTCATCAAGGAAGCTGTAATCCATAAGCCAGCATGCCAACGCATCGTCTCTGTTGTTTGCAATTCCCATTGGGTTTATCCAAATATCTACATCGTCCGCATGCGGTGGATCGGTTTCGTAACCGAAAAGCTCAACATCAACGTTATATTGTTTGAGAACCGTCACTATGGCTTTCGCGAGCGTAGGAAACATCGGGTGTTGGCACTGATAGGCTAACTTTACTGCAGGCTTAGTATCGGCTGGTGGACACTGCGGAACTTTTAACTTGATATCGTACCAACCAGGCTTGATGCCATAAGCATGCAATACACCCAGATCAATGACGGTCTCTTTGGGAATGTGTACAAAAAGATCGGCAGCATTTAGCGCATTGGATAAAAACTCCGCCCATGCAGGGTCCTTCGCGATACCTTTCTTTCTGTTGAGCAATAGATACGTACATCCCGGATCGAGCTCTACTTCATCGCTATCTCCGCGATCAGCCATAACCGGCTTAGAAAGGCTTGGATAAACCATGGACGAATAGGCTTCATCCACGACCCACACCTCGACACGATCAATCAGCGGCCTAAAGCCAAAGTAGCCATTGAAAGCGGTTAATACGAGTTGTTTTTCGTCATTTTTTTCAATGCGATATGGACCAGTACCAATTGGACGAATATCGTAGTCCTCTCCACGTAAAATCATCGGCAACGTTACTTTTGCGACGGATTCTGTGAGCGCGAGTGGGAAGTATTTATCCGGGCGCGTTAGAAAGACATCAACGACGCAATTGGCCGGTGAGGATACGTCTTTAATATGAGAGAACATATTAAGTGGCTCGAGTGCTAGCAGTGTATCAACGACGTGATTTGTCATGAGTGGCTCACCATTATGGAAGCGTACACCGGGTCTCAAGAAAAACCGCCATTGATAGTCACTGATTTGCTGCCAAGAGTGGGCAAGATCAGGCTGGAGCTGATCGTTTTCATCCAAACGCGTCAAACCACTGAAGACTTGGCAGGCGATGTGTTGTTCTGAACGACGCATCGACTTTGTCGGATTAAGCATGGAAAGCGGGCGATAATAAGGCAAACGAATGACCTGTTCACCCTCTTGATATTGAACCCCAAGGTAGTTTTGGATAACTTGGGTTAGCTTTGCAGCATTTTGGTCAAGAACGGATAGCGCTTGTCCAATCTTACCTTCTTCTAAGTAGCGCCTTGCCAAGTTTTCACTGACGTCACAGCGGTTTTGCTTAAAAATCAGTTGAGATAACTTACCTCGACCAGCCGCAGGTAACCACTCTATCCAGCCCTCTTCTTCGAGTTTATTGAGTACCATTCTGGCGTTTCGACGTGTACAACAGAGTACATCTGTTATGTCATCAAGCTGAACATCAGCGTCTTTACCATCGAAGTATTCAAACAGGGTTTCAAATTGAACGCGAAGTCTTGGGCTACTCATAAAGAGGAAAACTTATTCAAGGGATAATGAATTAAGTTTCCTCATTTTATTAGTGAAAATCAATCTAACTGATAATGTTTTTACTCAGAAATATCGAATTTGAGTAGGTAAGTTTATTTTGACTAAGATAGCAAGCCAGCATAGCGCTTTGCAGACATAGGATTACATCACATCACAACCAATTTCATTGGCGATGTCGCGAAGCTGTTGTTCATCGTCTAACTTTATTGACCACTTACATTCAGAGCCATTGGCTGAGATGACATTTGCCCCTTTTCCGATCAGTTGAATCGCATCGACTTGAGCTTGAAGCGTGACTCTATGTTCACCATCTAAACGAACAACAAGCTCGTGCGCTGTTGCAATGACTTTTCCATTTTTAAAGGTTATGACCATGGATTTCTCAAACTAGAATTATGGTTAGTTAACGGGGTTCAAACTGGTGGTCACAATGGTGTCACCAATAATCGATCGTTTTATCGTTTGTGCTTTTTTACTGCAATGGTTAAACGGCTTGTACAGACCAAGCGTTGACGCTCGTCAGTAATATTTATCTGCCATACTTGTGTCGATACACCAAGGTGAATTGGCTCAGCGGTGCCGATAACATGCCCTGCACGCATTGATCTTACATGATTAGCGTTGATGTCGAGTCCAACACAGTAGTAGCCTTCTGGCACACAGAAATTTGCCGCTAACGAGCCCAACGTTTCTGCAAGCACGACGGAAGCACCACCATGAAGCATACCAAGTGGTTGGTGAGTAAAATGACAAACGGGCATAGTCGCCACTAATGAATTGTCGTTGACCTCGGTATAAACGATGTTGAGGTGCTCAATTAAGGTATTTTTTGAGGTCGCGTTGAAGGTATCTAGGTCAACAGGCTTTTTCCAAATGGTCATGCAGTTTCCTTAATTTTTGTTATCGCTTGAGCAGAGTTTGTTATTGGTGTCTGTTCTTGTCTTACATCTAATAAGTTATCTTATACCTATTAGCCATTACGCAAGTTGATGTTAACATGCATAAAAACCGAATACACAGAGGATATTGTATGACGTCATGGAAGAAGTTTGCCTCGCTTCTCACTCTCGCAGGCTTAACCGCATGTAGCGCTTCTCCAACAGGAAGAAATCAATTGCTGCTGTTTTCAGACAAAGATATGTCTCAACTTGGCGCGCAATCTTTCGAACAAATGAAGAAAGAGCAACCTATTAGTACAGATGCAAAAACAAACGCCTATGTACAGTGTGTAGCGAACAGTATTACTCAACACATTCCTAAGCAAGGTTTTAGTGAATGGGAAGTCGTTGTTTTTGATAGTGACCAAGTAAACGCGTTTGCCCTACCTGGTGGTAAAATTGGTGTTTATACGGGGTTACTTAAGGTTGCAGTGAACCAAGACCAATTGGCTACCGTCATCGGACACGAAGTCGCGCACGTTTTAGCTGATCACAGCAACGAACGTTTGTCCCAATCACAGATCGCCAATACAGGTTTATCGATTACGAGTGTTGCTTTGGGTTCATCTGAATACAAGCAATATCAAGGGATGACCATGGCCGCATTAGGCTTGGGGGTTCAATATGGTGTGATTCTGCCTTATGGTCGAACTCAAGAGTCTGAAGCCGATATTGTTGGCCTAGAATACATGGCGCAAGCTGGCTTTGACCCTAAACAGAGCGTCGATTTGTGGCAGAACATGGCGAAAGCGTCAGGTGGAAGCCAACCACCAGAGCTTCTTTCTACTCACCCTTCGCACAGTACTCGTATTAAAGACTTACAGTCAAAAATAACAACGCTACCTCAATCGAATGTAGCAAGACCAAACTGTAAGGCATAATGTAAGCTAGGATCGCTTTAGCAACACGACTCGGTGAGACTCCATAAAAAACGCCCTATCCAAAATGGTTAGGGCGTTTTTTTGTTTAGTGAGATTCTTGCTCTGACATTGACTCTATCGCAAGAGCATTAAGTACCAAGGATCTGTAACGGTAGGCTTAGTAGCTGGTCGCCTGTAGAAGCAAAATACCAAATAATGCCGATCAAACTAGAAACCAGGCCTACATACCAAAGGAAAGAAACTACTTGGCCATATCTATCTAGTGGTAATAAATGGCTATGGTGGCGCCCTCTCCATTCAAACAGAATTTCAACGCTACCCATAATCAATAAGAAGCCAAACAGCGTAAGATTCAACTGATAACTTAGAATAACGCCGCCTACAGCCGCTGCGACACATAGAACGATACCGAGCACACTGTTCATCGAAAAGCTGATACTTTTTAGAACATGACCACCATCAAGCGGCAAAATTGGCAATAGGTTGAATAGGTTAAGTAAGGCATTAAATACCGCAAGACCTGCAAAGAACATCTCACCTGTCACCCAATACAACACGGTGAACACAAGCGATAATATCAGTCCAAACAAAGGCCCCATGATTGAGATAACCACATCTTGCCATCGTGTATTAATCTTTTCGTCGGAGAGTGCTAAGCCACCAAGGAATGGGATTAGATAAATACCTTTCGTTTTCATACCGAAGTACTTCATGGCTCTGATATGTCCATATTCATGGAACATCAAGCAAGCGATCAAAGCGAGAGCGAACTGAATAGAAAACAGCCACGAATATGCCGCCAAACTTGCAGATGCGAGCACTACTTTAATCAACTTAGCGCTCTTAAGCGCTTTCATTCCAAGCGATACTAACCCAATCAGGCTAAAGCGCTTTTCAGGTTTAGGTGCGACAACCGGAGTTTGCTGCTCGATGTCTTTAGTATTACGACTTCCTTCGGTAACGACTTGTCCGTTAACCAGCGCCTTATAAACCATCTCAAAAGGTTGCCACTGAACCGTAGATTCCACGTGACACTGCAACGTTTCTTCGCCAGAACGAAGCATAAATGTATGTGTTCGCACATCACCATCTTCCGAAGTCGCATCTAATTGAGACACTAGTGTGTTGTCCCAAAATAGCTGCTGCCACCCTGCCATCGATCCTTCTAAACGAAGTGGTTTACCAAGAAACTCTATCGCGAGTAATTCCAAACTATAAATTCCAATTAAATGACCATCAAAATGAGCTGATATTATGCCGATTTAGGGAATGACGGTAAACAGAAACAAAATCGTTACATATCGAGCTATTGAACACTATTTATACCGTAACGGTGCATAAACACTCTGGTCACACCTCCAACCACAAATAAACCATTGATTGCATTTATAATATTGATGTTAAAGTGCCGCCCCTCAAAAATATAAGTTCACAAAATAACAACTCTTTCTTTGACTTTATATAAAACATGAATTTAACATGCTGTTTACATTGGAGCTTCAACACCAAAAATGCTCAGTGTGTTTTCAAACCATAATAACGAAATTCGATGCCCTAGGAGGGTCAAGGATGAAAACAATACAACGCTCTCTCGTTTCACTTTCGGTGCTATTTGCATGTAATTCACTTGCCGCTGGCTTCCAAGTTGCTGAGCATTCTGCCTCAGGCCTTGGTCGCTCGTTTTCAGGTGAAGGTGCAGTAGCTGACAACGCGAGTGTACTAGCGAGAAACCCCGCCGCAATGACCCTATTTGATACAGCCCAGTTTTCAGGCGCGGTTTCTATCGTTGATCCAGAAGTAGACATCACACAGAAGAATGTCCCAGGTTCTGGCGGTCAGAGTCAGAAGTCCAGTGATGTGGCGCCTCTGCAAGTTGTTCCAGCTGCTTACTACATTAGTCCAATCAATGATAAATGGGCTTGGGGTATCGGTATGTTCTCAAACTATGGTGTAGCGACTGACTACCCAGACGATATCTATGCTGGTGATCTCGCCGGTGATACTTCTCTGATCTCTGTTAACATCAATCCAAACGTAGCATATCGAATTAACCAACAATTCAGCGTTGGTGCTGGCGTGAACTTTGTTTACGCTGAGGCAGAACTGAACCGTCACCAAGGTTCAATTTCTAACATTACCGGTGATCCTGCTTCTACCAAGCTGATTAGCATGACGGGTGAAACTTTTGCATTCGGTTGGAACGTTGGTGCGCTATATGAGCTAAACGAAAACAATCGCTTCGCTATCGCCTATCGTTCTGAAGTTGACCTAGATTTTGATGATGGTGACTTTAACGATTACACCGGAAGCATCGTACAAGGCAGTGCTACATCTACAACAGGTCGTCTTAAGATCACGTTACCTTCGATTATAGAAATCTCCGCTTTTCACCAACTGACTGACCAGTGGGCAATTCACTACGGTTGGCAGCAAACGGGTTGGAGTAGCTTCAAAGAACTTAAAGCAACCAGTCCAGATTGTGTAAATGGTGAATGTTTCAAAAAGACTGAACACTACGACGATAACAACCGTTACTCATTAGGTGCGACTTATCAACTGAACCAAGCGTGGACTCTGCGAGCTGGTCTTGCATACGACGAACAAGCGGGTGAAGCGACATTAAGTATCCCCGATAGTGACCGTTTTTGGTACAGCGCCGGTTTAACTTTCCAGTACAGCCCTAACCTTTCGTTCGATGCTGGTTTTGCCCTTGTACAAAGTAAAGATGGTGACTTCAAAGAAACCAATGAACTAGGCCAAGAGCTTGAGTTCTCTGGCGATGCAGTTGCGTACCTATCTGCGATTCAAATGAACTACACCTTCAACTAAACGGAATTACAAAACATGAAAAAGTTATTTAATGTTTCGCTGCTTGCTTCTGCAATGTTTCTTGCTGGTTGTGGTGACGACTCATCAAGCTCTGGCGCATCAACCGCAATTCAATATGAGCAATATATTCAAGATTCACTTGCTCAAGCGACTAACATCAAGTTTCAGTTAACAGGTGCAGATGTCGCAGTTCCTCTTCCAAGCTTTGCATTGATGGATACGACAGACGGCACACTGGGTCTGCCGACTAGCGGTGATGACTCATTGACCAACCCTATCGCAGCAATGAACACTATGGACGGTTGGTCGACTTCTATGCCGATCATCATGGATTTTGAAGGTGCTGGATTAGCGGATGGTGCTGCGACTGGTGGCGTTTATCTTTTACAACTTAGTGGTTCACTTACATCTGAGACCACACCAAGTGTTACAAAGGTATTGACGCTAGGTATTGATTTTGAGGTCGAATCTAGTTCTGCAACTGACACGTTCACGATCAAATTTGATGATTCACTTGATGCCTCCAGTGAGTATGTGTTGGCTCTGTCAAACGAACTTACGGATGTGAATGGTGATCCTGTTGGTATGTCAGCAAGTTACGCTGCACTAAAATCGAGTGCAGTGATTTATACCGAAGGTAGCCTTGCTCAAGCTCAACAAGTCACTCAAGGGGTTGAGAAGATCTTCGCTGGCGCGACAGCAGCAGGTGCAATTAACCTTGATACAGAGAACATCATCTATTCAACTTGGTTTACTACTGAGTCTGTTGGAGACACGCTATTTGCTACTAAAGGCGCTACGGCAACAGGATTGGCAGCGACAAACCTAAATGGTGTCTGGAAAGGCAGCGCAAACCCTAACTCTGTCGATCTTACGGCAGCTTACACAATGCAATTCGGTTCTACAGAACTCTTCACTACAGCATTAGCAAACGATACAGACTTCGATAAATATGTTGCTGGCGGTGACGCGACAACTATCGCTACTCTAAAGGCTGCGATTAACGGACTATACGGTGGTACTGACAACGTTGATGTGACTCAGGGTTTCGTTCAGTTACCTTATTACCTAGAAACCAGTATTAGCGAATGGAATTCTCAGCCATTCGAATCAGGTATGCCTAGCTTAGCTAAAGTATCAAATGCTCTAAGTGATGCTAACGAGCAAGCTAACATGGCTGCTCAATTAGTTGCAGCAGGTATCGATACTAGTGTATTAGCGACTGACCAAACAGAACAGCTTAAACTAGTTGGCCTAAACCTGACTTTAGCAGATGGTTCACCACTTGATAGCGAAAGAGTTATTACGAAATACTCTCCAGTTCCTCAGGTAAAATCATTAGAGTCTGTAGAGTTTTTGTTATTTACACCTAATGGTGCAGATCCTACTGATGTGGTGATTTACCAACACGGTATAACCTCTGCTAAAGAAAATGCTTATGCGTTCGCTTACAATTTAGCGAGAGCTGGCGTTGCTGTTATCGCAATTGACTTACCAATACATGGTACGCGCAGTCTAGATGATACCCGTTCAGCAAACGCAGATGTGTTGGCTTACTTGAACCTTGCTAACCTACCTGTAGCTCGCGATAACGTACGCCAAAGTTCATTGGATGTAATGGGCTTAAGAGCCTCTTTAACTGCTTCTTTGCAAGCTGGTTTGCTTGCTAGTTCACCTTTGAAAGCATTTGCTGGCTCACAGGTTAAATTCTTAGGTCATTCATTGGGTGGTATTGTCGGAACAACTGCAGTTGCATCATCTAACCGAACGCTAGGTAGTGCGACTGCCGATGCTTTATATAGCTTCAGTGCTGCGGCTATTGAAAACTCTGGTGGACAGATATCTAACCTTTTGTTGGGTTCACCGTTCTTTGGACCGCAAGTTAAGCATAATGTAGCTTTGGGTGCTTCTAGTGATTACGCAAGTTTCGCTTCTGCAAGCTGCACAGGTTTAACAGATCAAGTTTGTTATAGCACGTTTGAAGATAATGCTACGCCGGAACAACTAGCTGCAATGACGGCCGCGTTCCAACAGTTCGCTTATGCGGCACAAACCGTGTTAGACACTATTGATCCATATAGTAATGTTGATTACTTGCTAGCAGCTTCTACTCAGATGCCTATTTATATGGGGCAAGCACAAGACGACCAAACAGTGCCAAATACTGTTGCGGATGCACCTTTTGCTGGTACAACACCGCTCGCTACGAAACTTGGCTTAACGGTGGTAGATGCAAGCAATACATCACCAAACGGCACTAAAGACTTTGTTAAGTTTAGTGATGTGGCATCGCATAGTACATTTGTTGCTCCGCAAGATACCACTACGCCTATGCCACTAGATTTAAACCATCACATTAGCATGCAGACCCAAGCTACAGACTTCTTGGTAAACAACGCTTTATCAGCAGGCTCAATTAATGGAGCGGTATTGGAATAATAACTCTCCCTCACTAAACCAAATGCCAGCCTAACCGCTGGCATTTTTGTATTCGCAACTTTTAACTAAGGTTAGTTAACCGTTTGCATAAAACTTTAAAACACAAATGGTTGATCTCGGCTAAAATTAATCAAGACAGAATACCGTACGACCTCTTTCTTTATTGTAAATAAAGTGGATAATAGCCCCGTAAATTAATACCTAATAAATGTGAGTCCATTATGTCTTCTGAAGCTACTATGCTAGAACGCTGCCAATCTAAATGTGAACTATGTGGTTCTGATTCTTCTCTTACTGCATACGCAGTACCGCCACACAGCCACGTAACAGTGGATCACGGCATCATGGTATGTGACAAATGTCTTGGTGAGATTGACGAGCCTAAAGATATTAATCACTGGCGCTGCCTAACTGACAGCATGTGGAGCCAGGAAGCCCCTGTTCAAGTAACAGCATGGCGCCAACTAACTCGTCTTAACTCAGAGAGCTGGGCTCAAGACGCGCTAGATATGATGTACATGGAAGAAGAAACATCAGTATGGGCACAAATCGGCATGTCTGCTGATGATAAGCCTCTTGATTGCAACGGCGTTGAACTTAAAAAAGGTGACGACGTAACAGTAATCAAAGATCTTCCTGTTAAAGGTACAAACCAAGTAATCAAGCAAGGTACTGTTATCCGCGGTATTAGCGTTGGTGACGATCCTAAGCTTGTTTCTGGTAAAACTAACGGTGGTCAATCAATGTACGTGATCGCTGAGTACTGCCGTAAGAAGTAATCGCTTCTATACAGAACGAAAAAAGGCGCTCGTTGAGCGCCTTTTTTATACCTGAGATTATCATCGCTTAATGCTACCAATAAGCTGATCTCGATACTCCTTTATCACCGAGACCAAAGAGCCTTTGATGGCACTGACTTGCTTAGAGTGTGGGCACCACAATGCGAAGCCAAATTTGAAGCCCTCTACCATTTGAGCGGAATGAATTGGCTCTATTAAATGCGTTGAAAACTCTGAGTCAGTGAAAAAAGCCTTGGGTAGCAATGCCCAACCTAACCCCTCTTCAAGCATTCTGATAATTAGTGACAGCTGGTCAATTTCTTCATAGTCAGAGCTAACAATAATCTTCTCTGCCATCCCTTCATCAACCAGCGATTTCAAAACAAACTGTTTCGAGTTTCTCAAAGCCACTAATACGTCGTCTTTGCCTATTTGAGACAGCTCGCCAGCTTTTTGTGCGAACGGATAAAACTCAAAATGCCCTAGAAACGTCGAATCAAAACTGTGCATTGCTCGGCTATGATGTGCATTTACAAGCCCAAAGTGCAATTCTCCACTTTGTAACCCTGCCTTAATTTCCTTTTTATTCCTGATGACAAAATTAACTCGCATCATTGGGAAATCTTGTTTAAGTCTTTTACGTATATCCACTAGCACACCTTGTGGAACCATACTGGAATACGCAATGGTGATGTTTTCTAACCCGCCATAAGAAAGGCTCGATGCAACCTTGTTGAAGGTGCGGGCCTGTTCGGTCATTTGCTTTGCGTAGTGATAAAGGAGGTGCCCATCCTCTGTGGGCTCAACAGAGCGACCTACTCTTTCAAACAGATTCACTGCAAGATGATCTTCCAAGTTACTAATTACCTGGCCCACGGTCGTTCTGTGCTTATTGAGTTTTACCGCAGCTTTGCTGAACGAAAGCTGTTCATAGACAGTCACAAACGCGAGAAGTTGTTCAATACTAAAGTTCATTTTGATGTGCTCGCTTCTTAATAATTCATTAAGTTCAAAGTGAGATAGAAAAATTATCGACCTCACCTTTACCGCTTTAAACTTCAGTATATACCTTAATTCATTTCATTTGATGGGTTTGATCCTCTATAAGCGAGTTTTAGTATTTCTTTCTTTCATTTATCGTTGTCTTCTTCAGACGTTAGAGAATTAAAACATGAATACCATGCCGCACGAGCTTGTTTGGGGTGAAGTCTATTTCCCCCCGTTTTTATTGGTTATCGCTTTAGCTTACGCATTAACAATGGTCACGGGGTCGCTCGCAACCAAGTTCGGGTTACATAAGTTTGTCGCTTTTCCTGCGATTGCGGAGATTTGCTTAGTCGTACTGTTTACAGGCGTGATCGGCCTATTCATTCCCATTTTATAAGGCACCTCACATGATTAAACGTTACTTAATTTCATTATTATTGCTCGCTGCTGCGGGAACAGTCGCGTATACCTACTATCAATCCTATACAAGTAACCCTTGGACAAGAGATGGTCAGGTCAGTGCTTACATTGTATCTATAACGCCTCGTGTTACCGGACAAGTTACTAAGGTCCATGTGGATGATAACTCGCACGTTTCTAAAGGTGACTTGCTCTTTGAAATTGACCCTAGTATTTACAAAGCGGCTTACCACAAGGCATTAGCAACGCAAAAACAAGCGCTTGCACTATTAGCGAAAGCAAAAAATGAAGAGCAACGTGCCGTTAACCTACAAAAGCGCACACCTGGCGCAGTGCCTATTCTAACGCTCAACAATTTGAGCAATGCGGTTGAAACTTCTGCTGCCAATGTAGATCTAGCAAAAGCAAATGTTGAAGAAGCACAATTGAACCTGAAGTTTACCAAGGTTTATGCGCCGACAAATGGCTACATTACTAACTTAAATCTACGTGCAGGTTCTCAGGTTGTAGCCAACACACCAGTAGTAGCCTTGATTGATGAAGACAGCTTCTGGATTGAAGGCTACTTCAAAGAAACCGACCTAGTGGGTGTTGAATCCAATAATAAAGCGTTGGTCACGCTCATGATGCATAACAATATCCTATTGGAAGGCCATATAAAAAGCATTGGGTTTGGTATTGCCAAACAAGATGGAAGCACTGGTAACGATCTTTTACCTAACGTTAATCCAAATTTTCAATGGATCCGTCTTGCTCAGCGTATCCCAATTAAAGTAGAGCTCGATAAGGTGCCTGAGGACTTACAACTTCGCGTAGGCATGACGGCTTCGATCAAAATAATTAAATAGAAGTGTGGGTTTTATGTTCAGTGCATCAACTAAAGAAGCAATTAAAGCTGCACTTTCTATTGTCATCGCGATCTGCCTTGCCCTGTGGTTTCAATGGGAGAAGCCATATTGGGCTGCGATAGCCGTTGCCGTAATGGCATTGAATGAAAGCTTTGCACACTCAATGAACAAAGGTCATAACCGGTTGATGGGAACTTTGTTGGGAACCGGTTATGCCTTTTTTCTGATCGCCATGTTTTCGCAAGACCGCTTATTGTTTTTGACGTTCTTTACCCTATTTCTTGGGGTATGTATTTTTATGTCAAGCGACGATAAATACGGCTATATATTTTCGATCGGCTTTGCTGTCTGCTCCATCATTTCTTGTATGGGTGGATTCGACAACCAAGCTACGTTCTATTTTGCTGTGTTACGTATACAAGAAACTCTTCTTGGCGTAATCACATTTTCAATAGTCTATCGTTTACTTTGGCCAGTGAACACAGAGCAACAATTTGTACAACGCTTTGAATCTAGCAAAGAAACTCTATTATCAGCAATGCGAAACCCAACACAACTCGATGTTGAAGCGTTAGAGGCTAATTCTACGAACATTGATAAGCTGTATCAGTTATTAAACTTACCACTATCGGGAAGCTACCATTTAAAACAGAATGTTAAAGCATGGCGTTTACGAATCAACGAAATGGCCCATATCCAAGGACGTCTGCTTGAACTTGCTTCTGACGAACATGATGACCCTATTCATTGGCCGATACTGGTTGAGAATATGGAGCAGTTAGATTTAATGATGCCTCACCACTCTCTGGTCGAGGGAGAACCTTTGGTCATGATGAGCAATACAAAGGTGTGCTGGCACCAAGAACATCGCACTTTTGTTCAGCACTTAAATCAAGATGGCAGAAAAGTTCTACAGGGTGTGTCCATGTTTGTAACGTCACTACTGGTTTGGATATACCTTCCTGTTCCGGGTGGTTTTATCTTTCCGATGATCGCAGGCATATTCTCTTCGATGCTACCAACCATGCCACCCAGTGTTATTAAAGATGCTTTTTTTGGTGTAATTGGAACGGGTACGGTTATCTTACTTCAATACATCTTCATCATGCCGATGATGACTGAATTGTGGCAACTGGCGCTATTCTATTTCATCAATAGCGTGGTTATCTGGAAGGTTTTTGCTACACCTAAACTGATGGTACATCGAGTCTTGGGTATCAACTTGTTAGTCGTACTTACCTCCGGAGCTTTGAACCTTACACCTGTATATCGGATTGAGACGCCACTGCTTATGTTGACCACTCTTCTGATTATTTTGATGATTGCCAAGCTGTTTACCGACCTGTTCAGAGTAAAAGCGGCGATTTGATTTGATGGGGGCTATCCGCTATCAGCATCATGCAGACAGTAGAAAATGGTGGAACAACCGACACAAAAAAGGCGCAATCAAGCGCCTTTTTCTGTATCGATAATTACTGACTCACCGATAGTCACCGATTCATATCAGTTGTTTTTCAGCCACACATCTTGGTTTTGTGCTGCTTTCTTCTTCTTTTTCTTCTTACCTGTGCCAGCAGGTGGCGCAACAGGCTTAAGCGCTGCGATCAGTTCAGCAACCGCTTCTGCGTCAACTTCAAAGCCTTCAATTTGCTCACGCTCAAGACGAATCTTGTTCTTCTTCTCGATGATTTTGAAGTGATGGTAGTCTTCATGGTCGATCAAAGATAGCGCTAAGCCAACCTCACCTGCACGACCACTTCGGCCAATACGGTGCATGTAGTCTGAAGGGCTACGCGGTAAATCGAAGTTGATAACAACAGGAAGCTTTTCGATATCCAGACCACGAGCTGCGATGTCAGTTGCGATAAGAACATCGATCTCGCCAGATTTAAAATCTTCAAGGATACGAGTACGAGAGCCCTGCCCTTTATCGCCGTGGAAGACTTCTGCAATGATGCCGCGTTTGTATAGTTTGTCTGCTAGGTGTTCACAACTGTTCTTTGCATTCACGAAGATCAGAGCTTGGCGCCATTCGTGTTGTTTGATTAAGTGAGCCAATAATGCAGTTTTTCGGCCTTTCTCTACTTCAAATACACGCTGAACCAGCGTACTCGCGTTCGCGCTTTGAAGTTGAACTTCTAGAGGGTCATTAAGTAGCTCTTCGGTTAGGGCTTGAACTTGTTCAGGGAATGTTGCAGAGAATAATAGAGTTTGCTTCTTACTTGGCAAAAGCTTCAAGATAGCGCCTAGTTCTTCTGTAAAGCCAAGGCTTAACATTCGATCCGCTTCATCAAGCACGAGCGTTTTGACTTTATCAAGCTTGATTGCGTTGCTTGAAATAAGGTCAAGCAGGCGACCTGGTGTTGCCACCAAGATGTCAGTGCCGCCTCGTAGTGCCTGCATCTGAGTGTTCACAGACACACCACCAAATACACAAACCGTTTTAATCGCACCGTTAAAATGCACTGCGTAAGATTTAACGCTATCAGCAACTTGTTTAGCCAGTTCGCGAGTCGGCACTAAGATAAGGCCAGAAACGAAGTTACCTTTGCCCGAACGACGATCTAAAGGTGCATCTTCATGGATCTGTTGTAACAGAGGAAGTGCAAATGCAGCGGTTTTACCCGAGCCCGTATTTGCGCCTGCAATTAAGTCGCGTCCTGCTAACACACTTGGAATCACTTGCGCTTGGATAGGCGTTGGCTGTTGATATTCAAGCTCGGTAAGACGAGCCATCAAAGGAGAAATTAAGCCAAGATCAGAGAAGTTGGTTGGTGCTGTGGTGTTAGTCATTAATTGCAGGAACTCAAAGCTAAAATAATAGCGCGCTATACTAACGTATTTCCGCTGTATTACGTAACTAAATCGCCCCTTTCCAGCCTGTAACTTCAATTTAGACCAACTAAAACGGGACGAAGGCGACACAGTACCGGTTTGGTGTCGCCCCAATTGCGAACTTGATAATTGAAGGACGGTTGGCGTTGAGCACCGTGAGTTTAATTCAACCACCCTGCTACCGTCTGTTCAGGTGCGTACGAATTAGGTGCGGTTAACCAGATAGCTACGGCATCGGGCGAAGCGACTAGCGGATCAAAGTCCACATTGAATTGCCACTCAGATTCACCACGTTGGTAGCCATCGTACACTACGACAAAATCATGCTCTAACTTCTTACCTCTGTTTTCACCAGCTTTGACACTTGTGACTTCGTTCATCGCCAATAGAGCGATATGTGCCACATAATCACCTTTACCTTCGTAACTCACGCTGAACGTGTCGCCTTTGTGATTTACCGTCAGCTTGGGGTTATGCTTTTGGGGGAGCGAAGGTAACGTTCTATCGAGCCAGTTGAAATAGCCGCGCCACTCTTTTCCATCAACAACAAAACCCGGTGTATAGACTCCGCTTGTCACCCCATAAGCGTTATACAAACGTTGCTTTTGACTAAAGGCCTTACTCGCGAACTTATCCCCCCAACCGAGGTAGTCCCAATAGTCGACGTGATAAGCGAGAGGAATGACTTGTGTCCACAGTTCTGGGTCATCTTCAAATGTACTTAGATACGCATCAGCGGGAGGACAACTAGAACAACCTTCTGACGTGAATAGTTCAATCACCTGTGCCGGCTGCCCTTCGTGACTCCAAGTTTGAGCATTCGACACTGAAGAATAGAAGCCGATCGGTAAGGCAAATAAGCAGAGTTTGATCAATGACGTGTTGTATTTGGCGTGTGACATACTGCGACCCTCATAGAAGCTACTTATCTAAAGACCGCGATACTAAACGTTTTCTTTCAAATACAACTTCTTTCAGATACAAACTGTTTCAAATACAAAAACGCCAGCTGAGGAGCTGGCGTTTTTTAAATTCTGTATTTCTTCTATTCTATGCGTTTACGCTGAGATTAACGGTTGATACCGATATCGCGTTGCATGTGACCAGATAGGTCGCTCGCGTAGTAACTACGTGGAGAGTTGTCTACGAAAAGAATATCAAAAATGTGTGCAATCAATCCTTTGAAGTTAACCGAGTAGGTCTTCTTATCCATAGAGTTAGGAACAGCGATAGTATTCATTTGTACTGCTTGAGCCATGATTGCCTCTCTATAAATTTGTTTGTGTGTTTCGTTCTGATGGCAAGAATAATAAGTGATCTTTTGCAGGTTAAAAAATGACTAAATTTAGACTTTGAGATTAGTTTTTCTAATAACACAAACCATTAACAATACGCCAAAATACATATGCATGAACAGTGATTTAAAATTCAATATGATGCTTAAATCATGCATTTAGTACAAATACCCCTCAAACAAAAGTGGTCGATGTCACAGAAATTTTACATAAATAAATTTTCCGCTTCACCGACCACATGTCTACTATCGAGTTTTCGATAAGTTATATTTACTCTAATTTACTTGCTCAATAGCAGGCTTCTTTGCATAAATAGACGCTATAACCGCTATTGTCATCGTAGAAACCAATACCGCCAATGACCAGTAAGTTGGGATAGCCCACTCGCTATCAACCAGAAGCATTTTCACACCAATGAACACCATGATGAACGAAAGCGCTGGTTTCAAATAGATGAACTTGTCCATCATACCTTGCAGTACAAAGTACAATGAGCGAAGACCAAGTAACGCAAACACGTTAGCCGCAAGTACCAAGAACGGTTCTTGTGTTACCGCGAAGATTGCAGGGATAGAGTCCAGTGCAAACATCACGTCCATGACTGCAATCGCACCAATCACCAACATCATTGGTGTTAGTACCCATTTGGTGCCCTGCTTAATCATTAGTGCTGGACCATGGAAATCTTCAGTTACCGGCATGATTTTACGAAGTAGCTTTTCAGGCAGTGTATTCACACTTTCCTCTTCGCCCTTGTCTAAAGCCAGTTTAATACCTGTACCAATCAAGAACGCAGCGAATACGTAGAGCACCCAGTGATATTCAGCAAGTAATTGAGCACCTAGTGCGATCATAATTGCACGAAGCACCAATGCACCAATTACGCCCCAAAGAAGCGCACGAGGTCTTAGATGTTCAGGAACCTGGTATTGAGCAAAGATCATCGCGAATACAAACAGGTTGTCTACGCTCAATGATTTCTCTAGCAAATAACCCGTGATGAATGACACTGTCGCCTTTTGCGCGGTGTAATCACTATTTGGTGCGTACACATCCCAAAACAGGTAGATAGAACCTGCAAACAAGAATGCTAGCAAAAACCAGAAAACACTCCAGATCGCCGCTTTTCTGATTGTGACGTTACCACCGCGAGTCTGATAGATATCAATAGAGACGAGAATAACCGTCAGCAGGAAAAATCCCGCATACGTCGTCATGATTGGCGATGAAAAAAAGGATTCACTATTGGTAGATAATAGAGATTGAGTTGAGTTCATTATTCCTCCGGGCGGAAGAACTGTTTAAAGACCTTCCGCAAACAAAACATATCAAGCTCCACGACGGATCTTGACTGTGATTGCGTTGGTCTCGTTGAAGTGAAATATGGGATTTCACCTTTACATACCGGATAGACACTTGGCCTAACGAGATGACGATATGTAAACTTGCGCTAACTACTCCCCAAACGCGTGGATAATATTCCCCTAACTTTGTTTCGTCTAGATAAATTTGCAGAAATAAATAAAAAAGGAGCAAAACGCTCCTTTTTTATTTGTGCCAGTCTGTCAATAAGACACTCGTATTGATTCCGACAATACTATTAGCCCTGTCCGTTAGCTTTAGAGCCAACAGACAACACATAAAATACCATTCGTTTTATCACTATATCTTACTGAAACATCCGTTCACGATGTGTTATATACCGGCTACAGGTACCAGATAAACCAGTGCCGACCAAATGGATACCCAACCGACAACAGCCGCTGCATCCAACCAATCTTTCCTATTCATGCTTTGCCTCCACAAGAATTACCCTAGATTCTAAGCATAAACAGTGCCAATTTTATAAATGACCTGTTTTAGACGTGATTACCTAAAACACTCCATGCAATTAAATGGTTCATTGTATTGAAGCGACTCAGGATTATCCTGCAAAAACGCAATAAAGCAGTCTGCCATTGAGTAGGTCGTAACTGTGCCATCTCCGATCATATCCAACACCGCGTGATAACCTTCTTTTCCTTTCATCGTGTAGGCTGATGATGTGCCGCGATAGACGCGATCACGCGAAACTGGCTGCCAACCAGACTCTTCTGAATGAATTTCTAAATGATGGATGCGATGCCCGAGTGGCGCTTCTTTGTGGTAACAAAACCTTAAGTTATGGGTGTAAGGAAAACTCCCCGATCCTGTGCCAACCACACCGTTATCCAGTGCGTTATTGATGGCACCTTCCAACATACCAGCTATCGTTTCACCTCTGACTTCATACACGCCAATAGGTACGGCAAACGGTAGTAGCTTTCCGGCAATATCGGCAACCGAAACATCACCGCTATTAAGGGAGTTCCTTACACCACCAGAGTTATGGATCGCAAAATCTACCTGATGTCCTTTTTGGTTCATTAAGTAGTGGAATGATTGAGCAACGAGCGGTGCAAGTTGGCTTGGCCCATTTTCATCAGGGATACGAACATGGCGTAACTTAGTGTCGGCATGCGCTACTACTTGCTGCTGAAGTTTACGGACTCTAGGCTGATACTTGTCTGTAAGGATGCTTTGCAGCTCAGGATCTTTCTTACACACTGCGATGTTTGGGTGATTGTTCAAAAAATCACACGCCATATCATGTGCATCGTCTTGCCCTACTTCACTCAATTTCGCATCGATAAAGAGGCGTCGACCTAATAACAGTTCATTCTTGCCATTAAAGTGCGTCACTTTACCTTGAGCGTCGAACTCGATTTCGCAGTGGCCTAGGCTCATTGCGTGGAAGCCCGCTTGTACGACATAGGTATCACCCACTTTCACGCCATAGTCATCGTCTTTTACCAAGCCAATATCTGAGAAATCACCTTGCAAGCGGTGGCTATGACCGCCAACGATCACTCCAATGCCAGAGACATTTGCCGCGAGCTCTAAATCGGCTTCGTAACCAAGGTGACTGAGCAATACAATTTTATTGATACCTGCTTTGTGAATTTGCTCTATGGTTGCTTTCGCTGTTTCAAGGGCATTTTCAAATGGAGTATCTAAATCTGGGTTGGCAATACTCGACATCTTATCGATGCTTAAGCCAAAAATAGCGACCTTCTGACCATCGAACTCTTTCGTTATATAAGAAGCACTTCGTGTTTCGGGTTGATAAGGCTTAACAATGTCGTTGTCTGCTAAGGTATGAGTTTTATTGATGTCTTCATTCGACAAGTTCCAGTTACCGGCCAATAGCGGAAATTGGATTTTCTTTGCGAACATAGCAACGGGTTCATTACCCATGTCTAGTTCGTGATTGCCGAGAGTCATAGCGTCAATATTCAGTGCATTCAGCAGATCGGCGTTGGCTTTCCCCTTGAACAGAGAAAAGTACAGGGTCCCTTGAAAGCAGTCCCCAGCATGCAGGAACAGGGTTCCGACCTTTTGTCGTTGGGCATCTTGTTCTATTTGTTTAAAGCGTGTTGCGATTCGAGCGAAACCACCAGCACTGACATAAGGTTCAATGATGTGGTTGTTCATTTTAAGTGATAGCTGTAATGACGTTGGTTCAAAGTATGAGTGGGTGTCGTTGATGTGTGCCAACACAATTTTTGTCGGCTTATTCTTTTTAGTCATATTGTCTTCTCTCTTTGTCCCTTCATACTAGGTCGGGAATCATGACAGAATCGTGAATTTTATGAAACTGCACTGCAAAAAAATACTCGAGATAGATCAAAAATCTCATTTTACGGCGTATAAACAAAGAGTGGGTTTTGTGACAGATAAGCATACCGAATATGCATTTTTCGATTATGATTAAAGATATCTGTTAGCTTTCAAACAATTAGCAGAGCCTTCCGTTAGGAGTAAGCCTATGCAACTAGAAAGAATCGAGATTTCTGGCTTTCGAGGTATCAAGCGCATGTCATTGGCGTTTGACGAGCTAACCACGCTCATTGGTGAAAATACTTGGGGTAAGTCTTCATTATTAGATGCCCTTTCCGTCGTTCTGCCCTCAGACGGTGTGCCATACCACTTTGAAATGACCGATTTTCATGTCGATTACTCAGTTTCACATCCACAGTCTCAACATCTTCAAATTGTCCTATCGCTCAAAGCCAACGACAAGAGCGAGCTGAATGCAGGCCGTTATCGCAAGCTCAAGCCGATCTGGGTCCAAGATGAATTCGGTGTTTATCGCATTTATTACCGAATCAGCGCGACTTTGGAGCAGTATGAAACCACCACCCACTATGCATTCTTAGGCCTAGATGGTAACCCTCTCAAGCTTCACCATTCAGAAAAGCTCGCACAAGAATTGATGACCTTGCACCCAGTAATTCGATTACGCGATGCAAGGCACTTTGATCGTCCTTTTAATGGCAAGTCACTTAACCATAACGCGCCTATCAATGGTAACGGGAATGGAAATTCGAACAATGGCAATGGCAATGGCAATAATGGTAACGCACGCCAAGCTCGAATTGAAAAACGAATCGATAATACATGCCGTCGTCTAATGGCTATCCCTGGGCATGTAAACAAAGGCGAGATGCGCAGCAGCTTACAGTCAATGCAGAGCCTGATTGAACACTACTTTTCCTTCAAGAGTAATTCGCGTCGTAACCCAAGAAAACAAAGAGATGGCTTGCTCTATTCAGCTGGGGCTAATGATCAGAGTATTCATCAACTTGTTGAAGAAACCAAGAATAAACAAACTCGTTTATTATTCATGGGTTTACTGAACGCTTACCTACAAGCGAAAGGGCCAAATGACTTAAGACGATGTGCGCGTCCGCTTTTGATCCTCGAAGATCCCGAAGGTCGATTGCACCCTACTCACTTGGCGAGGGCTTGGAGCCTGATGCAAAAGCTGCCAATGCAGAAAATCCTCACTACTAACAGTGGTGAGTTGCTTGCCGCGGTTCCATTACAATCTATTCGTCGTTTGGTTCGTCAATCAGACAAAACCATCGCTAATCAACTGAACATGAACCACTTCAGCAAAGATGAATTGAGACGTATTGGTTTCCATATTCGGTTCCATCGCTCTGGTGCGTTATTCGCTCGATGCTGGCTGTTAGTTGAAGGTGAAACCGAAGTTTGGCTGTTTAATGAACTGGCAAACCAATGCGGATATAACCTTGCAGCCGAAGGTGTACAGATTATTGAGTTTGCTCAGTCTGGGCTCAAAGCTTTAATCAAAGTCGCACAAGAATTTGGCATCGACTGGCACGTGGTCACCGATGGGGATGCCGCAGGTAAAAAGTACGCAGCAACGGTTCACTCCAAGCTTGGTAATGATCAAGAACGCCATCGTTTAACCGAGTTACCAGATAAAGACATCGAACACTATTTGTATATGAATGGATTTGAAAGCTTTTTCAGGGACATGGTCAAGATCCCTTATGATCACCCTATTCCGCCGAAAAAAGTAGTGGCTAAAGTATTGAAGAAACATGCAAAACCGGACCTCGCTTTGGCGATAGTTTCCCATTGTGAGAGCCGCGGTCAAGAATGCATACCACTGTTATTACGCTGGACACTAAAACGAGTGATCACCATGGCGAATGGGAATACCTAAGCCTCAACCTTTAGCTTTTCTGATAGACGCTATAAGTTCTTCTGTAGATAAGATCATCGTATTTTTTGAGTAACCAAAACCAAAAAAGGCACACCAAGTGGTGTGCCTGTATAAATTGATATACAAATTAATTGGGGGTTATCTTGCAAGAGTTCACAGTAACTAAAGCATCGTTGCTTAACGTATTCGTTACGCCTTTGCTTGCTTAGCGTGTTGTTCAACCACTTCCGAAGATTGAGTTGATTTTGCGTGAAGCCACAAGCCCGTAGCTTTCATCAAGTATCCAAATACTCCGCCAAGTAGTAAAGAAGGCACAACTAATTGCCAGTCACCACCTGCAGCAAACGTCGCACAGCAACCAATGAAGGTCCCTGGGATATAACCTAACCACGCTTGTTTTGCTTGAATACACATAAAGAAAGCGACAATAGCCGTAATCACATAGCCTAAAATCTCTAACCCTGCGAAGGTTGAGCTTTCGATAATCACCATTGCCCAGAATACGCCTGTCATGTTGGTCAGTAAGCTACCTGCCAATCCTTTTACACCGCCTGTTGGCGAAGCAAAGTAACTGGTGCAACCTAAGAAACCTGCCCATGACAATAAGCCGAAAGAGATAGCTATCCATCCCCAAAGACCTGACAAAATACCTGTTGTTAATGAAATCGCGACTAATGTACTCATACTATTTCTAAAGCCTAATTACGTAATTGAACGTAACCGGATTTAGCCTCACTTAAAATCAAGTAAGCATACTATGGTAAGAACGCCTTCTTTTAGCCGATCATGATCACATTAATAATGTACGCAAATGTGCATTTATCACTAGATAGAGACCGGAATCGCTTATTCAACATATTTAGTTATTAGCGTTGGTGTTGAATAACCACTAAAGAACGGACGGTTTGCCTTTCATCATCCGCTTGCCTTCACGCTTGATACATTCAGCAAGTGGGTTTTCTGCCATATCGGCACGCCAAATGAATGAAAGCGTACGTTCCATCTCAAGCTCTGGAACATTCAGGGTAACGAGCTGACCTGATTCAACAAACTGCTCAACGTCTAGATAAGGTAAACACGTTAAATATGGGCCGTTTGCTACCAAACTTCTTAAAACAGGAACGTGTTCATACTCTCGCCAAACATCAAGATCGCCAATTAAATGATGAATAGAGCTATCAAAAACTTTGCGAGTACCCGAACCGTGTTCGCGTAATACCCACTTCGCTTGCTCTAGTTGCGCCAAACTCACTCTTTCACGCTTCGCAAACGGGTGATGAGCGGATGCAACCACGGTTAAATGGTCCGTACACCAGACTTCTTGATGTACTCGACTGTCGTCACAACGTCCTTCGATAACACCCAAGTCATATTTGTAATCTAATACGCCATCGATAACGGCATCGGTACTTTGTACACCGAGCGAGATTCGCATCTCTGGAAAGTCATTATCAATAATACTGATGAGGTCTGGAACCAAGTGCTCTGCGGGCGTTTGGCTCGCACCTAATTTGAGCTCTCCGCTCAATAAATGCTGTTCGTAAAACCCCATTTCGATTTGCTGCGCGTCTTGCAGTAAACGCTTCGCTTTGGGCCTTAGCCACATGCCCCAATGAGTAAGGGCCATTTGCTTGCCCTGCCTTTCAAACAAAGGCCTACCAAGCATTTTTTCCAACTGTGCTAGAGACATACTTGTCGCAGATTGAGTCAACGCCAACTTGTCTGCTGCAATACTAACGCTCCCGGAATCTGCCACTGCATCAAATACCGCGAGTTGCTTTAATGAATAACGCAAAATTCATCCTTAATGCTTTTAATTATTTGTGTCCTATTGCTCTGTTTTTGTTAAGCCGATGAGCAATCAATTTCATTTTACGCGTAACCAAAGCTATATCAATAAATTTGATGTGGTTTTTAAAAATTATCAATTTTACCTCTATCGACCAACCCCCTAATCTGGAATGGCAGGACGCAACGAGCACTGCAAAACATTACTGATTAACCAAGTCATTAACACTAGGAATTACACATGACGGATTGTTTAAGGGGGGGATATGGCAACCAGCACTTCTGAAAATCATCAACTGTTCTCACCAACAGAAATGATGGCGGAAGCAGAAAAGTTTGCATTAAGCAAAGCAAATAAAACCAGCAGCATGACTTTAAGTTTAGCGATCATGGCTGGCGCATTCATCGGGCTTGCTTTTTTATTCTACATCACGGTAACCACGGGCAGCGCTGATGCTGGATGGGGATTGAGTCGCTTAGCCGGCGGTCTTGCATTCAGTATGGGTTTAATCCTGATTGTGATTTGCGGTGGCGAGCTGTTTACCAGCTCAGTGTTATCAAGCATTTCATGGGCTAACAAGCAGATTACCTTCACTAAGATGCTGTCTATTTGGGGCAAGGTCTATGTCGGTAACTTTATCGGTGCCATGTTCCTTTTGGCTCTAGTAAGCGCAGCTGGCTTGTATCAATTGGATGGTGGGCAATGGGGTTTAAATGCTCTGAATATTGCTCAACACAAACTACACCACAGCCCTGTTCAAGCTTTCGCTTTGGGTGTGCTTTGTAACTTATTGGTGTGTTTAGCCATTTGGTTAACGTTCAGCTCTGCTAATGCCATGACCAAAGCGATGATGACCGTATTACCCGTAGCAATGTTCGTTAGTTCAGGCTTTGAACACTGTGTGGCGAATATGTTCATGGTTCCCCTAGGCATCACGATTCAAACATTCGCACCAGAAAGCTTTTGGATGCAAATTGGCGCAACACCAGCCCAGTATGCAGACCTAAACATCATGAAATTTGTCACCGCAAACTTGGTGCCTGTAACAATCGGCAACATTGTAGGTGGTTCGGTATTGGTCGGCTTAGCCAATTGGAGCATCTACCGTCGCCCACAACTTAAAGCAGCAAAAATTACTGCAATTACACAAACAACAGAAATTACGTCAGTTAAGGAAATTACTATGAACACAGCAACGACTATCAAGCAAATCATGAACACTCAACCAATTACACTAAGCGTAGAAATGCCTACATCAGTGGCAATTGATTCACTATTAGACGCTCAACTTGTTAGCGCTCCTGTTTGCGATGTTGAAGGTCGTCTGGTTGGTATCTTCTCTGTTCATGACGTAATGGTTGACCTTTGGTGCCAAGATTACATCCCAACTAAAGGCCAGAAAGTCGTAGACCTAATGAGCCGCGACGTTGTGGCAATCGATGCAAGCGACAAGCTAGTTGATGTGGCTGAGTTCCTATGTATTGACAAAGAGCAACTGTATCCGACTACTAGCATGGGCTTCGCAACTCGCCTGACTTCACTTTCTTTAGAAGAGCGTGCGAAAGCGATGAAAGTAAGCCAACCACATATGCTTCCAGTGTTGGAAAACGGTGTGATGGTAGGTGTTCTTACTAGAACTGAGGTGATGCTAGCACTTCGCCCAATCTACGGTGACCGCCTAAACGTGGTTCCAAAAGCGGAACTAGAAACGGCTTAACTGGCTAACGGGTTAACCCACTGTGGTTTAACATGCAACGGTTTAACTAGGAAGCGTATAGCTAACGACTGTTTTACTAGCTAACTAGAACAAGGGAAGCAATTAGGGATTAGTTGTTCTCCTCGAAAATCAGTCATGGCAACGTTGACTGGCTAAAAGTAAATGGTGGCTTAAAGCGCGACTAAAGGTTTGACACAAAACAGATCTAACCGCGTTACCATTTACCATAATAAAAAGGCGCAAAGTGAATACTTTGCGCCTTTCTCTATTTCTAACTGTCGTGTTCGGTATCTAGTGAATTTGATATTAATTAAAAGACGATACCTACAAGCGACCAGTAATCACTTGATTACTTTTTGACACCTTCAACGTGTAGATCCATGTCTACGTAGCTTGAAGCGCCCATTACTGGAATGTTGAAATCAGCAAGTTCTAGACGTGTTGTACCAACGAAACCAGCACGCTCACCACCCCACGGGTCTTGACCAGCACCAATGAACTCAGCTTCGATAACGATAGGCTTAGTTACACCGTGAAGTTTAAGGTCGCCCATTACTTCAAGTTTGCCGTCACCTTTATCGACCACTTTGGTACTGTTAAATGTCGCGTCAGAGAACTTACCAGCATCAATGAAATCAGAGCTACGAATGTGCTTATCACGCTCAGCGTGGTTAGAGTCAAGGCTCGTTGTATCAACGATCACGTTTACTTTTGATGCTTCAACGTTGTTTGCGTCATACGAGAAGTCACCAGAAAATGTGTTAAAACGACCTTGGATAAAGCTGTAACCCAGGTGGCTAACTTTAAAGTTTACAGAGGCGTGCGCACCTTTTGTATCAATCACGTAATCAGCAGCGTTAGCAGCGAAAGGCATTGCCATAGCGAATGCTAATCCTGTAGCGATAATTGACTTTTTCATTTTGAAGCTCCTATCATTTTTCGTAGCGTATCGTCTTTGTCGATAACGTGGTGTTTTATCGCTGCTAAGGCGTGCACTGATGCCATTATGATCAGTACCCAGGCAGCATAGTAGTGAACCGTTCCTGCAAGATCAGATTGGTTTGCAAAAAGTTCACCCATACTAGGAACAGTGAACCAATTGAAAACGTCGATCCCACGGCCATCTGATGTAGAAATCAAATAACCTGAAATAAATAAAACCGCTAAGTTAACGTACATGAAGCCGTGCGCAATTTTTGCAGCTACAACTTCATAGGCTTTACCCTCTACGGTTGGTGACGCGGTAACTAACTTCCAAACCAAGCGAACTACAGTTACAGCGGCCAAAAGAATGCCTACCGAACGATGATAGTCTGGTGCAGTTTTGTACCACTCGCTGTAATATGAGAGGTCAACCATCCATAGGCCAACACCAAATAAACCAAAAATTGTTAGCGCTGAAATCCAATGCATCGCTCTTGCTAAAGGGTTGTAATTTCTAACGTTGTTGTCCATACATCTATTCCGAATGTTAACGATTGGTGTAGTTTTGCAAAGCGTACCCTACACTCAGTTTGTGTAACATAGTATTTACCAAGCTTTACATTGGTAACATCATTTCAAATTAAACGAGTTATTCAAAATTTTTGAACAAGTTTAGGCTTAATATTAAATTTCAACGATTTGCTCAATCTCGTAAAGCTCATCAGAAATGTCTAACATCTTACGTTCCATCACCTTTTGAGCGTCTTCTATCCCCTTGTTGTAGTAAACGGCACCAAACTTTTTACTGATGAAGTCGACCAGAAACTCAGTGTCGAACTGACCAAGCTCCACATCGAGCTCATCTTGGAGGTACTGTTGAAGCGTTTGAGTAAGTTCCGACTTCTGTTTTGAATCTAATTGAATGGTCATGACGATGTCCAAATAAAGTGTAGCTAGAACAATTGTGATTAACTGACTAAGATTAAGTTAACTGGCGATAACTTTGTTAACCAACCATAATCCTTCTAACTGATTAGAATTCCTCATAATTTAGAATACAGACCCTGGAAGTGCCAGTGCTATCCATAAAATCGCCTGGTAATCGCTAATTTTGATATAGGGATCAAGAACTCGCACTTTGCTAATAGGTAATGACACATCAATTACCGTACTATTGCCCATCAATAAGATAGTAACTATGTATAAGGGACTTCATTGTTATTAGATCTAGTGATTAAAAGCGTTAATCAATTTCAAGATGACTGCCTAAAACTATGTGAACACCACTACCCTACAGTGCATAACCAAGGGATCAGTGAGCATCACATCGGCAAAGCATTTGCTCGACGTATGGAGCACACCTTCGTATGCTTTAATCACGCAAGTAACATTAGCCCTTTAGAAATGCTTTCTTCCGGAGATACCCCTCGACACTTTCGAATCTCGTCGGAGATTGGGACCGTTTGGGTGATCAGCCATCATATGGTCAGCGCGGGAAAGACTTGCCGTAAAAAATTGATGATAGATATCCACAACTGGCAGCAAGAATACGGGTTTGCGATTCAACCCAATGATCTTCTGATTATCGTCTCTGACCATTGGATAAGCCGAAGTAAGAACAGCGGAGAGTTATTGCACTGGTGGATGGGCGAATTGCCCGACGAGATAAACGAGTACAGCCAACAAGGTATTACACTTAGAGAGAGTGACTCTCAATTTGCTGCCGATTTGAATAGTAACTTTAAGATCAGTCCGTGTTTTATTAAATTTGGCCACCCTTTAAAACGTTCAGGTAACCAGCAATTGGTTCGCAAATACCTACAACTTTACGCTGTACTTCAATGGCAATAAGAATATCGCTCAGCTTTTGTACTTGATATTAAATACCGAATCCTAGATCTTCATCCCAATATTTTACAAAAATCTATTTTTCATGCGCTCATTATTTATCCAAAAGTTAACTTAGGTTAAATAATAACAACTTGGTGTTTTGAATGTATTTTGAGAAGTAGATAGCATTTCTATGCAAAGATCAAAGCTGTTCGATTTTACAACTTTGACATTCACCCATAATCTAGTCCTTTAACCCTACTTTTCTCTTGTGTATAGCCCGTATTGCCTTAAGTTGGTGCATCATGATGTGGACAATGTTACTCAGCTCATTAATTCATAAAAACTATTAATTGCAGTTAATGATAAGTAACTTTAATGACTAATATCAATTATCATGCTGATTTTTCGTTAATTATATTTATTTATACATTGACCCGACAAATAAGTTTTTATTAATTGACAATTTACTTACACCTGTCAATATTGTGACAGCCGTGACTTTTATGTCCGTCAATGAATTACCCCTTACTAGCGAATATGATTTTATCAGACAGAAGTGAATTTATTAGCTGTATATCAGTAGATGCCGATATGCAGTTTATTGCTAAATATCAAGACCTCACTCTAAGAAGCGTCTATCAACCTATATTTGACCGTTCAATGTGTCAGATAGGTGTCGAAGCTTTGGTGCGTATTTCAAACAACGACGGCGAGATTGTTCGCCCCGATCACTTCTTTCATTCAGACGAAACCTCTAATGCGGATAAAATAAACGTCGAAAGGTTGAGTCGCGCAATTCATATACGTAACTTTGCTCAATCTACTGTCCGTCACCTTCAACTCTTTTTGAATGTTCTGCCAAATGTAGGCGAACTCTTTGCCGCAGAAAAAGTAAGCGAGAGCTTATTGGCTAAAAGACTCCACGAGTTAAACCTGTCCTGTGACCAAATCGTCATGGAACTCGTTGAACTTAGTGTCGATAGTGAAGAAAAGCTCAAATTGGCAGCAACCTCCCTTGCAGACAACGGCTTCCAAATCGCTGTCGATGATTTCGGCACTCAAGCATCTACAGAAAGCCGCGTTTTACACATTGCCCCTCACATCATTAAAGTCGACCGCTCTGTCATGCTGAAGTTTGAGGATGGCGATGCGTCCGATATGGAGCTTGCTATCTCTCTAGCTGAGTCGATCAACGCGAAAACGGTGATTGAAGGTATTGAAACTCAACAGCAGCTAGAACGTATGCAGGCGTTAGGATTCGATATGTTCCAGGGCTACCATTTAGCGATGCCACAACCGATTGAACTCGACTTACTACTTGCAATGTAATTCCCCTCTTCCTTTTTTCGCTCTACTCAATACTGATTGAACCCCATTACGACTTCATGCTCGTCTTTGACTCAGGTTTGATCTGACTTGAGCATGTTCACAAAGCAATTAGATACAAAAAAGCCCAGTCAACAATGACTGGGCTGGCTTAAAAGAATCTGTTTTATATCAATCCCTAATAACCCGCAGTGGACGGTTTGATTCTATATAGGATAGCGAACATCACAGGTACTACTATTAGCGTTAGTACTGTAGCAAAGCCTAAGCCTGCCATGATGGTTATCGCCATCGAGCCGAAAAATGCATCGAATACCAAGGGAATCATACCCAAGATAGTCGTTAGTGCTGCCATAGACACCGGTCGTACACGACTGATCGCACTATCTACAACCGCTAAGTAAGGATCTTTACCTGTCGCAAGTTCACTGTTGATCTGGTCAAGCAGTACGATACCGTTCTTCAGAATCATGCCGCTTAAGCTAAGTAAGCCTAAGAACGCCGTGAAGCTAAATGGCATATTAGTACCTAACAAACCAATTGATACGCCAATGATAGACAGTGGAACCGTAAACCAAATCACAAGCGGCTTACGTACCGAATTGAATAGAAGCATAGTGATGATAAACATCAATAAGTAGCCCATTGGCAATGAACCAAACAGAGACTCTTGTGCATCTTTAGAGCTTTCGTATTCACCACCCCAGCTTATGCTGTAGCCTTCTGGCAAATCTAATGCTTCAACCTTTGGTTTCACACGAGCAAACAAACTTGCTGGTGTTTCATCACCCAGTACATCATGGTCAGCCAATACCGTTAGCGTGCGTTTTCTATCACGACGCTGAATCAGTGGTTCAGACCATTGAAGCTCTACACCATCAATTACTTGTTCAACTGGAATGTAGGTTTGTAGCGACGGGCTCCAAATCTTCACATTGTTTAGCGATTCGAAATCAAAACGCTCTTCTTCCGGTAAACGTGCCACGATAGGTAACATATGCGTACCATCACGCAGTAGGCCGATGTTGTAACCACCAAACGCCATCTGTAACGTCTCGGACAGATCAGTTTTTGAAATGCCTAGGCGACGAGCCTTAGATTCGTTGAACAGCGGTACCAGCTCTTTAGTGCGTTCACGCCAATCGTGACGAACGTTTCGAGAACCAGGGTCAGCTAACAAGATGTCTTCCACTTGTACCGCGATATTACGAAGTGTTTGTGGATCAGCGCCGCTTATACGCGCTTCGATTTTAGATGCTGGTGATGGACCAAACTCAATCAGTTTAAATTGGAACGTAGGTTGTTCAAATCTATTGGCCAAGTCTTTGTCTAGTCCTTCTAGAACTTTAAACATGGTGTCACGGTCAGTGGTTCTTACTTGCAACTGGGCGTACGCTTCGTAGCTCTTTTCTGGTTGGTATGTCAGAGCGAAACGTTGCATGCCCTGCCCAACCGTTGTCGTTACAAACTCCACGTCGTCTTGTTGACGAATGTAACTTTCCACTTTTTCAGTCTGCTTGATGGTTTCACGAACATCGGTACCTTCTGGCATCCACATGTCGACGTAAAACATTGGCGTGTTTGATGGTGGGAAGAACTGTTGCTTCACCATACCGAAACCAACAATTGATGCAGCCAGCAGAGCAACCATGCTCACCACGGTTAACCATCGGAAGCGCAGTGCGAATTTCAGAGACGCGCCGAATACAACAAACAGAATACCTTTGTATGGATCTTCGTTCTCATCGACCTTGTCTTCTTCTTTCAGCATCATTTCTGCAAGGAACGGAGTCAACGTGAGTGCCGTAACCCAACTTAAGAATAATGAGAAACACAACACCCAAAACAGTGAGCCCATGAACTCGCCTGTCGCGTCTTTCGACAAACCAATCGGTGCGAAGGCTGTAATAGCGATAATGGTCGCGCCCAATAATGGCCATTGTGTTTGTGTCACGATGTCTTTCGCTGCTTGAAGTTTAGTCTTACCTTTCTTCAAGCCAACCAGAATACCTTCAACGACGACAATCGCATTGTCCACCAGCATACCCAACGCGATTATCAGTGCACCCAGTGAGATACGGTGCAATTCCACGTTGTTGTAGTCCATCAAGATGAAAGTACCGAATACCGTCAACAGAAGAACTAAACCGATGATCAAACCACTGCGTAATCCCATCGCAAACAACAGTACAATGATAACGATCGCTACCGCTTCAACTAGGCTGATTAAGAAGTCAGCCACTGATTTATCGACTTCTTGCGCTTGGTTGTAGAAGTAGTTCAGTTCTACACCTGCTGGTTTAATGCTTTCTAGGCGATCAAGTTCAGCATCGAGTGCTTTACCAATCTCAACCACGTTTACGCCTGAAGAAAACGCTATACCTAAATTAATTGCAGGCTTACCGTTATACGTTAATACATTGCCTGATTTTTCTTGAATACCGCGAGTCACTTCGGCAACGTCTTTCAATCGAATCAGATTACCTGTATCGCGACCATGAATGATCAGGTTTTCTAGTTCTTCAACCGTGCTCAATGTGCCGTTTGGCTTGATTGTTAGACTTTGACCATTCAGCATCACCTCACCTGCAGATACCACACTGTTTTGTTGTGCTAACAGTGACGTAACCGTCGACATATCTAGGTTCAATGCGGCTAAACGTTCCAGTGACATCTCGACAAACAGTTGTTCTTGTTGGTCACCGGCAATACTTACTTTACCGACACCGTCGACCAGTTCGATTTCACGCGTTAGGTAATCGGCGTACTGTTTAAGCTCAACGTAGTCATAGCCATCACCGGTCAGCATGATCATCACACCGAATACGTCACCAAAATCATCGATAATCTGAACGGAATTAACACCACTTGGCAGAGTTGGCTGTAGATCGTTTATCTTTCGGCGCATTTCATCCCAGATCTGGGGCAGCTCGTCGGGACCGTAGTCCATCTTCATGCTGACCATAATTTGAGACATACCATTCGATGAGGTCGATGTGATCTTATCGATATAAGGCAACTGTCGTATCTCTTTCTCAAGTGGATACGTCAGTTCCTCTTCAACTTCCATTGATGTAGCGCCAGGGTAAGTTGAAATAATCATGGCATCTTTAATGGTAAAAGCTGGGTCTTCTAAACGGGATAGATTACCAAAAGAAGTGACACCGCCAATGGCTAAAATGACTAGAAACAGCCAGCTAATTACTTTGTTCTTTATTGAATATTCTGCGATGTTCATTCTGCTTTTCCTGACAATTTGATTCCGTCACGGAGTTTTCTTAGATTTGAATTTACGAGTACGTCACCTTGTTCGATACCATGAGCAATGAGTGCGCCGTGGCCGCTAACCTTTTCGACTTCAACTTCGCTCTTGAACGCTTGGCCGTCTTCCATTTTCCAAACGTAAAATTGATTCGCTTCGGAGCCCGCTTCTAGCGTCGTCATAGGTAATTGGTAGCCCTGAACATCGCTCAAGCCAGCCTTTGCCATATCGACATTCACGGTCACGCTCGTACCCGGCAGAATTTCATTTTCAGGTTGTTGCATCTGCATCCAAAACTCATAAGTGCGAGATTGCGGGTGCAGTTCGCTTGTGTGTTCTAGGTAAGTCAGAGGGTATTGGCCAGAGTGTCCACCGAAGGTTGCTTGTGGACGGTAGCTGCTGGAACGCATGTCTGGGCTAATCGATGCTAAGATCGAATCCGATACTTGAATACGCACGTAAACTTTATCGTTCTGATACAAGCTAAGTAGCGTTTCTCCTGGAGTCGCGTTTTCAAAGCGTTCCTTGTCTACCGTGGAAACCGTACCTGAAAATGGTGCGAGCAATTTGGTGTAACTGAGCTTACGCTCCGCTGCTGCTAAATTTGCCGACGCAAGCTTGTAATTAGCCGTCAATTGATCGTGTTCAGATTGCGACAACATTTTGCTGCCAAACATCTCAGTACCACGTGCGAGTTGTTTACTGGCTAGCTCGAACTGGGACTTTGCGTCAGTAAGGTCTTGAACGTAAGTAGCATTATCTAACGTTGCGAGCAGCTGCCCTTTTTCTACTGCGTCCCCCGCCTCTACGGTTACTTGTTGAATTTCACCAGCCAGCTTAAATGACAATGGTGTGAGTTCTGCAGGCATAACCTGACCGTTAAAGCTTCTATACTGATCGGTCAATGGTGCGCCGACTTCAAAAGTTGACACCAACAAAGGCGGCTGTTCGCGATGTTGGATTTCATTATTACAGGCCTGAAGTAACAACGCTGATGCAACAACCACTGATAATTTAGAAAGGTTCATTAAATACCACCCTCACGTAGCCATGCTTTTACTTGTTGTCCTTCAGATAAAACATCGACACCTGCTTCTACGATTAAGTCGCCCGAAGACAGACCATCAATCACATTACCTTGTTTATTCAGAGTGACTTGTACCTTAGAAATCAATTGCGAATCTGGGTTGTAGCGCCACAACTCACCATGGTCCGTGTCTTTGCTCAACCAAGCTGAATCAACAATACCGATACCGTAGTCCGATCGGTTTTTCTGTACTTCCACTTGCGCTGTCATTCCTGAAAGCAGGTTGATATCTTGAGGCTTTTCGATGGACACAACCGCTTGGTAGCTGTTGGTATCTTCGTCGGGCTGAGTTGATATCTCTTTAAAGCGAGTTGGGATACGAATGCCGCGGTGGCTATCCATCACAACCCACATGTTTGAGCTTGTTAGATCTTGAATCGAACGGTCTTCGAGTTTTGAAACTGGAATAGAGAACGTCACATCCATTTCGCCGTTGTTCAAAATGTTTAGAACTGGCTGTTTCTCCGCAATTAGCTGATATTGCTTACCAAATACCATCGATACCACGCCATCGAAAGGAGCAACTAATGTCGTGTAGCCAAGGTTTGTTTTTGCTTGGTCCAATTCAACTTCAGCGGCAGTAAAAGTGTTAAGGGCTTGGTCGTAATAATCGGTACTCACAAGCTTTTTCGAGTACAACTCCGAAACCTGCTTGTATTGACTGTTCGCAAGGTCAAATTTCGCTTGTGCAGCATCAACCGCAATTCGGTAATCCGTTGCATCTAACACGGCTAAAACTTGGCCTTTCTTAACTTCTTGTCCCATACGAACATCGAAAACTTCGATATCGCCACCCACTTGGAATGACAACGCAGCACGATCTGTCGCGTCGACCTTTGCGATAAAGCTATCAAGATCAACATCCGTCTGTTGGGGGATCTCAAATAACTTTACGGGCTTAATCACCTGTACATTTTCTTCTGACTGAACCTTGTTACACCCAGCCAAAGAGCCTGCGAGTAACAGCGCGGCGATCACTGCACCTACCTGCTTACTTGTTTTGGCGTGAATAGACACCTTGGATTGCATGTTGCGTCTCCATTTAATTATTATGATTTACTACACAGGTGTGCAGTATATTAAAAAACTGCAGATTCACAAGCTTTACTTTCCACCTGTGCAGTATTTTTTATTTCAGTAAAAACAGTGTAGAATGTCGTAATCGGATAAATGTGTGAAATGAAGATGACTGAAAAGAAGCAAGGTAGAAGAAGCGCAAAAGACGCTGAAGAAACTCGATTTCAAATAATGACTGTGGCTGCAGAGATGTTCTGTGACTCTGGTTACGAACGTGTTTCGTTGCGTAATATCAGCGAAAAAGCTGGTGTATCTCATAGCCTCATTCGCCACCATTTCGGTAGTAAAGAAAAGATATGGCACGCAATAAGTGATTGTTTACATGTGTATTTTCAATCTTACATCAGTAAAATCATGCAGGAATTGCCAAAAGGTGTTGCACCGAATATTTCGATCTATTTGTTTGCCATGCGTCTGTTTACTAACATGATCCATTCTCGAAGACCAATGCAGCTTCTCTCAGATTCTGTACGTCAAGAAGACAACCTCGTTGACTACTTTATCGATAATGTGGGCGATCTTGAGTATGAGATAAACATGCTTGCAGACCAATACAACAAAGCGAATCCGGAAAAAGCCGTCAATATTTATGAAATTAAATGGCAAATGATTATGTTCGCGAACGGCGCAGTTTGCCTAACTCCCTTCATGGAAAGTACCTGGAACGAAGGTGATATGGAGGCAACGGCTGAAGAAGCGCTAATGAAACACTGGCAGATGTTCAATAAACAAATGGTTAATCAATTTGCTATTGAAGAAGAATGGGTACTTAACCCGAGCACTCTAGAAGAATTAATTTATGAAGTGCCGTGCGAGTGGAAATGTAACCCAGAACACAACCACGACTGACATCAATTCCAGGCAAAAATAATTTGAACGATAAAAAAATGCGCCGTTACATCATTCATGTAACGGCGCGTTTTTATTGGAAAGGTTCAGAAAGCCCGGTTATCGGCGAGCCTTACCGCGATTTTGGTGAATCTTGAGCTTTGCTTTCATTTTACGCTTTTCTGCTGAACGGCTTTTACTACGACCACCTCGCTCAGGTGACACATCTTGCTCGGGGCTAGGTTCAAAGCCCTTTAGCCACTCTTGAGGTAGACGTGTATCGAGTAGTCGCTCAATTGCGCCCAGCAAGTACGCTTCATCGTGGCTCATAAGAGAAATTGCAAGGCCACTATTCCCCGCGCGGCCTGTACGACCAATACGGTGCACATAGTCTTCCGCTTTGTAAGGCATATCGTAGTTCACCACTTGTTCAAGCTGCTGAATATCGATGCCACGGGCAGCAACATCGGTTGCGATAAGTGCTCTTACTTTACCTGATTTAAAATCGTCGAGGGCTTTTTGGCGAGCACCTTGGCTTTTATCCCCATTGATTGATGCCGCTTTAATCCCATCCAATTTAAGCTCTTTAACCAAAGCATCTGTGCCCTGCTTCGTCTTAGTAAACACCAATACCTGTTGCCAGTTATTTGAACCAATTAAGTACGCTAGTAATTCGCTTTTGCGCTTCTTATCGACTGGGTAAACCATCTGTTTAACCGTCTCAGCAGTGCTATTGGTTGGTGTCACTTGAATTTCACTTGGTGACTGCATCATGCGGTGCGCAATGGCTTTGATTTTGTTGTCGAACGTTGCCGAGAAAAACAGAGTTTGTCGCACTTCATTCATACGCGAAAGAATACGTTTGATATCTGGCATGAAACCCATGTCTAGCATGCGGTCAGCTTCATCTAATACCAATACTTCTGTTTGGCTCAACATGATGTTCTTAGTGAACATGTGGTCTATCAAACGACCCGGAGTCGCAACTAAGATATCGGCACCTGCACGTAGGTTATCGGTTTGGACCTTCATGCTCACTCCACCATAAGCCACTACCACTTTAAGGTCTGTGCCCTTTGCGTAGCTAGTTACGTTATCAAATACCTGTTGTGCAAGCTCACGCGTTGGCACTAAAACCAGAGCACGAACTAACTTAGGGTTTGGAATAACGTTATCTTTGGTTGCGAGTAATCTTTGAATAATTGGCAAGCCAAAAGCCGCTGTTTTACCCGTACCCGTTTGAGCACCAGCCAGCACATCTTTGCCCTCTAATACCAAAGGAATCGCTTGTTCTTGAACACTGGTTGGAGCCTTAAAATCAAGCTCTGATAGCGTAGCAAGTAGATGCTCAGACAATCCTAGTTGGTTAAAAGATTTCGTAGATTCAGACATAGTATGATGCTTAAAGATTAAATAGGCGCGGATTGTAGCAAACCTGCATTACGCTGTTTACCTTTCCTTTTGATTTTTCTGTAATTGGAGTGCATTAAACTCGTTTGCTTCCTTCAAAACCATGGGATAAAGCTCATTAAAGTGACACTGCAACGTATCATAGTGACTTTCTAAGTCAGCATAGCACGCTTTAAGCAGACCGAGCTTTGGCCTTCTCAACGCCATTCGTTGTAACACCATTTCTATGGATGACATCTCTTGATAGCTCTCTAACCACCTCTGCTCAGCCATTTTTTGGTGAACAGTAATGAAGTGCTCAGGCCAATGTGGCTCTTGGTTTTCAAAGATCTGCTGATGGCTGTCGGAGCAAAAATGGTCAAGTGATTGTGTCGAGAACTGAGCCCAATGATTAGCTAAGCAGTGGTCCCAGAATACATCGAGTGCAATAGGCGCAAAGCGTTTCGTTTGATTTGAAAAGAGTGATTTAGCAGAACGAGAAACCTCGTGCCTATCTGTATAACTGTCTACAAAGCGATGAAGTCGAATTCCGTCGGACAGCGAATCTGAATAGTGTTTATTTGGGTCGCCTTTCACAAAATCACCTAACAAGTTTCCTGCTAGGTTGCTCTTACAGTGTTTGGCGATATGAAGGTGTGCGAGAAAGTTCATTGAACCTCATTAAAGTGTCGAGAACTAAGTAACATGGTAAACGTACTTGTTTATCTTCGCGAACTTTAATGAGGATAGCTTTTGGTATGACGAGTGAGCGAATCAGATTTGCTCAGTATAAGAATTGAAATGAAACGTTAGTTAGAAGATGTAAAAAGCTCTTCTGCTAACTGTTTAACTGTCTGTTCGTAGTCAGATAAATCAATGCCAATTTCCATAGCATCTAACAGCTCAAGACTTTCGTCATTATAAGATTGGTCACTCATTGTGCCCCCTCTATTCCTTGGTGTGGACGTGTTGTCCAATTAACTAGTGCACCATCTTGGACTTATATTATGTCACTTTGATGAACGCACTCTACTCTACCCATTCCATATTTATAGCTTGAAGCTACTCGCGATCATCAGCGCTTATCTACGCTAAAGGGGTATACGCGAACGACATATGTACTGCCACCTTACACCAAGTACAACAAATTACTCTATAAATTTTGAAGCAGATCATGGTCAAACGTTTGCTTCACCCTTTTAAGTGCCTAGACCCAAAATTAATGTAAACACAAATTTACACTGGATATTTTTAATTACATTAGATGTTGCATTTGGAATTAAACTCAATCAGAATACTTCAAAATCGAGATATTCTTTGGGTTTATGCGCTTAAGCTAGAAGAATTACAATGAAAACACACTCTAACGTAAAGAATTATATACAATGAATAAATCAAAGGTTTTCGGTAGTACTTTGATCATTGCAGGCACAACGATTGGTGCTGGCATGCTCGCTCTTCCTCTTGCTTCTGCAGGCATTGGCTTTTCAACTTCACTTTTCTTGATGCTTGGTTTGTGGGCATTAATGGCGTTTACAGCATTATTAATGGTTGAGCTTCACCAATTCGTGGAGTCCGACGCGACCCTACACACACTGGCTCACACGATTTTAGGTACTAAGGGGAAATGGATTGCGAGCTTCGCGGTTATGTTCCTGTTTTATGCTCTATGCGCAGCTTACATCGCGGGCGGTGGTGCACAGTTTAATCAGCGTATTTCAGATATAGCGGGTATTGAACTGAACGGTCAAGTCACGACTTTACTCTTCACACTGCTAGTAGCGGGCGTTGTAACCATTGGCACACACAGTGTTGATAAAGTAAACCGCGTTTTATTTGGTTTGAAACTGATCGCTATGGTTCTGGTACTTAGCTTCCTAGCACCAAACATCACTTCTCAATACCTATTGAGCATGCCTTTACAGCAAGGCCTGATCGTTGCAGCTATTCCTGTCGTGTTCACGTCTTTCGGCTTCCACGGCAGTATCCCTTCTATCGTAAGATACCTAGATGGCGATGTACGCTCGCTACGTAAAGTAATGATCATCGGCTCTGCTTTGCCTTTAGTTATCTACATTTTCTGGCAAGGCGTTACTTTAGGCGTTGTAAGCCAAGAACAATTACTTTCTGACACTAGTCTAGGTGCCCTATTGGTTTCGTTGTCGCAAACGGTGCACCAATCAAACCTTAGCGTCATCGTAGGCGTATTTGCCGACCTCGCTCTTCTCACTTCATTTATCGGTGTGAGCTTGGGTCTATTTGAATTTATGGGCGACTCATTAAGCAATAAGCTAGGTAGTGCAAAACGTGTTAAGACTGCGATTATCACTTTCTTGCCTCCACTTGGCTTTGCACTGTTCTACCCGCAAGGCTTTATCATGGCGTTAGGCTATGCAGCAATTGCACTCTCAGTGCTAGCGATTCTGTTGCCTACCGTGATGGTCTATAAAGTACGTTACACAGATTTCACGATCAACACTCAAGACACCGCTGCAGCCTACCAAGTGCTAGGTGGAAGCAAGGCGTTGTTTTTAGCAGGGAGTATTGGTGTATTTATTATTGCGATTCAAATCCTTATATCAGTAGGGTTATTACCTTCACTGGGCTAATAACGGGTTACGCGAATGATATAATTGATCGAGATCTCATTAATGACATATCCATATCATTAGTTTTCACAATTACTCGGCTTACATCACATTTTTATTGAGGTCGGTTATTTAGAGTCCACGGTAAAGGATTTACCGTGGAGTTTTTATGAAAGAAGTACAATTTCGAACGATAGACAAGCTGTTTATCAAAATGTCTATCAACGATAAGTTTTGGGTTATTTTCTTAATCTTTTTCGCTGCAGTAGCAAGCTTATCTGGCCTCAACTATGTCAATAAAATGGAGCAAATTGACACTAGTGCAAAACAACAAGCCGAATACCAATTACAAGGCATTTTGTCAGCCTCAGATATCCCGACTAGCGTAAATGGCGTTACCCAACAATCAAACCCTCACGCTACAACGATTTCAGACAAAGGCGTTGTTACGGCAACGGCAATCGGTACCGATGGTAAATACTATTCACTTACCCTTCCTAATTACGATACTCAAGACCAAAAACAGCAAGCACTGTACACTTTATTACTCAGCTTTTTATGGTGTGTCCCTTTCGGTCTTTTCTGCTACTGGGTTGCCACTTTCTTAGGTGGTGCACTTTGGGTACTTTATACAACAACTCAAAAGATTGGAGATGGCGATTTAACCTCTCGACTCGGCTTCCACCCAGGACGTGATGAGTTTGGAACGATTGGCTGCGCACTTGACCGATCAATGGATACTCTGACCGAACTGGTAAACAACGTTAACCAAAGCGCCGCAACGCTTAGCGAAACCTCTTCTTCTTTTGAAACTGAGATGAAGCGCAGCGAGACACAAATTATGAGTCAAAACGCTTCGCTAGACTCTGTTGCAACAGCAATGGACCAGATGACAGCTTCTGCAAACGAAGTATCTAACATTTCAGCACGTTCGACCGAGCAGACGGAGCAAGACGCACAACAAATTAACGACAGCCACGCGAAGGTACAACAAGCAATTTCAGAAATAACTACCCTGTCTTCTTTGATCGAGCAAACCTCTTCTTCTGTGACCAGCTTGAATGTGAATACCAGTCAAATAAACGAAGTGATAACCACGATCAATGCTATCTCAGAGCAGACAAACCTACTCGCATTGAACGCGGCCATTGAAGCAGCTCGTGCGGGCGAACAAGGACGTGGTTTCGCGGTGGTTGCTGATGAAGTACGAACGCTGGCTAGCCGAACTCAATCCGCAACGGTAGAGATCCAAGCTATGATTGAGCGTTTGCAACAAGAAAGCCAAAACATTGCAAAGATTACCGAGCAAACCGTCGATCAAGCGCAGACCAGTAGCCAGTTGATTTCAAACATCGGCGACGACGTAAACTCAATTGCTGATTCCGCACAAGCGCTAATGGACATGAGTATTCAAATCGCCACATCTGCTGATGAGCAAAGTAACGTAGCGAATACCATCGCCGCAGAGCTCAATGACATTCGCAGTCAATCCGATGTAATAAAAGAAGTCGCTCAAAACTCATCGAACGGTGTATCAAAGCTAACGGACGCATCGATTACCCTATCTCAGACTTTAGCGAGATATCGCACTTAACCTAACGAAGATGAGCGTCATGGCGCTGGAAAATAATAATCGCCAGCTTCTGAACTAGAAAAAATTGAAAGCAAACTAAAAAGGACTCGCTATGAGTCCTTTTTTAATAAAATCCACCAATGTCATTACATTTACCATGGGTACTAACGATGAGATTATCATTACCATGAAGCAAGTCGCAAAGGAGAGAATATAAGGGAGCAAAACTGTCTAATAAACGAGCTTAGGAGTAATCTAGCTATACGGGTCTTTTTTCGCTTACCCTCTTGCTGCAGGTGACACATAATGAATAAAACAGAAGCACCAAACATCGAAGACGTGACATGCCCTTTATGCCAACATGACGAATATCTACTCTCGGAAAGTGGAGAGAAGTTTACTTGCGCATCCTGCGGATTTCACACAAAACAATTTAGTAAAGTACTCAGCCTTCAATTGGGCGCTAACTCACCAAAGCTGCAGAGCTCGGTTTATCACCACTTGAGCAGTGCTTGCCATTAATCCAAACGGAAATTTCTTCCAAACTATAGATATCCTGAGCCGCCAGCTCTGCTGTGTCGGCTTTTGGGTCATCACTTAATGTCTCATCTACATTCGGTCTTAATCTGAACGACTGAATACCCGCTCTTACACCTGCTTCAATACCTTTCAAGGTATCGTCAACATAAATACACTCATTAGGTAAAAAACCCATATTCATTGCGGTATACATGATCAAGTCTGGCTCTGGTTTCCAGCTGTTTGCATCAAACGCCGAAAACACTTTCCCTTTAAAGTCATCAAGCATACCTGTCATTGCGAGAGAAGATTCAACTCTAGATTTCGGCGCATTAGAAGCAATACAAAATTCGATGTCTTGATGTTTGAGGAATTCAATCAGTTCGATAGCACCATCCATCGGCTTCAAGTGACGTTGGAACAAGGCTTCTAATTCAGTGCGATATAAAGGTTCGAGTGTATCAATAGAGATGGATAGACCAAGACGAGCCTGCGTGTCCATTAAAATATCTGCTAGCTTCCCGCCTTGAAAGTGAGCGTAGCAGTCGTTGAGGTTTAAGTTGGCCCCAAATTCGCTGAAGACATTGACTAAGGCTTGGCAGCACAGCTTTTCACTGTCGATAAGCGTGCCATCGCAATCAAATATCACACATTTAGTCTGTTCTAACCGCATAGTTCTCTCACTCAGATTCAATCCAAGTTTTATCCTATAGGGTTCTTTCAAAGTGAGGGATGACTGAGGTAACAGTTTACGGATGCATGCTTATTTCTCTTCGCAAAATATGCAGCAGATCACCTTCTGAGTCGCCATAAGCAACAGTTTTCATCAAATTATCAGCAGGCTCACAGTATCAATGCCTGAAAGCTTTACAAATAACTGAAGTTAATAGGAGAAAATATAAATCTTAGAATACAAAAATCGTTGTACGAAGTATTAACTGACTGCCGACTCTGCTTCGACTTTGGATTTATCTTCTATCGTCAAGGTATATTCAAAAGCTGCGGTGTCAGGATAGGCATCTCGTATCGCGACAAACTCTGGTAAATGCTTCAGAAGTAACTGAGTCAGGTTAGGATCAAACTGATAGCCGCATTCTCGCTCAAATAAGTCTACAACCATATCTAAAGACCATGGCTCTTTGTAACAACGGGCGCTCAGCAATGCATCAAATACATCCGCGACCGCAGTAATACGAGCAAACAAGTGGATTTCTTCACCCGACTTACCATTTGGATAACCGGCGCCGTCCCAACGTTCATGGTGTTCATTGGCAATAATCGCCGCTAGGTTAGTAATATCACCTGAACCGCTCTTCAGCAAATTGTAACCCGCTGTGGTGTGAAGCTTCATTACCTCCCACTCTTGCTCGGTTAGCTTACCCGGTTTGTCGAGAATAGACTCTGGAACCGAGATCTTACCGACATCGTGCATTGGGCTGATGATCTCTATCATCTCGACTTCGCGGTGACTCAAACCGCTGTGCTTGGCTAACAATGCTGACAACTTAGCCACGCGTTTAACATGATTGCCTGTCTCGCCTGAACGTGTCTCAATGGCCTCACCTAGTACATGAATCATCTCTTTTTGGACATTCAAAGTTTGCTTTTGCAGAGACAGAATGCGTTTGTTCTTTTTCGCTAGCTCTTTCTTTTGGCGTAAAGTGATGAATTGCATCACGATAATCACGGACTCTTCAGGCAACGCGCTTTCGCTTAAACCGTATTTCCGAATCGCGTCGTAGTTGAAAACGAAACGTACGTTATCACCTGGGACCAAAGAGCTTTTAAAACCCAGTGGTACATATTTGTCGAGAGCATCGACAGCCTGTTCCCCCATGCTTTGTGAGTGGTTCACATAGCCACCTAGAACGTCCCCTAAAATATAAAACTGCCAAAGAGCGAATACGGGCGCTGCACTCGCCTTAGATAGCGTCTCAGCAATTTCCGTATAAGAGTGGTAAACACCTTGGGTTAGCTCTGTATTGTAGTGGCTGATTAGCACGGCATCGTCAGGAGAAATGTTTTTCAGGTATTGGCTGGCCTGCTCCAGTGTTTGATTATTGATTTCAACTAAATTGATTTGTGGGAAGCCCGCCATGACTTTATGAACTTCTTTACGGATCAGCTGAGACGTGACACTGTAATCATTTACAAAGTATAAGTTCTTGATATTAGGGCGTAGTTGAGAGATAAGCTCGATATTAATATCAATATGATCATTCTCATAAAGCACGGTCGCTTTATCACTCACCGCATACATGTCGGTGCTGAGATCATTGATACCGACTGCCACTACTGGCGTCGAACGGTCAATAATAGAACTCAATGATTCAAGGAAGTTGGCAGCGTTATCATCTGTCACAATAACCCCCTCAAATTCATAATCTGAATATTTGGCTTCGAAGTATTCGACTAGAGAGTCATAGTATTGTTGGCTGTGGATACGCTTGGTATCTAGGTGCTCAATAGAGAGCTTAACTTCGCTTTGAGATTGCTTAAACGCACTATCGATGCCCTTTTGGAAATCCGCGGTCCATTGGTAGGAAGGTTCGTAGGAGTGAAGAACTAGGATTTGTTTAACATCCCAGTCATTAGCATAAATCACAGGAGAAAAAGCGCTAACACACAATACAGCGATTGAGATCAATAGCTTGTACATACCGAACCCTTTTTAAAAGACGGTGTATTGTACTCAGATTAACGCTTTCTCAAAGGATCTTTAGTTCTCGAACCATACTTTATCGAAAGAACCTTGATCTTGTGCCCAAAAATCATGTAACTGTTTAGCAAACCCGACAATATTTTGATCGTCTTGGTTAACAATATCCGATATTAACACTTCATCTTCACTGACGGTCACAATCGCACTCGCCACTACGTCACCGTTTTTAGTGCCGACATATAAGTCATGCTCATCTGACAACATGATTTGGCTCAGGAACTCCAAGATATTGGCCCTTTCGGCTTCATCTTGATACGCACTAGCTTGGTTGAGCGAGAAAAGCACCGTGAGTTTGTGAAAATCAACTTTGTGCAATTCATCGATGTGTGAGGGAGTTTGAGCTTGCGGAAGGAGTTGGTAAGTTTTTTGGGAAAGTTGTTTTTTATAGATATCTAAACCTAGAAGGCTCTCTTTTGCGGGGTATGCAATGTCGAGTTGGCTAAATAACCATTGATTTTTCTTTAATGCTATTTCAGGTATTTCGTTATTCATTCTTTTAGTACCTACAGTTAGTATCCCCAAATATCGCAGTTATTTGGAAGACATACGGTCGGCTGAGGCGCCGAGCTACATGCAGAGAGCATACAGAGCATCACCAAGGCCAACAAGTACTTTAAATGCTTCATATTTTTCATTATCCAACAACATCCTTTAAGAACTTAGCGAAAAGCTCTACACTCGTATTCAAGCTTTCAATTTTCCTTATAGTAAACAGAACTATACAAATAAAAAGGACTTCTTATGAAAAAAGCCTTAATAGCAGCCGGTATCATGACAATGTTAGCAGGCTGTTCGGACAACGAGGTTGGCGACGTATCTTTAGGTTTCTTCACAATGAAGGACATTAAGATGTCATCTTTAGACGATGACAAAATTCCAGGAGTGACTTGTCACATCGCTTCCATCGAGGCAAACCTCAGCCTTTCTGATCCAAGTGACAGCTCTATTTCTTGCCGCCAAACGGGTGAAATCACGCCTGGAATGATAGCGAAGATTGATAAGAGTAAATCAGGTGAAGTGGTGTTCAAACAGTCGAAAAGTATCTTCTTCAAGACCATGAAAGTTCGCCGTATCTACGACGCTGAGAATCAATCTCTACTCTACTTGTCTTACACAACGAAAGAGACTGAAGGTAGCTTCAAACATAGCTTGTCTACCGTTCCTCTATGGGGCACAGAGGCTTATGTTGATCCTGCGACACTAGTACCAACAGAATAATCAATACGAATCACCTGTACAGACATTGTGCAGGTGATTCAAAATGTAATAAAAATGAAAGAAACAGAAACAAAATGTGATATCATGCGGCAAAATTTTTTCACTGTATTTTTCATATGAAGTTTCCTGGACAGCGTAAATCTAAGCATTACTTTCCAACTCACGCACGTGATCCGTTGGTCAACCAAATTCAACAAACACCTAAACTGCACCGCGCAACGATCGTTGGTGTCGGTCAAACGATTGTTGATATCGAAGCCCGTGTTGACAGCGCGTTCCTAGATAAATATGAGCTGAGTAAAGGTCACTCACTTGTATTGGAAGAAAGTAAAGCCGATGCGCTGTATGAAGAGCTTGTAGAGCGCGGTTTGATCACGCATCAATACCCAGGCGATACTATCGGCAACACACTCCACAACTATTCCGTACTTGCAGACAGCAAATCTGTGCTGCTTGGCGTAATGTCTAAGAAAATTGAGGTTGGCTCATTTGGTTACCGTTACCTATGCCGCACTTCTTCTCGTATGAACCTAAACCACCTACAAACTGTTGATGGTCCGATTGGTCGTTGTTACACGCTAATCACCGAAGATGGTGAGCGTACGTTTGCTATCAACGAAGGACACATGAACCAGCTTCTTCCTGAAAGCATTCCTGAGAAAGTCTTCGAGAAAGCATCAGCGCTTGTCGTGTCTTCATACCTAATGCGTGGTAATCCTGAAGATCCAATGCCAAAAGCGGTACAAAAAGCGATTGAGTATGCAAAAGCGCATAACGTGCCAGTTGTTCTTACACTCGGTACAAAGTACGTGATCGAAGGTAATGCTGAATGGTGGCAAGAATATCTGAAAGAGAACGTGACCATCGTTGCGATGAATGAAGACGAAGGTGAAGCGTTAACAGGCGAAAAAGATCCACTTCTTGCAGCGAACAAAGCTTTAGAGTGGGTTGACCTAGTACTGTGTACTGCTGGTCCAATCGGCCTTTACATGGCAGGTTACACAGACGAGCTAGCAAAACGCGAAACTACGCTTCCACTATTGCCAGGTAATATCCCTGAGTTCAACAAGTATGAATTCAGCCGTGCAATGCGTAAACAAGACTGTGAAAACCCGGTAAAAGTGTACTCTCACATTGGCCCATACCTTGGTGGCCCATTAGAGATTAAGAACACTAACGGTGCTGGTGATGGCGCACTTTCAGCTCTGTTACACGACATGGCAGCAAACAGCTACCACTTCGTTAACGTACCAAACTCAGAGAAACACGAGCACGCGTGTCTAACGTACTCTTCACTGTCTCAAATTTGTAAGTACGCAAACCGTGTAAGTTACGAAGTATTAACACAGCACTCTCCTCGCCTTTCTCGCGCATTACCAGAACGCGAAGATAGCTTAGAAGAAACATACTGGGATCGTTAATCCACGTTACTTATTACGTGAGTTACCTTTCCTATCTTAAAGGGCTGCGATATGCAGCCCTTTTTGTATTCAGCGTAAATGTGTGCACTTAATGCAAAATCAAATCGAATATTTTGCTCATTGAAGATTTGATCTCGCGCAATGACTCTTCAAATCTGTTATCTTCCAGCACATAATTCCTGTGGTTTGCCTTTACTTAGCAAATTTATACAGTACCATCGCCACGCAAACGTTTACGTACCACCTTTCGGTTCTGATATAAGGATCAAATATGCAGTCTGATATCGATATTTGTCGCTCTACTCCCCTTAAAAACATCAGTGAGGTTGCCAAGCACGCTGGCCTACAAAACAATGAACACCAGCCATTAGGGCAATATAAATCGAAGGTGTCTCTCAAATCACTTGAACGCTTGTCAGAGAAACCTGACGGAAAACTGGTTGTTGTGACTGCGATTACGCCCACACCACTCGGTGAAGGTAAGACAGTAACGACCATCGGGTTAGCGCAAGGGCTTGCCAAGATTAACCAATCAGCAATGGCGTGTATTCGCCAGCCTTCAATGGGCCCTGTATTCGGTGTTAAAGGTGGTGCGGCTGGCGGTGGTTACTCTCAAGTTGCGCCTATGGACGAATTAAACCTTCACCTGACTGGCGACATTCATGCCGTAACAGCCGCTCATAACCTTGCCTCTGCAGCGATCGATGCACGTTCCTATCACGAACAACGTGAAGGCTTAGAAGCTTTTGAGGCGCGCTCTGGCTTGAAAGCCTTGGATATCGATTCCAGCAGAATTGTTTGGAGACGTGTACTCGATCATAATGACCGCGCATTACGTATGATCACGGTGGGTAAAAACGAATCTGATAAAACGGTCAACGGTTATGAACGCGAAGACGGATTTGATATCTCAGCGGCCTCAGAGCTTATGGCTATTTTAGCACTGGCCGATGACCTTCAAGACTTACGTCAACGTATTGGTCGGGTTGTTCTTGCCTACAATAATCAAGGTCAACCTTTAACCGCAGAAGACTTTGGTGTCGCTGGTGCAATGACAGTGACGATGAAAGACTCCATTGAGCCGACATTGATGCAAACGCTTGAAGGCGTTCCAACCCTAATCCACGCCGGTCCATTCGCAAACATCGCCCATGGCAACTCATCAATTATTGCCGATAAGATTGCGCTAAAACTGAGTGACTTTGTGGTGACTGAAGGCGGTTTTGGCTCTGATATGGGCTTCGAAAAAGCATGTAATATCAAAGCCAAAGCTTCCAATAAGAAGCCCGACTGTGCGGTAGTTGTTGCGACATTGCGTGGGTTAAAGGCGAACTCAGGCTTATATGACTTGAGACCTGGTAATCCACTACCAGATTCAATCTTCAGTGATGACCAAGATGCGCTAATTGCTGGTTTCGAAAACCTAAAATGGCACATCAACAACGTTAAGCAATATGGCGTGCCTACTGTTGTTGCCATTAACCGATTCCCACAGGATTCAGAGCAAGAACTCGCTACGTTGAAACAGATGATCACAGAATTTGATAGCAAGGTAACAGTAGAAGTCAGTGAAGCGTTTGGCAAAGGCGGTGACGGTGTCACTCAACTCGCTCATGCCGTAGTCAAAGCATGCCAGAGTGACAGTGAATTTAAACCACTGTATCGAGCAGAGCAAAGCTTAGAAGAGAAACTGATGGCGGTTGCGGAAATCGGTTATGGTGCGGCGAGCATTACCCTATCCCCTCAAGCGAAACAGCAACTGGCGGAGTTTAAACAGCACGGCTTTAACGAGTTATCTGTATGCTTAGCAAAAACACCACTTTCTATTTCAACAGAAGCACAAGTCAAAGGGGCACCAAGCCAATTTGACGTTCCTGTCAGGGAGCTAAAACTGTGTGCGGGTGCCGGATTTATTTACGCTCTATGTGGCAATGTAATGACGATGCCTGGATTACCAGATAAACCAGCATTCATGTCGTTAGACATTGATAGCAATGGAAATATTGTTGGCCTTAGTTAGACACCTTTATCCAGATAAATATCGAAAAATCGAGATTTAAACGCTTCTTTTTTCGGAACGAAAGTCTATATCGAGCAACCGTTTTGTTGTTGATGGGTTGCTCGATAATCAAGCTTAATTGCACAAAGTTGCAGTAAAACCACGATAATATGCAAAACTTGTCTTAAGTTCTGGGTCAAGATCACATTAAAAACCCTATAAAATATATAGTATTGCGCTGATTCTTTGAGGACAGTGATGAATACAAGTATAAAAAAACTAGTCGGCCAATTTCTGTGCACCGTATTTGCCCTAGGATTAGTCCCTGCCCTTTATATCAACTCTGAATTAGACAGAGTAGAAGCCCAGCACTCGTTAAACATTAAGCAATCTAGCCAAAACCAAATCGAATACAGCTTTCATGAGCTAGCGGTCATCGTTGAGCAGATCTCCGATTCAGTCCCTTCTATAGCTGAATCAAAAACACTTCTGCGTGCAATCAACGAACCATCGACCGTTCATACTGAAGCACTGCAAGATCTTTGGGTTATGTTGGCTCGCGGTCAGAAGTACTATTCTCAATTACGCTATCTTGATTTAGACGGGAATGAAGTCTTCAGAGTTAATTACAAAAATGGTCAAGCCAAGGTCGTACCCACGAACGAACTTCAAGACAAATCGTCCCGTAACTATTTTGAGGTGCTCAAACAATTAAAGGTTGGCGATGTCAGTAGTAAAGGGATTGATCTAGAGGTAGAAAATGGCGAAATTGTTCGACCTTTAGTACCGGCGCTTCGCATCATGTCACCAGTAGCTGATAACAACCACATCATTGGTTACTTCATTGCTAATCTAAATATGCTTGAGATTTATAAGCGCCTTCATTATCAGATTGGTGATTCTTCTGCCGTCCCAATCATCCTTAACAAGACGGGCCACATCATTATGGGTCCAGACCCTTCTGAGTCGTTCGGCCATGTAATTGAAGCGCGTTCAGAACAAACCTACGCCAAACAGTACCCAAAACTTTGGGCAGCGATACAAGACAACACCTCTTCTAGCTATTTTGATGGTAAAAACTGGTATTTTCACGCCGATATCAGCCCGAAGATCAAACAGTTTGAAGGCCCTATCTACATGGTTCTTCACGTCGAAAATCAACAGTTTAATAGCCAATATCAACGCGAAAACCACGCCATTGTTGTACAGATCGTTACCTTAACGATTTTAATCTCAATGATCTCGGCAGGGTTTGTGCTCTGGAACAGAAACCACAAGAAAAACAGTATTGAAAGCCAGTTAGCAAAAGCCGCGATGAACGGTATGTCTGCCTTAGTAATCACCGACCGTAATAACCGCATTATCAAGGTAAACCAAGAATTTACACGCGTAAGCGGCTATGACTTAGAGGATGTTAAAGGTCGTCAACCATCGATGTTTGCGTCCGGTCGATACAATGAAGAGTTCTACATTAAAATGTGGGGCGTAATCAAAGAGAAAGGAATGTGGGAAGGTGAAGTGGTCAACCGCCGTAAAGACGGGTCGTTAATCACCGAAATACTTCGCATCCAAACCATCAAAGACGCTAAAGGTGTGATTCAGTTTTATGTCGCATCGTTTGTTGATATCAGCAAACACAAAGAGCTTGAGAACAAACTTAGAAACTTGAGTGAAAAAGATGCCTTAGCGGGATGCTGGAATCGACGTAAGTTTGATCTTGAGCTGCGTGACGAATGTTCTCGTATTAATCGTTACCCTACCCGCGAGCACTCTTGCTTAGCGATTTTGGATATCGACCACTTCAAACGAATCAACGATAGATTTGGTCATGACTATGGCGATCGAGTGATTCAGACCGTTGCTCAAGTATTGCAACGTGAGTGTCGTGAAACTGACTTCGTTGCGCGTATTGGCGGTGAAGAGTTTGGGGTTATTCTGCCTCACACCACAACAAAAGAAGCTGACTACGTACTTAATAGACTGCGAATTGCGGTTAGCCTTGAGCTAGACAGTATTGTTACCGTCAGTGCCGGTATCACCAACCTAACGAGCGATCCGGCTCTCAACTATAAATGTGCCGACTTGGCGCTATATGAAGCGAAAGCCGCGGGCCGTGATAGCGTATGTTTGTTCTTAGACACAGAGATGAGTGAAATCGCCTAGCTCCAAAGCGTCAGCTAGGCAACCTTCTTGGTTCAATAGCTATCAGTTTGGCGCAGGGTGAAACTCTAACTTATTTCCTTCAACCACGAGAATGCAATCCATCTGAGCAGCGTGAGCAGCTTGTTTACCAAGGTCCGTATCTTCAAATACCACACATTGCTTTGGCTCTAATCCCATACCAAAGCAAGCATCCAAAAACGTATCAGGGTTCGGCTTATGATTTTTGACGTCTGTAGCGGTAACAAGAATATCGAGCTTGCTAAGAATGTTCGTCTTTTCTAGAAGCTGCTCCGCACTCTTGCGCTGGCTTCCAGTACCAACTGCAATCTTTTTGCTACCTATGTGTTCAAGCAACAAAGAGTGCGTACATGGGATAACATCTCCCTTTTCTTCAATTGCCGCAAATGAAGCCATTTTGAACGTTGACACTGCCTGGGGGTCGAGAGACAAACCGTATTTACTGTTTACTTCACCTGCTATTTTGTAGCTCGGCATACCGCCCAAACTATGCAACCAAGATGCTTCAAAATGAAAGCCGAACTCATCAGCTGTCTGCTGCCATGCCTGTACATGCGCTGGCATTGTGTCGATCAACGTACCGTCCATATCAAAGATTAATCCCTCATATGCCGTTAAATCTATTTTCATTGCTGCTACCACTCTTTAAGAAAGTTACTGATACCATAACCAATATTCAGTATCATGACGCTATATTACCGTTCAAAATGGAAGTTTATGTTACAAATATCTAACTCTGTATCCATTCAAGACTGGGAGATCCAGTTAACTGCGATCAGAGCTCAAGGTGCTGGAGGCCAAAACGTCAATAAAGTATCGAGTGCAATACACCTTCGCTTCGATATCAACCACTCCACTCTACCCGATTTCTACAAAGAAAAGTTGTTAGCCTTCAAAGATAGCCGAATTACTAAAGACGGTGTGATCATAATTAAAGCGCAACAATATAGAACGCAGGAACAAAACCGAGAGGACGCGTTAGTACGCCTGAAAGAACTGATTTTAGAAGCGACAAAAGTTCAGAAAGTAAGAAGAGCCACTAAGCCTACACGTAGCTCGCAAAGAAAGCGTCTAGAGAACAAAAAACAAAGAAGCAATACCAAACAACTTAGAGGAAGAGTGAGCTAGCTGCTTCATTTCCCCTTGGTGCACCCATCACCAATGAAACAACTGCTCTACTCGGTTTACGCCCACTGTCCCCTCTCTATTTCGGTTTTTTGATCGATAAAATCAGCTTAATTAACAGCAGCCGCTCTTCACTAGTGAGTAAACGACTGACCGCGGCGACATCTTCAGCCGTCGCATGAGAAGCGCCTACTATATCCAGAACAACATCCAAATCTGTCACTTTTAGCGTTCTGGTTATTGAACGATATTGAGACATCTTAATATCTGCTTCACCGCGTTCGATTCGCTGATACGTTTTCAAACTCATACCTGCACTAGCTGCGAGCTTTTCTTGTGATAAATTCGCTCGCTTCCTGCGCTCAATCAGTGCCATGATTATCGGCTCTTGTGACATAGGGCTCTCTCCACTAGACAGTTATGACCTAATTTCAGCAAGAAGCAGACCATATTGACTTGCCCATGTTTACATAAGCCATCAAAGGCATATTATTCGAGCCTTAAAAAACCTTACGTTTCATAAACCTCAACGCAAAGGTCAGTGATATGTATTTAGGCGAATAAACTTGGTTTAACCAAGGATGGGAAATATTAGAAATTGCAAATTGCGAACAAGAAAGACGTCGAGTTGGAAATTGCGAATTATTACAAATTAGCGTTTCCTTGCATCAAGCAGACTTTGAATTCAAACACTACCCGTGCTGATATTATTGCAGTTCAGCACAGGCTTCTGACCTACAAAGAAGTGTTGTTACACGCAGAGATGCTTGATGATAAAGAGCTCAAACTGGCCTTTTCTGCGTTAAACCTTAATGAGAAAAGCGTGGCGAAAGGCGGTATTCTCAGTATCAATAAAGCGATTAAAGAAATGGATGAAATAATCGAAAGGTACAGTAGGAAGACCAATGTAGTGTTCACGTAACCACGGACGTCAACATAGCTATATAAACACTATCAAAAACTCAATAATACAGAATCAAAAAAGTCGACGTCATCACTCGATGAAACGTCGACTTATTCAAAGTAATCAGCTTCTAGCGTTTAACTGCTTTTCTAAAACCAGCAATCAACATCAGCATACCTAGCAAACCAAACGAAACACTACCGCCACTGCTGCCAGAACTCGATGGAGTGCGCGCATTCACATAAGCAGTGCGCTTAGCATCGGTAGAGACAAACTTAGGTGTTTCATTACCGGCTACGACACTATCAATCCAATCTTTGTAATCATAGATTTCTGTGAATACCGATGTGACGGTAGAACTACCACCACAAGTTTCAGGGCCAAAGCTGGTAATACCGACTTGTCTGTAGTCCGAACCATCTAACCAGTAAACTGGGCCGCCAGAATCACCTTGGCAAGTACCACCAAATAAACCAGAGGACGCACTGTAATCGCCTCTAAAACAAATCTGATTATCCGTTAAAGCAGAGCCATCGGAAAAAGCCGACGCGCACGTGGTATTATCTACATAGTTAAGCGGTGCTCTTTGTAAAATCGTCGTAGCATCAAAACCAGAACGAGTATCACCATGCCCTACTGCGACGAAGTCATTAGCCACACTACGGTAAGAGTCATTTGACGGTCGCTTAACCACGTCATTAACTGAATCGATATTAAGTGCACTTTCTAGCTTTAGAACGGCAACATCGTTACGCAATAGATCACTCAACGCATTTGAATAATCGCTGCGATAGTAAACTTCGGTTACACGTGCTTTTTGAATATTACCATTAGGGAATTGAGACGTATCTTCAAGCTGAGGAACAACCGTAGTAAATAACTGCCCTTCTTCATTTCCATAAATACAGTGCGCAGCAGTCAGAATATGAGTCGGATTTAAAATGGTTGCGCCACAATAAGCACCTGTCGAGTACACACCATCGTAATCAATACGATCGATGAACAAGCTGGCCATTGAAGGGAAATCGCTAACTGATGCATCGCTGCCATTAACAATATAAGGTGTCACAGTCGCGTCAGGAGAAACTTCGACCGAGTTTTCTGTCGCCATAACACTTGATGTGTAAATCATTGGCGCTAAAAGCCCTAAAACGGCTTTACGAACTAGACTCATTGTATGATTCACATTCATAGATAACTCCTTGTGACCCCTACTACTTATTTACAAAATTGATGAATAGACACCATAACACGTACTGACCATCATTATAGTAAGTATTTGTAACGATATTGCCACATCTCTCAATTTATAGACGAATTTAACAACCTGACTTCAATTGTTCTATTCTGCCTTGTATACGTTTCAAAAAAAAAAAGCCTACCGTTAAACATCCCTAAAAAGAGAAGCTAACAATAGGCTTTCGTTATACTTTGTGTTTTCTCTTAAAAGAGATTAGCCACGGTAGTAACGTTGAGGTACGAATGGCATTTTTTCTACTGTCATTGGTAGCTTCTTACCACGAACTTCAGCAAATACTTCTGTACCGATAGCCGCTAGATCAGTGCGTACGTATGCCATTGAAACAGGTTTACCCGCATTAGGACCAGCAGTGCCACTCGTTACCACACCTACTTTGTTTCCTTCCGCATCGAACAGTTCAGCACCTTCACGTACAGGCGCTTTAGTTTGACCCACTAGACCAACACGCTTGCGTTGAACGTCTTTAGTTGCGATTTGTCCAAGGATGATATCAGCACCTGGGAAACCGCCAGCACGCTCACCGTCAGTACGACGCACTTTTTGAATGCCCCATAGAAGGCTAGCTTCTACTGGAGTCGTTGTTGTATCTAAGTCATGACCGTATAGGCATAGGCCACACTCAAGACGAAGTGAGTCACGAGCACCAAGGCCAATCCACTCTACTTCTGCTTCTGATGTTAGTTTACGAGCAAGTGCTTCAGCGTGATCGTTCGGTACTGAGATTTCGTAGCCATCTTCACCGGTATAACCACTGCGGCTCACGATGCACTCTACGCCGTCGATATCGACTTTTTGAACATCCATGAACAGCATGTCTGCAACGCTTGGTTGGAAACGAGCAAGAACTTCAGACGCTTTAGGGCCTTGAAGGGCTAATAGAGCGCGGTCATCAATCACTTCCATTTCTACATCTGCAGGAAGGTGAGCCGTTAAGTGGTCGATATCTTGTGTTTTACACGCCGCGTTCACAACAACAAATAGGTGATCGCCAAGGTTAGCAACCATAAGATCATCCATGATGCCGCCCTGTTCATTAGTAAAGAACGCGTAGCGCTGCTTACCAGAAGGCAAGTCGATAATATCTACTGGAACCAGAGATTCTAAAACAGCGGCTGCATTTTCACCGTGTAGACGCAGTTGCCCCATGTGAGAAACATCAAAAAGACCAGCAGCGTCACGAGTGTGTAAGTGCTCTTTCTTTACACCTAGTGGATACTGAACTGGCATGTCGTAGCCAGCAAAAGGAACCATTTTTGCACCGACTTCAACGTGAAGCGCATGCAGAGGTGTTTTTAGTAGGTCTTGATTAGCGTGTTCTTGAGTCATTTTATTCTCCATGAAGCGTTGCAGGCTTTCCAAATCGAATCTGCCGCTTATATCTCTATTTAGAGTCGCCTCTAACGATATGGGTTAACGTTAGAAACAGTAGATAGTAAAAAGTGATGTCTTCTATATAGGCTTTTATTACTAGCGATATAAAAAGAGGCTTCTGTATAAAAGCTATACGACTCACTTTCTAAGAATTCACTTCAGTAAACTTCAATCAACATGAGTAAACCGTGTTCACTATAGTAAACAAGCCTGAGTCAGTTTTACACCCTTAACAAGATTAAAACAGCTCAAAATGTGACATTTAACAATTTAAAAACAATTTTCAATCGCATACAAAAACGCGATATTGATGCTTTTCACACCAATATCGCGTCTTTTGGCAAACGTTAGAAACAAAAGCAAACGTTTGCATTCACTATAAGAAATTCTAACTTTGTTAACTTATTTTGCAGTCACCCACAAAATCAGTGCATCTTCTGTACTAGTAGAAATCAACATATGGCCCATGTTGGCGTCGTAATACATGCTATCACCTTCGCTCATGGGTACCGGCTCATAGAATTCTGAGTAGAACATCACATCACCAGAGATCACCATCAAGAACTCTTCACCATCGTGGCGAACCCAATCGTTATACTCTTCAAAGGTGCGTGCTCTCACTCGGCTCTTGAACGGCATCATCTTCTTATTCGAAAGTTCTGTCGCCAGCAGTTCATGCTCGTAAGTCGGAGTTGGGTGAGGTTTGCCCTGGCCTGCTTTAGTTAAGTCACGACGTCCTGTGGCAACTTTTTTTCTTGGCGGCTCAAAGAGTTGCGGCATATCGATTTGCAAACCCATAGCCAATTTCTGCATCGCTTGGAACGTCGGTGAGATTTGTTCGTTCTCGATTTTACTCAGCGTAGAGCGCGCCAAACCAGTGCGTTGGCTCGCCTCTTCTAACGTAATGCCCAGCTTGCTGCGGATATCTTTAATACGCTGGCCGAGCCTAAGTGGTTCGATATTCTGATCTAACGTCTCTTTCGCCAACGTTAAAGATGGGTACTCATCATAAATGTCTTCTGACATAGGTCCCTCATTTATTTCTTACTTCCTGTCTATTGATTTCATTGTTGCATGAAGCGCTTTGTTGATTAAAGAGCACACAGGGAAATAAAGCGTGCTCCCTGTAGCAAAACGAGAAAAACTGTTTCCTATTGGAAATTTTTGTTGAAAATTGATTTTATCGGAGCTATGTTATCGACTTGTTAGATGAAGAGATGCTACTTCAGCTTGCAGCAAGTGATAGATTTAACATTTGTAAGAGCTGTTTTTACCCGAAATTTTTGGGAACCAATTCGTGCTGCATTGACCCTACAACGATCGCTTTGACGCTATGGTCGTATAAATAAGAAGCAACGCACTATTTATACATCTATATAACGCAAACGATACCGATGCAGAAATCAACGTAAGACCTAATGGACTATAAAAACAATCACCATTAGCTTAATGAAAGGTCTCGACAATGAACGCTTATCAAAACCATAGCTTAGACAGTTTTTTCTCTACGAACCTATCTGCGACTGACGACGCAGTATTTGCTGGAATCCAAGCAGAGAACACTCGTCAAAACGAACAAATCGAACTTATTGCTTCTGAGAACATCGTTTCTAAAGCAGTAATGCAAGCTCAAGGCACTTGCCTTACCAACAAATACGCAGAAGGCTACCCAGGTCGTCGTTACTACGGTGGTTGTGAGCACGTAGATACAGTAGAAGCTATTGCGATTGAACGTGCTAAACAGCTATTCAAGTGTGAATACGCGAACGTACAACCTCACTCAGGTGCTCAAGCGAACGGCGCAGTTAAACTTGCCCTACTTCAACCTGGCGACACTATCCTAGGTATGTCTCTTGACGCTGGTGGTCACCTTACGCACGGTGCACGCCCTGCGCTTTCAGGCAAATGGTTCAACGCAGTTCAATACGGCGTAGACCGCGACACTCTTGAAATCGATTACGAAGCGGTACGCGCTCTTGCTATCGAATGCCAACCTAAAATGATTATTGCGGGTGGTAGTGCTATCCCACGCGTTATCGATTTCGCTAAATTCCGCGAAATCGCTGACGAAGTTGGCGCTATCCTAATGGTAGATATGGCACACATCGCGGGTCTTATCGCGACAGGTGCACACCCTAGCCCACTGCCACACGCACACGTTGTAACGACAACGACACACAAAACACTTCGTGGCCCACGCGGCGGTATGATTCTGACCAACCACGAAGACATCAATAAAAAGATCAACTCTGCAGTATTCCCAGGCCTACAAGGCGGCCCACTAATGCACGTAATTGCGGCTAAAGCTGTCGCATTTGGCGAAGCACTTGGCCCAGAATTTAATACTTATATTAATTCAGTGATCGATAACGCAAAAGTTCTTGCTGAAGTGTTGCAAACTCGCGGTTGTGACATTGTGACTGGCGGAACGGACACGCACCTAATGCTGGTTGACCTTCGTCCTAAGGGCTTGAAAGGTAACGTAACTGAAGAAGCATTAGAGCGTGCTGGGATCACATGTAACAAAAATGGCATACCATTCGACTCAGAGAAGCCTATGATTACTTCGGGTATTCGTTTAGGTACGCCAGCTGGAACCAGTCGTGGTTTTGGCACTGAAGAATTCAAACTTATCGGTGAATGGATCGGTGATGTTCTTGATGGCTTAGTTGAAAGCCCTGAAGGCAACGCTGAAGTTGAGCAACGTGTTCGCAAGCAAGTTAAAGAGCTTTGCAAACGCTTCCCTCTTTACCGTTAATCCGTTTTTAAGATTTAAATTAAAACCTCATAAATTTTTGGAGAATAAGCAATGGACAATACACTTAAGTTTGCAGACAGCCACGAGTGGGTAAAAGACAACGGTGACGGTACTGTAACTATCGGTATTTCTGAGCACGCTCAAGAGATGCTAGGTGACGTTGTGTTTGTTGACCTGCCTGAAACTGAAGACGAAATTGAAGCTGGCGAAAGCTTCTCTCTAGTTGAGTCAGTTAAAGCTGCTTCTGATATCTACGCGCCAATCTCTGGTGAAATCGTAGAAATCAACGAAGAACTAGAAGATAGCCCAGAGCTAATCAACGAAGAACCTTATGAAGGTGGTTGGATTGTTAAAGTGAAGATGTCTGATGCGTCTGAACTAGACAACCTTAAAGATGCGGAAGAATACCTAAGCTCTATCGAAGAAGACTAATAGGTAACCTCATTACGATAAAGCTGCTCTTGTGAGCAGCTTAATTTTAGGGGCTAGCTCACGGCTCCAGAGAGAAAGTAGAACGATATCATGACTGAATTACTTCAAAGCCAATTACTGAAAGACTTGGGTACACAAAACGAGTTTGTTGCTCGTCATAACGGCCCAAATAAAGCAGACCAGCAAAAAATGCTTGAAGCGATCAACGCGACTAGCCTAGACGCACTGATCGACGAAACGGTTCCTGCACAAATCCGTCTTGAAAAACCAATGACACTTGCTGCGCCACTGAGCGAAATGGACATGCTGACCTCTCTTAAAGAGATCGCTAACCTAAACCAAGTGAAACGTACTTTCATTGGCCAAGGCTACTACAACACATTCACTCCAAACGTTATTCTACGTAACGTTTTAGAGAACCCAGGCTGGTACACAGCTTACACACCATACCAACCAGAGATTTCTCAAGGTCGACTTGAGTCTCTGCTTAACTACCAACAAATGGTAATGGACCTTACAGGTATGGAAATCGCGAACGCGTCTCTTCTTGACGAAGCGACAGCGGCTGGCGAAGCAATGACACTGTGTAAGCGTGCTGGTAAAAGCAAGAGCAAAGTATTCTTCGTTGCTGACGATGTTCACCCTCAAACACTAGAAGTTGTTAAAACTCGTGCTGAGTACATCGGTTTTGAAGTAATGGTTGGCGCTCTTGAAACACTTCCAGAGCAAGACGTATTTGGTGCTTTAGTTCAATACCCTGGCACAACAGGCGAAGTTCGTGATCTAACAGACATCATTGCGAAAGCTCAAGCTAACAAAACACTAGTTACAGTGGCTACTGACCTACTTGCTTCTGCTCTACTTAAGCCTGCGGGCGAAATGGGCGCAGACGTAGTTATCGGCAGCGCACAACGTTTCGGTGTTCCTATGGGTTACGGCGGTCCACACGCTGCATTCATGGGGACTCGTGAAAAGCATAAGCGTACAATGCCAGGTCGTGTAATCGGTGTTTCTATCGATACTCACGGTAACCAAGCGCTACGTATGGCGATGCAAACTCGTGAGCAACACATCCGCCGCGAAAAAGCGACATCGAACATCTGTACAGCTCAAGCACTTCTAGCAAACATGGCGTCTTTCTACGCGGTTTACCACGGTGCAGAAGGCCTACGTACTATCGCTCGTCGTACACACCACATGACAGCTATCCTAGCAGCTGGCCTGACTAAAGCAGGTTACGAGCTAACGAATAACAGCTTCTTCGATACCATCACAATCAATTCAGAAGATAAGACAGATGCACTGTACGCGAAAGCGCAAGCAGCAGACATCAACCTTCGCCTTCTTAAAGGTAAGATCGGTATTAGCTTAGATGAAACAACAACGATCGACGACGTGAACGCATTGTTCGCTATCTTCGACGTGAAAGAGGACGTTCAAGCACTTTCTTCTGACATTGCATCAAACGAGTTTGCAGCAATTCCAGAAAACTGCCGTCGTGAATCTGAGTTCCTAACTCACCCAGTATTCAACACGCACCACAGCGAAACGCAAATGATGCGTTACCTAAAACAGCTTGAGAACAAAGACTTCTCACTAACGCACGGCATGATCCCACTGGGCAGCTGTACGATGAAGCTGAACGCTGCCGCTGAGATGATCCCAGTAACATGGCCTGAGTTTGGTTCAATTCACCCATTCGCACCTCTAGAGCAAGCGGCTGGTTACACTGCACTAGCGAAAGATCTTAAAGAGAAGCTATGCGAAATCACCGGTTACGACGATTTCTCACTACAGCCTAACTCTGGTGCATCTGGCGAATACGCAGGTCTAATCGCGATTCAACGTTACCATGCAAGCCGCGGTGAAGCTCACCGTAACGTTTGTCTGATCCCAAGCTCTGCGCACGGTACTAACCCTGCAACAGCATCAATGGTTTCAATGAAGGTAGTAGTTGTTAAGTGTGATGAAGATGGCAACATCGACATGACAGACTTAGCTGCGAAAATCGAGAAGCACAAAGAAAACCTATCAAGCATCATGATCACTTACCCTTCTACGCACGGCGTATACGAAGAGCAAGTGAAAGAAGTGTGTGAACAAGTACACGCAGCGGGCGGTCAGGTTTACCTAGACGGCGCGAACATGAACGCTCAAGTAGGCCTAACTTCGCCTGGCTTCATCGGTTCAGACGTATCTCACTTGAACCTACACAAAACATTCTGTATCCCACACGGTGGTGGTGGTCCGGGTATGGGTCCTATCGGCGTTAAATCGCACCTAGCACCTTTCCTACCAGGTCACATCGAAAACGGTGTACAAGGTTCTGACTACGCGGTATCAGCTGCAGATCTAGGTAGTGCTTCAATTCTACCTATCTCTTGGGCTTACATCGCAATGATGGGCGAACCTGGCCTAACAGACGCAACGAAAGTAGCGATTCTGAACGCGAACTACGTGATGGAAAAACTACGTCCTCACTACCCTGTTCTTTACCGTGGTACTAACGGCCGCGTAGCGCACGAATGTATTATCGATATTCGTCCACTTAAAGAAGATACAGGCATCAGCGAAGAAGATATTGCTAAGCGTCTAATGGACTTCGGTTTCCACGCGCCTACGATGTCTTTCCCAGTAGCTGGCACACTCATGGTAGAGCCAACTGAATCAGAAGATTTAGAAGAGCTAGACCGTTTCTGTGAAGCGATGATCGCAATCCGCCACGAAATGGCAGCAGTGAAAAACGGTGAATGGCCACTAGACAACAACCCTCTAGTGAACGCACCACACACACAAGTTGACCTAGCTGGCGCAGAATGGGATCGCCCTTACTCTCGTGAACTTGGTTGTTTCCCATCGAAAGCAACGAAGAACTCGAAGTACTGGCCTACAGTTAACCGTGTAGACAACGTATACGGCGACCGTAACCTAATCTGTTCTTGCCCAAGCATCGACAACTACGAAGACTAATTCGTAGCGGCGCTTAGCAGCAAAACGTAACAAAAGGCGAACCAAACGGTTCGCCTTTTTGTTGTCTGAAATTTGAGTCCAACAAATGCATTGACCTTAACGTAAGGGAAAGGTTTAAGGTGATATGACATTCACGACAAATTAGGAATCAATTATGGGATGTTGTAACAAAGCGCCAAAAGGTGGTGCTCCTCTTGGCTTGCTTCTAAAAGTCACGCTTGGGATTGGGCTTTTGGTGTTTCTGCCGGCTTTGTGGCAGTAAGTTCAAAACAAAGAAGTGATTGTATGGACGAAATAGAAAGCGCCAAGTTGATTTTGGCGCCATAGTCGTTTGTTATGTTTCTCGTTCGAGTTCTTCATGAAATCTGCGCCATAGGGGTTTGAGTTGCCGCTTAATAGTTTTACTCTGCATCGTTTTTGCAGCCCTTAAACCATATGTAACAAAATTTCGACCACCTAGGTGGGTATAACGACTGTATAATTTACGTTTATATAAATCTTTCTCAGGTAAGCCTTTAGTCAAACGAACAGCGTTATATTTGTCCATTGTTCTTTTAGCTAAACGAATTCCACATTTCATTTTTTCTGAGTATCTAGCCAACGACGAAGAGCGAATATAAGCATTTTCACCATCAAACATAAAACCTAGGTATTGAAGCATTTGGTCTGCTACTAAAACGTCATTTTGATATTTGAATGTTCTTAATTCTGTTTTCTTTGTGTTAATAGTTACTTCTAAACTTTTGACGCGCTCTTGAGCAAAACCAGCTACTTTATCTCTGAGCGGTGCTGGAACAATAAATAGCATATCATCGCAGTAACGATAATATTTACCACCATGTATATCCATGTACTTTTTCATTTCAGCATCAAATTCAAACATGTATATATTTGATAGCAAAGCACTAATTGGTGAGCCCTGAGGGACACCGAACGAGTTTTTATTTGGTTTTATAAGTTTCTTTTTCCTAACAACATCTCGAAACTCCTGAGCTGTACAAACCCGAGTTCGTCCATTTTTAGGGTTGTTTGGTGAAATACCAAATTCCTTATATAGATCAACTTTATTTACTTGTGAGAACTTAGTGATTGATTTGAATACATTAAAGTGATCTGGTGGTAGTTTTTCTTCACCGAGTAAATTAGCCCAACTTTGTTTCAAAAGAGAATGATCTAGAGTGTCAAAAAATTTAGAAAAGTCTAACGCTACTGCGCTACATTCACCCATTTTTTTAATTTGCTCGAATGCCTCGAAAGCAAAATCAATATTACTTTTTCCTAAACCACGAAAAGCAAGGATGCAATCTGATAACCCTGCGCTTTTTAATCTAGATTCGTACTTTCTACTTAATAGATTGGCATAGTAAGCATAGATGTGGCTATCCACATGTGCTGAGTAAGCAATTGGACGCTCTTTAACTGCAATATCAATTTTCCGCGTTTTTTTGTCTTTACTTATTTTTTTTGATTCAACAGCATAGTTGATTAAAGGAAAGAACGCGTGTTTTGACACAAGGTCAGGATTCGTTACAAGGTTACGAGCTTTTTTTAAGCTGATTGGTAAATCGAAATGTAGATAACCACGACTTCGATACCAAAGAGGTATATTTGATGACATTTAGATTCTCTAGCAAAACCGAGGCAGACTTAGAACTTCGGCAATTCCTTACGCCTTACCTCGGCTTAACCAAGTTGTTAAAACAACCATCCACGAGCCCGTAGGCTCTAGCCGCGTCATGTTAGAAATGGATTATACTGTAACTATAACCGTGGAGGTATCTATGAAGACCCTATTCCAGTTCCTGCTGTCTATCTGCTCAGCTTGCCTTGTGGGCATACCGATTGGACTTGACAGCCTGTTAAGCTCCTTTTGATCAACGACTTATTTGCCCCTATCAAAAGCAAGTTCATATTACGCTTATAGGAAACAGAATGCAATACAGCCAATGGAAACATAACGCCCAATTAAGGTGTGAAGCACGCTACCACGATACTCACTTTGACCACCGTAATTACTGAAACTAACTCAAACCCAAGTGCCAAGCGTACTGAATCACTCTTAAATTTTTTGTTAGGCATTACTTACTTGGGGTAGTTATGTATTGAACTTCCCAGCCTAAACTTTTACATGACTCGACAATTTGAGTTGGTTGAACCTCATCTTCATATTGCAGGGCTTTCGAGAGCTGCCCATCTATTTCTCGATCTGCTAGGAGTACAAGTTTAGAGCAAAACATATCGTATCTTTTCCTGACGAGGTATCGCCCAAAACTGCACTTACTATAAATTTTCTCTGTTGTTTCCACCCCAAATGAACTTCTAGTAGCAAGTGCCATTAATTGATATACCCCGAAGAGAAATGCTGAAACCACCCCAAGAACTCCAAAATAAACGGAAAGATTTCCCGTAGAAATCGTAAATATTGAGGAAATGAAAACGATCATTAATACAATTTTGTATAGTGGCAAGGTTGTAGTAGCTAGGGCATGCATCCAAGTATAATCTTTGATTTTTATTTCCGTCGAAAACCTCATTAACTTAGCATGCTCATTTCCTGTCAACTTATTTGGTCGATTAAGAAGAATAACTTTGGATTTGTCTTTCAGAAAGTCGTTTAAGGTGATTTCTCTTACATCATGAGACTCTTCATTGTTGTCACTTTTTACCGCTTCAAGAATTTTATTGTTACTGGTAGCAATAGCGACATGGCTCCATTCGCCACCAGTCCCCAACCTAATAACCTTACTTACGAATCCACTAGATTGAGTTGCTAATATATCTCCAGCTTTCATTACTTCTCACTTTCAGTTATTTAGACATAGTTGCTTGTAATGCTTAACGCCGCGTTAAGTAGTGAGCAACACAACCACGAAACCTAACCATGCCACCGTAAACACTATACTTGATTCAAACTAAAAATGCCGAGCGTTGCGAATCTGTCTTAAACGCTTGTATGGATAATAAGCACTCCAATCGGGTAAGGTGAGACCCAGACTTTAGCTGCAACTAAAGTTCTTCTATCTGGTAGTTCGATTAAAC
>NZ_VTXF01000010.1:0-164316 GCF_013114585.1 Vibrio sp. 99K-1
TTAAAATAAATTATAAAATGCCCTAAGATATTGTATTTAAGGTATATGTGAGCCGAAAAATAGATCCAGATCAAACCAAAAGGTCGAATATCATTCGATAAGGTTCTATTCCGCTTCCTCGTTATTATGTCGAGAATAAATGCCGCGCGTGTTGATTCGTTATCAATCACAAGCCAACCCAAAAGGCCTCGTCGTTACGAGACCTTTAATTTCTATCTATAAAGAGACGTGACCTATGCCATTTATTGTTCACTTTAAAAGAAATGAATCTCCATATTGCTAAACAGCCGCTAATGGTTTTTGGCTAGCTTTTGATTGATAAACAGTGCTGATAAAATGATAACCAACGCTAACCATGTTGTGGGGTGAACAGACTCATTCGCAAGTAATACTCCGATGAACACACCCACAGCGGGTACAAGATAGTTCGTCATTGAAGTAAATACTGGCCCGGCGTTTTGTATGCTCATCATATAAAGATAATAAACAACACCTGCGCACATCACTCCTAAGTAAACCAACGAAAACACTGATGAAGCGGTAGGCTTAACGCTGACGATTGGCGAAGTCAAAAACGCAATTAACATCAGTTGAATGCTCGCCATACAAAGTACATTTCGTGCAACAATCAATGGATGCTCACCTCTCACTCGATTAAGTAATAGTAATGCAATAGCGAAACACACCGCTGCAACCATAATGGCAGTGGCACTTATTAAATTGATATCACCAGTAGTCAATAATAGCTCTGGGGAGAATAAGACTAATAACCCACTAAAGCCGACGATGACACTTACAGCGTTCCCCTTGGTTATTCTTGCATCTTTTATAAAAACAGGTGCTAGCAATAACGCATAAAAAGGGAGTGTGCCCATCAGTATCGCCGCAATTGAACTGGATAAGCTCTGCTGTGCCCAAGGCACAAGAATAAAAGGGATCGCAGCTTCTAATAGCCCTATAAGAGCAAAAAGCCCCCACTGATTGCTAATGCTTTTAACTCTTATAAGGTTACATATAACAATAAGTGTCATTGCACCTAGCAGTGCTCTAAGTGTCCCTACCCAGACTGGAGAGAACCCTTGAAGTGAGATTTCTTGAAAAACAAATTGGGAACCCCAAATTAGCCCGATAGCGATTAACGTTAGATAATTTTTTAGCATGTTTAATATTGCCCAGAGGAATTAATCTGATGAAAAGTAAAAATGAGATGTGCTGAAAAGGTTGCCTTATTTATTACTACTCGATATTTCAGATTTAAAGGCCACAGCATCGACTTCAATTAGCATTTCATCTAACGCAAGTCTAGGTACTGGAATCAGTGTACTCGCGGGTAAGCGCTCTTCAGACCAACGTTTGAGCATTTCTTCACTCCAGATATGCAGTTTATCTGAATCATGCTCAACGATTAGAACGGTAATCTTTACGACATCGCTAAAATCCATCTCATGAGCCTTCAAAGCAATATCAAGGTTAGATAATACAACCTGGACTTGACGACGAAAGTCTTCCACCAATTCATGTTCTAGCCCTTCACCACCGCTTTGCCCTGAAATAAAAACAAACTCTCCGTTCGCGGAGGTCTTCACCGTATGGCAAAAACCAAAAGAAGTTGGGTTAAAAAGTTTTTCAGGATTATAAAATTTCAATCTTTTACGTGACATTCTTTTGACCTATTAAGCTGTGTTTTTAACGTTAGGGAGTGTAAAACTTCAACTTAACTTTAAGTCAACAAACAATTTTCATTAAATCAGTTATCTATGGGGGTAACCTAGCGTTCACCCTATCATTCGATTAATCTTATAAGTCGTTATGTCCATAGAGTTTTCTTATGTCTCGAAGCCAACGCCTCTTTGATTTGCTTCAATTATTGCGCTGTCACAAATATCCCGTGCCTGCCGATCACCTTGCTCAAGAACTGAATGTCAGTACACGTACCATCTATCGTGATATTGCAACACTACAAGCACAAGGCGCGGAAATCGATGGAGAAGCTGGTGTGGGCTACCTGCTCAAACCTACCTTTACTCTGCCACCAATGATGTTCACCTCGGAAGAGCTAGAAGCGTTGCGACTCGGAGCGGAATGGGTCGCTAAGCAAGCTAATGGAGAGTTCAGTGAATCGGCTAGAAATGCGATTGCCAAGATCTCGGCCGTGCTCCCTTCAGATCATCAGGCTAAACGCAGTGAAGATATCATTCGTGTTGCTTCAATCATTGGGGTTGAAGATTTAGGTTTTGAACTGTCGGAGATAAAGTTAGCGATTAAGCAACAAAACAAAGCTCAAATTCAATATACAGACGCCAAGGCAAAAGTCAGTTCTAGGGTCGTATGGCCTATGCTGATCGGCGTATTTGAAAACTGTTATGTATTGGTCGCTTGGTGTGAAACACGCAGTGCTTATCGAAACTTCAGGTTGGATAGGATTAACGAATTGACCATACTGGAAGAAAAGTATTCAAAGTCACGGAATAGCTTACTCAAAGAGTGGCAAAGCATGGAAGGGATTACAGACAAAGTGATTCGCTACTGACAAAAACTGTCACTAGTTAGAGATATATTCCTGTGGTCCAAAGAAGCACCACACCAGATAACCTAACTAGGAGCAGTCATGTTTACCATCGATTCATTTGTCCTTTATGTCACTGGCATTCACCGCAGCATGGATTTTTATTCCAAAGCCTTTGATTGTGAGCCAACACTGCTATCTCCGACATTTGCAGCCTTAACTTTTGCAAGCAATGTGAAGATCACCCTCAAGCAATCTGACGCTCTAACGCCAACAAGCAAAGTAACTGGTGGCGGCACTGAGCTATCGATAGCAATGACAGGTAAGCAAGCTCTGGAAAACCTCTATAAAGAATGGAAAGCGAAAGGAATCCAGTTTGAACAAGCACCAGAAGAGTCCGTGTTTGGTATCAACTTTGTCGCGATTGACCCAGACGGCCACCGCATTCGAATCTTCGCCTAAATGAAAAAGAGCAAGCGACACTCTAGTTGCTTGCTCATCTCATCTAGCTCATCAGCCAAAAAGAACTAACCGAAGTCTATCGTCAGTAACAATCGAGGTTCTTCAGATGAAGTGACAGGCGAACGGTGGACAAGGCCTCTGTTTTCATTACCGCTCCAACGCTCTCCTTTCAATAACGCCACATCACCAACGGCCATTTGCTGGATGTCAGACTCGTCATTGTAGAGGCCAGATGCTGAATCTGGCTGGCCATTACTTCCACGACCGAGTTTAGAACGGTCAACCGCACCATTCTCTAACCATTGAGTCGCAATACCATGATAGGTTGTCACCAGTCGGCAAGGTACTTGGTCAAAATGAAAGCGAGGGCACATTGCCTTGTTCAGTACAGCCAAACGGAGACCAACTTCTTCAAGCTCAAACAAGCAACAGAACATGTCCACCAGCTCAGCCATATTTTCTAGCAGGGCTTTTGAAGCCGTTCCGTCTGTAGCGAATTCCAATTTGTCGAAAGCGTTTGCAGGTGACACGCTAACAGACTTACTAAAATTTGGGTTAGCCGCAATAAACTCATTGATTTCAGACGCTAAGCTCTCATCAAAGTTACGCTGCCATATCGCGACATTGATATCATCTTGATAAATGTCAGCCAACACGGTCGGGGATGGAGCAGCACTACAAGATGGATTTCGGCCCTCCTGCCCTTTGTGAGTCAGCACTCCATCAATACTTGACGATTGATTACAACTCGTTGTCAAAGGTTCAGCTAAAACGGCATTCATGATCTCATCTCCTTGCTGCGCGCTCGTATTCTCTAGAGGCAATATCTATGTTTGCCAAAAGAACAAATTAAAGAAACGTTATAACATAACAGTATACATTCAAACAACTCAGGAGATCATGGTTCCATAAGTACCAATATGAGATGAGTACCCCCTACCGAATTTAACACATGAGTAAGGTGGTGAGCTGAGCTTGCTCCTATACTTCTCGAAGTTGTTCAGAATACGAACAGCGCTATTTGGTTCAACTGGCAATCCATTATGTGGTGACAACTTATGAAAAAACTACTTACAACAATCGGGCTTCTTTGCACCGTCATATCAGCGCAGTCTTTTGCAGAAAGCGGCTACACATTAGATCCGAAGCTGTCGAATGTCACATTCGCAACCATTAAGAAGCAGTTCGTCGTTGAACCCGCTTCCATCAAGCCTTCGTCCGGCGGGCTTACCGAAGAAGGGCAATTTTCAATCGTATTGGACCTGAAAAGTATTAGCACAGGCGTGGCCATTCGTGATCAAAGACTCAACGAGCTGTATTTTGAGTCAATGAACTTTCCTGAAGTTAAGATCTCAGGATCCGTTGAGCCTTCTCTGTTAACAGGTGAACCAAATAATACGACGATAGCAGCGGAAGTCACTCTGCACGGCGTGACCAAAACCATCGACTTCCCTGTTATGGTCGTACCCTCTGACGGTTTTGTCATGGTGAATTCAACATCCACGGTCATCGTCAATGGCGCAGATTTTGGTATTTCGACCGACAACTTAAACAAACTTTCAGCAACGGTAGGCGGATTAGCGCTTTCCGATAAGGTGCCACTCAACTTCAACTTAATGTTCGATAAATAAAGGTTGATTACAGAGTGAGTTAACACGAGTGCGGACACTCATAGGGGGATCACAGCGTTACCCTATGAGTGTGCGTAAAGTCCAAACCTCCACACACACTCCCCCACGAAAGTCCAATCAGCCACTCGGAAGCGACATTAAAATAGGACATACTAAACACTAATACCAACACTCAAAAGAATACAGCCAGTACCTATCATGAACTCTATCAGCCTCAGCGACTCCTTTTCTCTTCCCAACGGTCAACTCATTAAGAATCGCCTATTTAAATCGGCCATGAGTGAACAACTTGGCGACAAACAGCATAACCCTAAATCAGGGCTAGCTACCTTGTATCAACGCTGGGCGCAAGGCGGCATTGGTTTGTCCATCACAGGAAACGTAATGGTTGATAGAGGCGCTCTCGGCGAGCCTAACAACGTGGTTCTAGATGAACACAGTGACCTTACTCAATTCGAAGCTTGGGCAAGTGCGGGTAAGCAAAATGGCTCGCAGATTTGGATGCAGCTTAACCACCCAGGAAAGCAGATCCCGAAGTTTTTATGTGAAAAACCTGTTGCTCCATCGGCTATTAGCCTAGAGCGTGGACTAGAAAAAGGCTTCAATACACCACGAGCGCTAACCGACTCCGAAATCCATGACATCATCAACAAGTTTGCTTTAAGCGCCAAACTAGCAAAGCAATCCGGCTTTACTGGAGTACAAATACACGGAGCTCATGGTTACCTTGTCAGCCAGTTTTTATCTTCAAGACACAACCAACGTGACGATAAATGGGGAGGTTCGCTGGAGAACAGGCTTCGATTTGTGATCGAGCTGTACCGCGCGATTCGTAAAGAGGTTGGAGAAAGCTTTCCTGTCGGAATCAAGCTTAACAGCGCAGATTTCATGAAAGGTGGCTTTACTGAAGCAGAATCGATGCAGGTGGTTCAAGCACTGAGCCGTGAGGGTATCGATCTTATTGAGATATCCGGTGGCACTTATGAAAGTCCTTCGATGATGGGTTCTAAGAACAAAAGTGAACCCGTAAAAGCAAGCACAGTTAAGCGTGAAGCGTATTTCTTAGATTATATGGTCAAGGTAAGAGAGTTAGTTAGCACACCTCTGGTGGTAACTGGTGGCTTTAGAACAGCACCGGCAATGAATGACGCTTTGCAGACATCAGCCACTGACTTCGTTGGGATTGCTCGAACAATGGCAGTCGACCCCGACTTTCCTAATAAATTAATGGCAAACCCAGCTCACGGAATGCCATTAGACGTACCCACAACAGGAAAACCTGCGCTGGATAGAATGGCAATGGTCGGGTTGGTTTGGTATGAACACCAAATGTGGCGAATTGCCGCAGGAAAAGACGCAGATCCAAAACTTAGCGCACTCGGAGTCGTGGTCAAAACCCTTCTAACGGCTGGCTGGCACGCCTTTAAAAAGCGTCGCGCATAATGCAATTATTAGCCGGCAATACGTGCAAAACACCTTAAAAGATGTCGTCGGTGTCACATGTCGTTACATAGCATGCCCCCTTTAGGCTTTACATCTCAGGCGAGGTAAACAACAATCCCTGAGAATAAATCCATAACACAATGTATTTAGAAATTATGAGTAACACTGAAAACAAAAAATCGAGTCCTCTTTTTGAAGTCGTATTTAACGTCCTTCTTCCGTCATTCATCCTAATGAAGTTCAGCGGCGAAGAGCACCTCGGAACTGGCTTAGCACTGCTTGTCGCACTCGCCTTCCCTATTGCTTACGGTGGCATGGAGTTAATCCGCAACAAGAAATTTAACTTCATCGCTGCACTTGGCTTTGTCAGCGTGTTACTAACTGGTGGTATTGGTTTCTTCGAACTAGACACGCGTTGGTTAGCTCTAAAAGAAGCCTTAATCCCTGGCTTAATTGGTCTGGCGGTACTTGGCTCTACCTTTACTCGCTACCCATTCATCCAAAAGGTAATTTTCACGCCTGCATTGCTGAACATAGCTCTAATTGAAGAGCGTTTAAAGCAATTTGGAAACCAAGCTAAATTTGATCGTTGCCTAATGACGTCAAACTACATGTTCGCTAGCACGTTCGCATTCTCTTCTGCGATGAACTATTTCCTGGCGACTTGGATTGTTACTAGCCCTGCTGGTACTGCGGCGTTCAATGAAGAGCTCGGCAAATTGACTCTATATAGCTACCCTGCGATTGCGATTCCGAGCCTGCTTATGATGCTAGGTATTTTTTACTACATCTGGCGCCAAGTTCGTGACATGACCTCGCTAGAGACCGAGCAGATTTTCGTTACCAACAAATAAGCTCACTCAAAGCAGCTCAACCTGAACACCCTAAGCTCAGCAATTCGCTGGGCTTTGCTTTATCTACCACCAAGTAAAACGAATAACTCAGGTTTAAGATAATTGGCACGATGATGACTCACCTACTCCCTCAAACTCTAAAATTCCTGATAGCTCTTTTACTATTCGTATTTAAAACGCTAAAAATCAACAACTTGTATTAGACTGTCAATTGATGGTTTTCTAAACGATCTTGTTGGTTACTTAACAAAGCCCTACCCAATCACTGACAATATCGTACTTGGTGTTGATAAGATCACTCAAGCTAGGTGCCAAAGGTAGACACCAGCCTTACTCACTAAGGAATAAAGAATATGAACAAATCTCAATTAGTTGAACACATCGCTACATCTGCAGACATTTCAAAAGAACAAGCGGGTAACGCGCTAAATGCACTTGTAGAAGGTATTTCAACAACGCTTGCTAACGGTGATGAAGTAGCGATCCTTGGATTTGGTAGCTTCAAAGTAAACACTCGTGCCGCTCGCACGGGTCGTAACCCACGTACAGGCGAAGAAATTCAAATCGCTGCATCTAAAACACCAGCATTCAAAGCAGGTAAAGCGCTAAAAGAGGCGTGCAACCTTTAAGCTAGCGCCCTAAAACGCAGAACTATAAGGAAAATGACGATGACTACGCCAAAGGAAAAAGCCAAAAGCAGTCGCGTTAAAAAAGCAGGTAAATCAACAGAAAACCAAGCACCTAAAACTCGACAACGTATTAAAGAGCTTCTAGAAGAGCGTGAACTGGCCAAACTGTTAGAGCTTTAATTTAGCCCTGCGTTGATAACAAGCGATAGATAAACAATGCCACTGCACCTTTGCAGTGGCATTTTTATTAACCATCAAAATATCTGAGATCTAGCCGTTTTACTCTGCGCAAATTCCACACACTAAGTAATTGTTCCTATTACATTGTCATACATAACCATACATACCTAAATTTCACTTTTCATTATCATCGCAGCCTTGATGTTTAAGAGTGTAAAGAACGTAAAACCCGACGCGGATGTGTTCGGGGGATGCTTCTTCTTTTGAGGTGATTATGAATGTAGTTCGTATGGGAATTGACGCTAATGTCCATAAAAACAAGGGCAAGTACAAAGCGATAGCTAAGTTTACAATTCGAGCATTGTTTTATTACTCAGATACGAAAAGAATGAATGAGAATTTCAACTCTGATGAGAGAAAACTCTTATTTAAAAAGCAACCGAATTTCCTATCTAAGTTTGTCACACCCTACCTATGTAATGGCTTTAGCAAAAAGCAGAAAATTGAAATTTTATCAAAGCATTACGACTGGTTTGAAAATACGTTCAAGACTCCAGCTCGACACAATATTTACAACGAAAGAATCAACCTTTTAGAGCTAGAAATTGGTGAACAAACTTACTTACTGAATCTCAGTTTTGAGCGCAATTCAAGAAAAGAAGGCGAGCTCACGCTGTCGCTGACTGATTCTCAATTGAATAAGATGTACACCCTATCATTCTCTGTCTTCAACAATGATATCTACATCGGTGGTGTTCAAGGGGGTGCCAATGATAACGGGTTCAGCCGAGCGTTTACCAAAGCGTTGCACGGCTTAAGACCTAAGTCATTTATCGTTGAAACACTGAGACTAATGGCCTCCGACCTGGGTATAACCCACATTTACGCAGTCAACGAAGCGAGCCATGTGTCAAACTCATTCCGCTATGGAAAGAAAAGCAAAGACATCAACCTAAAATATGATGAGCTTTGGGAAGAGCATAACGGAGCACAACATAACAAGTGCTTTTACGTGTTGCCTTTACGCGCAACAAGAAAGGATCTTGAGCCGCTTAAACGCCAAAAACGAAAGCTATACCGCCAACGTTACGCTTGGCTGGACCAATATGAAGAGGATCTCAGAGCCGCTATTAACCCTCACCTACAGGCTCCTATTACGTTAAACGTAGATTTAGCGAAAGCAAGTTGAGAGAGTGTAAACTCGCCACACCTTCTTAACATCCGCAAATAAGTGACTTGTGACACAAAGAAAGCCTCGTATTCACGGGGCTTTTTAACACGTCCCCATAATCTCCCTCCTCACTAATTAGCACAATTCTAAAGCCCTACCTTAAATCTAGAGAGAAAAACAGGATAAGAAGCAAGTTCAAAGCGGTGATTTTTTGACCTCCTAGTGAGATTGTATTGATAACATTATATCAACAAAACCATAACTTTTGAGCATTACGTTGCATATCTAGAAATCTACGGATAATTCATATTGCAAGAAGATCTTATTTATACAATTAATGGCGCCGAGCCAAAAATAGGCTCATTAATTAAAACCAATAACGGAGATTGTAAAATGATTAATTTTGAAAACGTCATGGCTGATTTTAATGGTCCAGAAAGCGAAGAACTAAACCTATGTGAATTAAATTGGGATGGACCAAACAACGGTAATGATCGTCGAAACATGATCGCTTTTGAAGACCAAGAGTAACTAAAACTAACCTGCTAGCTTTATATTAGCTAGCAGGTTACAGGAGGATAATATGTATTTTTCACTTGGTTCAAACACGGTTAAAAAGAATTTTCTAGATCTCTATTCAAGAAAAAACGACATCAATGGTTTAACTCAAGAGAATGCTAAGCAACGCCTTAAAGATTCGTACATACAAACAATATCTCAATTCATTCCGATAGGTCTGGATAACATCTCAGAAAACAATCAGATACTTAAGGTAAACGAGCCAAACCTATGTAGTGAGTTGTCTACAGGTTATAACTTGTCAAAACTCGACGACTTATCCCAGTCGGACATTATATCTAACTCAACATGTAATGTAACTTCAGAAGAGATGGCCGACTATTTACTCTCTCTAGACTATCTAAAAGAGTTATCACCTGACCTCCATGAAGTTTTCGAGTTGGCTATTAATGTCATATTTTTCATGCGCTCAGATCAAGCAAGTGGCGGAAGCACCTCTGGTATGCCAGGTGTTATTTGGGTAAACCCTAAAACACATTGGTGTATAAATAACCGAGTCGAGTTCCTCGTTCATGAATTAACACATAACCTCTTATTTATTGAAGAACTGATTAGAGGCCTTTATTCGTATGAAAATATGTATAAGGAAGAGAACTGGACTCGTTCTGCAGTCTTAAATAAATCTCGCCCTCTCGATAAGTCATATCACAGTGCAGTTGTAGGAACCGAGTTACTCTTATTTCGACACGAGTTATCGATCGTACCAGAAGAATTTTGTGCTCACCCGCCAACAGAACAATTATTAGCGCAAACACTAACGTCAATCCAATCTTGTTTAGAATCCCACTTATTGAAACCAAGAGGGAAAGAGATATTAGAAGTGTGCAACGCAAAATTGGAGAAAATATGAGTTTTTCTGAGAAGGAGCAAGCCTTCATCGGTGCCCTATTGGTTAACAACCGGCTTTCTAACAAGACCCAGCTGATGCGCGCACTAGACGGGGACAGCGCCCCCATCACCGACCATATAGAGACATTGTTGTCCGGTGCAAGAATGACGAGTGACAGAGCTAGGTTTTTCCGCAATGGGACCGAACAAACAGAATTAGTCTCCACCAAAGGCATGAATAAACATGGGAAAACCAATCTCTATATAAGAAACGATAAGCTACACGACCAGTTTCTTGTTGGAGGTACGTTTGCTATGGACTCTATTGATGAGTTCAAAGGCTACTTTTCATCGACTACTCGGCAACTTAGCGAGCTTCTTCATTGTGAATCATCAGCTAATTTGTATGTTTCTTACGGTTCAATCAGCGGATTTGGATACCATAAAGACGACCACCATGTGTTGGTCAAACAACTGGCTGGTCAGAAGCGCTGGCAATTTGGCGAGAACCAAGACGATATCGTACTCAGCGAAGGTGATCTCCTCTTTGTTCCTAAAGGAGTTGCTCATAACCCTGTTTCGGAATCACGTAAATCGTTCCATGTGACTTACAGTATTGTTACGCCTACGCTATCGGACTTTTTAAAGTGGGCGTGCTTACCTACACACCAGACAAGGCTCGATAATATTAGTGCGGAAGACCATATAGCGCTTAAGGAGGAGATCGAGTCGTTACACGCTAATTTCCTTAAATACAGAAAGAACAAAGCACACGCCTTTCGAAATTACAGCACTAAACGGATATTCCCTGTATGAAGTTTGAATCAGTAAGATCTATTGCGCTAAGCCTGTTCAATAAGCACTCTTGGTTGGCAATCTCCTTTGCGGGTATACACCAGCTATCTATCGCAATCTCTGTTTACGCATCCGTTCAAATTATCTACGAAGTCAATAATGTTGGCTTCGACAGTGTTGATTTCAAACTGTGGGCCGCTGTTTACTTGACGTGTATGGTGCTGCCTTACTGTGTGTCATATTTCAGTGACATGTCTCGGGAGGCTTGGTTGTGCTCTGCACTAAGTGACTTTTGGTCTGCTGCCACAACGATCTACGGTTCGTGCACCAACAAAACTGACACCGATAACATCAAAGGTATTCTGGTCTCTCAAGGTAAAGAGACCATCATTAGCGTTATTGGTTATTCATTTCATTCTATCTCTGCACTACTAAACTTCAGCTTGAGCTTGTTAGTGATTAGTGTGGTTTTAGACTATCGATTTGCTCTCTCAATCCTGGTCAGCGCATTCTTTATTGCTGCCTACAAGATCTACATATCCAAAAGAATGGAGGGGCTATCGGAGACTCGAAATACTCAAGGCTCAATCCTTACCAAGAAATTATCGGCCATCCATGAAAACTATCATCACGGCTCGTCTATTAATCGTGACAGTTTTCAGAGTGATACACGACTGAGTACCGAGGCGTATCTTTCATCTCGAATGAAAGAGGCTCGCAGTAAATACGCTGCGATGCTAATCACTTCTTTATTTTCGCTCTTACCCACCACTTCTTTGGTCGTGTTTTTGCTGTTTTCACCTCAAATAGATGCAGCGATTAAACTGGGGATTGTGGTAAACCTGACTCGTATCTACCATCTGCTTGCTTCGGCAAACGAATTAGTATCGATAATTATCCTTCTACCTAATATAAAAGGGCAGCTTAGGCTACTCACCAAATTTAATGACACCAAAGCACCATTTAAAATAGATACGCTTACTATTGAGCTCAAAGATAATCAAACCAATAAACCAGTCAGCGCAAATGAACTTCAGAGCTATCGTAACGGCTATCTCTCTGTTATTGGTTCGAACGGTTCTGGAAAAACCACTTACCTTAAAGACTATCAACGAAGTTCCGGCGCTCTGTATTTCAACCCCTCGTACCGCGTATGCTGGCCTTGGGAGTCGGAGCTAAATAAAGAAGATATTTCCGACGGAGAGTACACCAAGAAATGCCTAGATTGGTTACTCAACAACACGCAAGAGACGCTATTACTTGATGAATGGGACGCTTTTTTGGATAAAAAGAATAGAGCCGAATTAGAAGAGAAGATCGAATCTGACTCAAAGTCTCGTTTGATTCTCCAGGTTCGTCAATAAATTAAGCCTAGTAACGGATAACATTAAAGTAGAGCACCTCCAAAAACGGAATTTTAGCTTACAGGCTATAGGCTGATATCGCGTTGACGATGTCGTTTGAGAAGCGCATGCTTTCATTTCGAGCAGAGTCGTTTTCTCGGTTTTCATAACCAAACTGAAAGAGAATGTGCTCTGTGTAACGTGTCTAATTGAGTGGCGAGTCAGATGAATAAAGTTGTTATGTTTGTAATGGGGATGCTTTTTACCAGCCGATTGTTCGCCAGTATCGCACCCCATGTTAAGCAATTAGAGCATGACGCGCCTATCCTACTCCGCTCTGCGTTAATTGTTTTTGTTGCCGCTTATGTCGTTTGGATAGGTGTTAAATATTTCAAAAAGCGTAAAGTTTCAGCGTTAGAATCAGAGCAGACTGATAGCTAATACCTCACGCTATATATCGCTGTCTCGGTTAATTGTCCGCAAAATACTCGACTAGGATTTTACGCCACTTGCGAGACTCTCGAATTTGCAACAGAGCGCGGTTAATCTCTTCTTCGTAAGGGTTGTTTTCTGTAATGATAAAACCGTAGTTCTGTTTCTCTAGCTGATACGGTAACACCTCTAAATCTTCAAATTGGCCGCTCATTCTACCGTTACCTATCATATATTTGAGCACCACATCATCAGCTACAATGGCGTCTACCTCTCCTTCCTCTAAAGCAGCCAATAGCCTTGGCATATCGATATAGTTCTCGTGTCTGATACCGAAGCTCGTCAATAACAGAGAGGATGTCGTCGCGACCTTGGCACCTACTGCGACATTCGCCAGATCATTAATACCTTTGATCTGAGAAGATCCTTGGCTAAGTGTAAGTTTACTCGCTAACACAGCGGTAATACTGGCAATAAAAAGCATGCTGAATACGCCAATAAACACCGTCGCGATCCGCCCCGTTAAACTCTTAAATTCAAAGTAATTGAATGGACCGCGAGTAATAAAAAGCAAACCGAGAATAAAACTCTCTAGCCAGCGTCCAGTTCGGCTTTTCATCGAATAGAGCTTCTGGTTTTCACCGTGCTCGAGCATATAGAAAAATGCGCCAATGACACCTGCGATAAATACCACCACACCGATGATCAGCCATAACGCAGGGTTCAAGAATATCGAGTGTAACGTCTCCAGGTAGCCTTTCTTCTTCACTGCGATAGCAAGATGGGTTTCATAGAATGAGTGCGAGAAATCAGCGAACAGTTCACGTTCTGGCGTGATTGAGATGCAAGAGACACCAATATCGATTTGCCCCGTCTCTATCGAGCTGAGTAAGTCATCGAGGGGGTGATTTTCTATCGTAAACGCAACATCCATATCCTTGGCGATCTTCTCCCACAGCTCAATACTGAGGCCATCCCACTCATTATCCATCGAGCCAATAACAAAAGGAGGACAAGAGTAAACGCCAACTTTAAGCGGAGCAGATGAAGCAGAAGTGCTGAAGAATGGAAAAAGTAAAACGACTGAAAGAGCACAGTATCGAAGTGTCGATTTGAAGAATTTTTGCATCAGCAGCCCTCCAGAAAAGGCAGCGATGAATTGAATCGAGTGCAAAGGCTCGCCTAACGAACACACCCTAGCGTCCTCATAAGTGAAAAAAGTTTATGATGAATTCAATGCTGCCCTAGCTTTAATAGTTGTTACTTTAACTATAGAGAACCCTAATTATTCTGCAAAACATTGGGCTGTAAACCTAAGACATAAACTGACTTTGTGCCGATGAACACAGCTTCCCATTCTGAGTGATTTTGCTTTCTAAGAAGTGAATGTTGCGCCTGCTTTTGACCCAATGTGCGCGAACTTCTAACTCTTGACCAATGAAGATTGGATGATGAAAGCGAGACGTTAAACTCACTGTCATCGCATTGATGCTGTTTTGGAACAAGCAATGCAGCATCGCGCTATCGTGTAATGTGGTGACAATACCGCCCTGCATGATGCCATCGTAGCCCTCAACTTTATCTGTTGGTACAATCTTGGCAAAAGCTTCATATTTTATTAAAGTTTCATACTTGGGTTTAGCTTCATATTTAACTAGAACTTCCTGCTTGGTTAAAGCTTCATGCGCACCAACGGCTTCAAAACAAATGGGGCTGTCTGCGAAAAAACCTTGGCTGCACACTTGGCAACGGCGATGATTGTGAGGAATGAAAACCTTCATACTTTCCCTTATTCCTTTTTACCCTTAGATTCTTAGAGATTGATATGGCTCGACCAAAAAAACATCGCCAGTTATGTACCCGTGCGGCTTACTCTTGTTTCAAACCTAATGGTGTTCCTATGGACGAGCTTCAGAAAGAAGAGCTGCTATTAGAAGAGTTGGAAGCCTTGCGCTTAGCGGATCAAGAAGGTCTAAGCCAACTTGAAGCCGCAGAGCAGATGCAGGTGTCTCGCCAAACGTTCGGCAACATCATTAAACGAGCACGAACCAAAGTCGCAAAGTGCATCGTCAACGGCCATGCATTAGTGATTCAAGGCTCATAGTCCGAAGTTTTAACTTTGCTTGTCGACAGGCTCTCAAAGAACATTAATGTGATGGCTCAGTAATCTGATACAGCTTTCGGCTTTGCCCTTCGCACACATCCTTGCAATTGCACTCGCGCTCAATGTCTAACTGCGCGAGTCCTCCACAACTGCCTTTGATTGGCTTACGTGAAAAAATCACGCCAATTGCCATTAACACAACCACTCCAACAAAGGCCACCAGTGTGAGTAAAAATGTCATTTTCGGACACCTCGAATAACACTGAACCGGTTCAACTGGGGCGTGAGAATCGACGTTTCTTTCTTGTGCCCTTTCTCGCCGCACGTATTCTTGCTGCACCTGCTATTTCGTGACTCTCGACCATAATCAATATCAGTCACTTCTTGCAGACTGCTGAAGTCCAAAGTCGCCACTTCCGCCTTTCCTTTAGACGAAAAAACACGAATATCGTTGTTAAACAAGTGCGCCAACATCTTCCTCCCAATGTGTCGAACCACCACAGCCTGCACATCGTAAGATTTAACAACAGACATCCATCGTTTCTTCTTATTGCACGAGCTATCAGACTCAACCAAAGGGATAAGATGCTTGATTTGTTTTCGCTCATCGACAATAGCTATCTGAGGAGAACGAGCAAAATGGTTGCCGACATGAAGGTCGCGGCAAGGTACTGCGTATAACATGGTAACTTCCTGTTATTGATGGTCAGGAGCTCAGAATACGCCCAGTTATTAGCATATGCCAATAATTATCGTGTGAAAAATTAGATTTACCGTTTGTAGCGATCTTAATAGCAAGTATGCAAAATCCGATTAAACAATAGGTTTCAATTGAATGCAGCGGTTAAAGTCTGCACAATCATTCATTATGGGCACCTGACACGCACGATAAGGAAATCACTATCTCATCAACGATTCTTTGGATGATAGGCACTCTGATGTCATTCAGTTTGATGGCCATCGGAGCAAGAGAGCTCAGCGGTAACATCAGTACTTATCAAGTGTTGTTAGTACGAAGTGTCATTGGATTATGTGTCGTGTCATTTCTGATCATCGCGGCCAAGCAAAAGGGACTGTTTTCAACACAGCGACTCCGCTTACATAGCCTGCGTAATGTCTTTCACTTTGGAGGGCAGTTTGGCTGGTTTGTTGGAATTGGATTACTTCCCCTTTCGGAAGTGTTTGCGCTTGAATTCACCGTCCCACTTTGGACAGCTCTATTGGCGAGCCTCTTTCTGGGTGAAAGCCTAACACTTAAGAAGATGATGGCCATCGCATTAGGGTTACTCGGCGTTGTCATCATTGTTCAACCGACTCAAGATGTCATGAATGCCGGAGCTATTGTCGTGTTGTGTGCAGCGTTTTGTTACGCGGTCGCGCACACGTCGACCAAATCATTAGCCAGCACCGAGGCTCCGCTGACCATCCTGTTTTACATGTGTTTAATCCAACTACCTATCGGCTTGATTCTGTCTTGGCAAGTATGGAAAACGCCTTCAACACTTGAATCAGCTTGGTTGTTGCTAGTCGCCCTATCTGCACTCTCCGCTCATTATTGTTTGACCAAAGCCATGAAGAACGCAGAAGTGACTCTGGTGATGATACTCGACTTTTTCAGGCTCCCTGTTATCGCAATAGTCGGAATTGTGCTTTATGACGAACCACTGACCTTCGCGCTAATCATTGGTGGTGTGGTGATGCTGATCGGTAACCTACTCGTTACTTACAAAGGCCGCCGTCCTTCATAGCCAATAAAACGATAACCTGCAATCCCGATAATCAAAGCGTAAGCGTGAAGGTGCTCCCCACTCCTAACTCAGATTTCACGTTCAACGTGCCTTCGAGGTTCTCGACCATAGCAAGCGCCAAAGATAACCCGATACCATACCCCTCAACGTTACTTCGGCTACTGTCGACTCGATAAAGCCTTTCAAAAATCAGATCCAGATATTTCTGCTCTATCCCAACACCGGTATCTTGAACGCTTATCGCCACCTTGCCCTCTGTAGTTTGCTCAACTTTGACCGTCACTCTTCCTTCAGGCTCGGTGTACTTAATCGCGTTATCAACAAGATTAACCAACACCTGAGTCAACTTGTCAGGGTCTGACTGAACAACAGCCTCAAGGTCACCTTCAAGCATTAGCTCGATTTGTTTATCTTCTGCCACATCTTCATACCAACTCACAACATTACCAACCACATCCGCTACCTGTGTCGACACCTTCTGTGGTGTGCGCTTGCCGGTCAGTTCATCGTTCAGCTTCATCAAAGCAGTTAGCATATTACTTGCCTGCATCGCGTGTTCAGAACAATCTGCCAATGCATCTTTCATTACTTGCTCATCGGCGTTGCTCAGTAGTGCGGTTTGAGACACCAAAGTAATACGAGACAAAGGGGTTCGAATATCATGAGCAATCGCATCTACAGTGGTATTCAATGTTGTCGTGACATGCTGGAGCTTTGCAACTGCAGTGTGAACACTGGAACTGATGACGTTAAGACCTTCCTGTGGCTGAGATTTGGTTTCTTTCTGAGTTCTAGTACTAGTGCTGGGAAGTTCTAACTGCCCCTTTTTAAGCTTATCGAGCAGGTCACCAAAAGTAATCAGGGGCGACATCGCACTGTGTATGATTCTACGAGTAAACACCGCAGTAACCGCCACAAGTGCAAGCAAGGCATACAAGGTCATTAGCCATTGATTGTAAGCGATATAGTCTCTCGAACGGTTGTCCAAAACCAACCAGAAGTCATATTGCTCTCCTTCAATTGCCAAAGACATATAAGGGCTAAGTATGAAGCTCTCTAGCCACGAGCGGTTGTCATCAATTTGGTAGCTGGAATAAGGTTGTGTTGTTGATAGGTGTTGATTTCCCGCAATGAACGTTCCCTCAGATGAAACGCCCTTCTCAACCTTATAAGCGGCAATGTTGTTTTCAAGTAATCGATGAGGGTTAGCCTCTAAAACGTGAATCAAACGTTCGCTAGAGTCGTAAGTTAGAATACGTTGATACTCAGTCGACATCGACGTGAGAATCTTCTTCTCCGTTTGATAAAGATCGAAAAAGAAAATGGCTCCGACAATCAATTCCACCAGCAGCAAGCAGAGTAGCAAGGTCGACATAAAGCGAACCAATAAATGTCTCTGCGTTTTGGCAAGCGCCTGTTCAATACTACGACTTGAGGACATAACCAACACCTCGAAGTGTGTGAATCAATGGCTTAGAAAACCCCTTGTCGACTTTACTGCGTAGTCGACACACGAGCACATCCACCACGTTGGTTTGCGGATCAAACTGATGCCCCCAAACATGCTCAAGAATCGCCGTTTTAGACATGACGGACTCTGAGTTTTCCAGCAGTAACTTCATCAACATAAACTCACGCTGATTAATGGTAATCGTTTGTTGATCTCTTTGTAGCGTGTGCTTGAGAAGGTCTAGGCTAAGCGGACCATAATGCAGTTCTAATGGCAGGGGTGTCGGTTGCTTGCCTCTACGCACCAAGGTTTGGCAACGAGCGAGCAGCTCAGGGAATGCAAAAGGCTTCACCAAATAATCATCAGCACCGGATTGCAGCCCTTGAACACGCTCTTCTACTGAGTGTTTAGCACTTAATATGATGACGGGCGTCGCGTAGCCCTGCCCTCGCAGCTCGGCAAGCACTTCAAATCCGTCTTTCTTCGGTAACATGATATCGAGAATAATCACGTCGTATCCTTCAGTCACGGCCTCGTGTAATCCATCAACACCATCCGTTGAGTGGGTCACCGTTATCCCTTCTTGATGAAAACCATTCACCAAAAACTTCGCGATATGAATGTCGTCCTCAATCAATAGTATTTTCATTTACTTTCATTTATCAGTTAGCGTGCTCTAAACACACTCTATCAATATCCTTTCTCGAATATAAGCAACATTGCAACTTTGTAATGTTCAAGAAAGCACCTCGTAATCATGCGTTCGTTAGTATGAATCTGTTGATTAAGAGTGGCTTGTCAATATCAGACCAGCACTCATCGAAACCCTATACCTGAAAAAGAATGTCTTAATGGAGTAAACATGAAAATGACAAAACTAACTGTACTAGTAGCAACTCTTGGTTTCCTTAGCCTTTCTAACAACGCAATGGCGGCAGAGACACAAACGGTCTCTTTCACTCAAATCTCATCAGAAGCGGCATTCAAGCTTGCTCATGAAGCAGTAAATCAATGCAAGGAAGATGGCTACAAGGTTTCTGCAACTGTTGTTGATTTGTCGGGTAATGTGATTGCTCAACTGCGTTCTGATGGTGCAGGTATTCACACCCTTGATAGCTCGCGCAAAAAAGCGTTCACAGTGGCAAGCATGAAGCAGCCTTCAGGTAACTTGATGAAGCTCATCGCCGATAAGCCGATCATGCAACCTTTACAGAATATGGATGACAACCTGTTATTTCTCGCGGGTGGTGTTCCGGTACAACTCAACAACGCAATGATTGGGGCGATTGGTGTGGGCGGTGCTCCTGGTGGTCACTTAGATGTCGCATGTGCTGAAAAAGCGATTAAGAAATTCTTCTAAAAACATAATGATTGCCCATATGAACAGTGCCCTATCATTTCAGGGCACTTCAAAACGTGCACTTACCGCAAGGTGGTCAGATAAATCCCACACACCCCACATGTCATCGTCAAAACTGCGTAACACTTCAATTTTGCTGGAACTCGCCATCACGCTGCCATTATTTGAATACAACAGATAGTCCAATCGTTCTTGGGCTGATTGATCACTATCGGATAGGTTTTGATTCACAAGCGGATCGTAACTATAGGTCAATGCCCCCTTTAAAGAAGGCTCTTGCAAATCCAGTACTCTTAGCATTTGAGTGAAATCGAGCGGAAACTTGTGCTTGGCGATATTGAAATCACCACCGAAGATAACAGGCTCGTCCTCCGGTAAACCTAACCGTTCCACAAAGGCGAGTATTTCACCGACCTGCAGCATTCGTATATTTCGATGTTCGCGGGAATTCCAAGAGCCAAGATGCAGGTTAAACAGATGATAAGGGCGGCTATCTTTTATTATCTTGGTATAGAGAACACCTTTATCTGCCGCACAATCGGTTCCCCGACAGTTATCAAAGACATGTTGTGCCTGTTCAACAATGGGATATTTACTATAAGTAATAACACCGCCATCGTAGGTATTACTGCCACCACCATCGAGTTTATGACTGACATACTGAAAATGGCGCTGCATGTCCGCATTTAAACGTAGTTCATTTTCTCGCCTGAACACCTCCTGCATAAAAACCACGTCATGATTCTTGACCGCTTCAGCAATTCGTATATCTCTATCATTCATATGCTCTCCAATATAAGGGAGCAGCCATACGTTGTAAGTCAGTATATTGATGCTATTCGCATCAGATAATGGAGCCGTTGGCTCTTCACTTATAACAAACATTATATCATCATAACCACCGGTGTAATCAGCCTTATAATAGTATCGGTACCCCCCTTTATTGTTCCCGTGAATTGCTCGATCACTGTATAAGTCACCGATATGTGTGGTTTCAGGATCGACAAGGGTAAAAGACATATCAGACCCCCACGCTGTTCCTTTTAGCCTAACGACTGGAGTGAGATATTCGTAGCCTAAAAATATAAAAAAGTAGTAGTCTTTGCCTACTTTTATACCACCATATCGACTCAGGTTAGCAACCTCAGCATAGCTATAAGGCCTGATATGGTTGACGCCGGTTGAGGTGATAACTTGCTCATCTCCGGATATAAATAGGCTAAGATCCTCACGGGTATTATTCAAAATACGTATGTTCGTCTCTGCTTTGATAACGCTACAGAAAAACAACAAACATAATAATGTCGCACTTATCAATTTGGTGATCATCACTTCAGGCACTCTTTTGTTTGTCGCACTCCAAAAATTATTAGAGCTTAGTTTCATATCGAATACAAAATAGAGATAACGCAACACTGAGTAATTTGATGACTTTGAGTATGGGAGGCTCATAAAAAATAATGATCGACACTTGCTGTACATTATTACAAGTGAATTGATGATTTACACAAATTTGATGTGAACAGCACTACCAGTTGTTATAGTATAACATTACATCAATTAACTATTATGTCCCATGAAACCGCTATTTAGTCTAATCAAGGTGCTCAGGTGCCTCTCCTCACTATATTTATGTCGTTTCCCAACGAGATTACGCTCTGTTAAGCATTTACCTCTTTGGTTAGCGATGCTGACTTTTGCTCCGAACCTGCATGCACACCCCCACTCTTGGATCGAAATGAAAACTCATATAGAGGGCGAGAATGGCATGATCACCGGATTCTCAATGGAGTGGTCTTTTGACGCCATGACCTCTATGTACATGCTGGATGGCGAAGACGTTTCTCCAGAAAAAGAGGAAGAGACGTTCAAGAACCTTGCGGCCTCAGTAATCGAAAACATGATGTACGAGCACTACTTCACCTATTTCTACGATGGTGAGGAGCCAATTAAATATCAGGTTGCTGAACACGCTAAGTTCGAACGTGATAAAGCCAAAATGGTTCTAACGTTCGACCTACCACTTTCAAAGCCAAAACCGGTCACCCGCGATTCGCTTCGCATGTTAATTTTCGACCCGAGCTATTTTGTCGATATGTCGTGGATCGCCAATGAAGACGTGACGTTATCTCCAGAGCTCGCAAGACAATGTAAGTTAGAAATTATCGAGCCGAACCCAACGCCTGAGCAAATGAGTTATGCGATGTCTTTACCTGCCGATGCCGACCCAGACAACACATTAGGCCAGCTATTCACTCAGTCGGTCGAGCTTCATTGTGCCGCGGTTCCTGGTGCTTAACCAAGGCGTTTATTTTTACGATTAGGCGTTTCGACAATTAAGCGTCTGTGCTCGTTAAGTCTCTCTAATCATCAAGAAAAAGATTTCTGATAAAGGTGCATTTAATGCAGAAAAATCAAATTCAAACAAAATACTACCTTACAGGTGTCCTTGCCTTCACACTCGTTGCCGTCGGTGCATACCAACTGTGGGTGATGTGGCCATCATTGGTGATATCCAGCATTCAATGGCAAAGAGAAGTTAATTCAGAGCTTGCCGACCTCCTCTATGATGCGAAGTCTAACCCTTGGGGCGCAGGTAGCTACCTTATCGGGTTCAGCTTTATCTACGGCATGCTTCACTCACTTGGACCAGGACACGGCAAAGTCATCGTCTCAACATACTTAGCTACTCACCCAACAAAAGCAAAAGCCAGTTTAGTGCTAACGATTGTTTCTGCATTTTTACAAGCATTAGTCGCAATATTATTAGTAAGCGTGTTGCTATGGGGCTTTAGCGCTTCTATGCGAATGGTGAATGACAAAGCCAATATGTTTGTCTCGTTGAGTTTCGCGTTAGTCGCGGTAGTGGGTGCATTGATCTGTTGGAAGGCTCTTAAAAACATCTACACCACAATGCGTACACCAAAATTGAAAGTGAAAGCGATCACCACCTTAGCTGCCGATACGTCTTCGCCAATTTCAGTCCAATCACCAATGGCGCTTCGCTCATCAGTACCTGCTGGTTCAATGATGTTGAAGCCATCTAACGCATTACAAACTGCAGAACACGCTCACACAGATCATTCTCATACGGATTGTGGATGCGGCCACCAGCATGTTGCCGATGCAGACGCTATAAACAAAGCTTCAACACTTCGTGAATATGCAGGAATCATCGTTACGATTGGCGTAAGGCCATGTACAGGTGCGATTATGGTTCTGCTTTTCGCAAACATGGTTGGCTTATATTGGATGGGGGTTGTCAGTGCCTTTGCCATGGCGATAGGTACCGCGTTCACGACCTCGACGATTGCAATCATGACACTAACAGGCAAAAACTTGGTAAAACGCTATTTGGCTGCAGGTAACAAGAATAACAGTGCGTCATTGAAAGCTGCAGGTCATTACTTGCAACTGTTTGGTGGTGTTTTACTTGTCTTAATTGGCTTGTTGCTAATGAGTGGACAAGACAGCGGTATGTCGCCGGTGTTTACTATGTAACTGTAGGGGCGCTCTAACACTGCTAGAAACTACATAACACTTCCCCAGACTAAAGACCTCTTAGCCATAGGTCTTTTTACTTCGCTGACATAAACACCCTTTAATTTTATTCAAACGTTGCATAGCTAATAGTACGAATACCGTTATCTAGTATCATCGATTTACAAAAGATAACCAAAATAGCTAAAGATAAGCCATAAGAAGCGATACAATAATCAAGTTGCGAAATTGCAGCGTGGGACACCTGCCCACCGAAAATCCATTTACAGAGAACCTTAAAGTAGCCATACATGTCTAAAGAACCCGGTTTCACCACAGAGTACACCCTCGACAAAGCTTTCTTCGCTGAGTGCTATGATCAAACGAGCGTCCCAACTCAATTCCCAAAAGCGTATTTGAAGGCGTTTTTGTTTCTTCTTTTTGGTTGGGTTCTACTTGAGTTTGAACTATTACCGAGCGGCTACGTTGGTTGGTTCTTCATTGTATTGAGTGTTATTGAAGCGTTCAGCGTATATTGCAAACGAACCTGGTGGTTGTGGCGACAAAGAATCAGCTCTGGCGCTGGCAGCAAAGTGGTATTTAAAGGTGATTTAGATGGCGTGAGTTACAAAAACTATAAGACCACCAACACGATTAAGTGGAACCAGATCGACGAGCTTGAGGAGACTGACCTTGGCTTTATCATTCATATTGGGAAGCAACGCCAATACGTGAGCAAATCGTGCCTAAGTGATGACGCGATTACTTTCATGGTTGAGCAACATAAAGCATCAAAAGCTAACTAACATAAGTGTATTAAGACCTCTCAGAGTTGAGGTCTTAATATTTTCTAGCCTTACAAAACAGATTCCTACCGCACTCAGCTTAACCCCATGTTCTAGTTCTTAAAAATCCCATGTACAGTTCCACTGCCTGTTTTTAGCGTGAGTTCATCTAGATGATTCAGCACCGCTTATACCTATTGAATTGAACTCAAACTTTCCCCTGCTTTTTGCACAATTGCATCAAGTGCACCACACTTGAAGTAATCAATTTTTGATTAATGCTTGGCCTTGGGCACGCCCTATTTAAACAAAACAATTAAGAGAAGTTGAAATGTTTAAGCAGATGATATTAAGCATTGCCTTGATGGGACTCACAGCACCATTACACGCCGCTCAATTGGTCGATCTAGTGAATCCAGAGTTTCAGATACCCTGTAAAGATGGTCCCGATGATATGGTCACCGGAATGCCAGGCCTAATTTCGGAGCTGTCCGATGTAAAATGTACGACCTACGGTCAAATACTAACAGCGCCAGAAGGCTTCATATGGAAGATTGCTGGTACCCATAACGGAGCCATGAGCCTTTTGGCTCAAAACGGCGTCGATGAGATCAACGAAGTTGGAAATAAAGCTTACTTTATCTCTATCGAGGGGAAGCAACTTAGTTATGATGAAATAGTGAATGTATTTGATACAAAACTAAGCGACGTTCTATTGCAAAAGACTAAAGAGCAGATCTTAGCTCAACAGGCAGAACTGATTGAAATAACGGCTATAAATAATAAAAAATCAATACAAAACGTTTATATATTCATGATAAAAAAATACACAATGGGGTTTGTTTGCACACCAAAGTGTATCAAGTGGGCATTTACCATTGAGGATTCATCTCTATAGACGGCCGCCAAATAACCTTAATATTAATAGTGATATAAGAAAACTGTATAGTTAATATTTTCCGTAAGGGAAATAATCTAACCTAATGCTGATTATTCTATGAAGAGTTACTAACGTACACCACATGTCTTTGCAGATAAAATAGGTAATATGTATTTTTCACTCACTATATGCTTCGTGTTGAACAATTATTTCTCAAAAATGAGAATGGACGACGTGGAATCAGCAGCGAATCTTAAGTGAAAGATTAAAATTATGCTTTATACTGATGTTTATGTATTCCTAACGAAGCACTTGGGTACCCAATCTCGTTAAATGCTCTTCTCTTAAAACAAAAAAGACTCAATTAACTAGGCCTTCTATGTTTGCAAACAAAAAAACTAGCCCAACAACGCTAGTATTTCTTTCTTTTATCCCTTGTGTCTTGGCTCTCACTTTTTTGTATCTCAATTTTGGGCGTTCACTGGATGAGCAAGCCAACCAGAAAGCAATGAATATTGTTCAAGAAGTAGATGAGATTCTTGAGTTTGGTAAGGAGACCAACACGAGTGCTTTAAAGCTATTGCTAAACTCTAATGCCTGTGAAGATGAAGCCCTAGCCCTTAGACATCTGGTAGCAACCATACCTTACGTACGAAGTGCCAATCTAGCGAAAGACAATGTTATCTTCTGCACCTCTATTTGGGGTGAAGGCAATTACAAATATGATCCTACCGCATACACTTCAGGACAATTACTGCTGCTTAATGGAAGTAATGTTGATACTTCTCACCCTCTTATCGTGGTGAGGTCAACGTTGGATGATCACGCGGCATTAAGTGGGATTGATAGCCTTTACCTAAGAGAGTCGCTCACTTCAGGCAGCAAGTTACGATCATTTATTGCGGTCGGTGATAAGTGGCTTGATAGTAAAGAGTTGACCGTAAAGACAAACCCAGTAGAAAAACTCATCTCTTGGCATCAAGTGTCATCAAAAGAGTTTCCTTATAGCGCACATGCAGGGTTTGCTTACCCTAATATGCTGACGGCATTCTGGGCCAAGGATAAACAATACATTGTAGCCATCATACTGCTGCAAACTCTGTTTGCCCTTTATCTTATATGGCTATCAAGGCGTCCCTCTAATCTATACCTCGAAATCGAGCGAGCAATGGAAAGAAAAGAGTTTGTCCCGTACGCTCAGCCGATTGTGGATAGTAAAACTCGTACAATACAAGGCATTGAGATCCTATTAAGGTGGAAACACCCCGTGCAAGGCATCGTGAGGCCAGATCTTTTCATTCCTAAGGCTGAAACCTCTGGTCTTATTGTACCGATGACACATCAATTGATGCGGCTTACTGCTATGCAAATTAAGCCTTTCATAGACAAGCTACCCAATGGTTTCCATGTGGGTATAAACATTTCACCCCAGCACTGTTCGAAAGGCACATTACTGGAGGCGTGTCAGGAATTTATCGATATTATTGACTGTGACGACATTACTCTAGTTCTAGAACTCACAGAAAGAGAAGCGCTAAACTACTGCGATTTAACCGATGATATTTTCGGGAAAATCAAAGCGCTCGGATGCAAGATAGCAATAGATGACTTTGGTACGGGTCACTCCTCTTTGGTTAACTTACAAAAAGTAGACCTCGACTACCTAAAGATTGACCAAACCTTTGTCCGAGACATTGGCGTTGACACAATAACAGGCCACCTACTTCAAAACATGATCACCTTGTCGCACGACTTATCTCTAGATGTTATCGCTGAAGGCGTTGAAACAGAGCAACAAGCAGATTATTTAAGAGAGCGAAGCGTCAGCTACCTACAGGGCTTCTTGTTCGCTAAACCGATTCCACTTGAAGAGTTTTTGAATAATGAAATGAACCCAGAACAAAGAGCTGAATAGGCAAAAGGACGAGATACTAGCGGCGGAAATATCAGCGCTAGATCAAACAAAATGTGCATATATCGGGCATTTCCTGTTCAAATATCACACTTTGCCAATTACAAATTTGCAACATCTACAACATAATGTTCATATTCAACCGTCTGCATAACCTTGTAGAATATCTTTACTATGAAATAAGGGCTTTTCATTTGTAATGATTCTTCTCGTTTGTATTTGCCACCCTTCGGGGTGGCTTTTTTTTATTAAAACCTTAGGCCGTTTTCATGTCTTCGCACGTACTTACACCGAGCTAACTCGACGAATTTATCAATAAAAACTCTTATCTATTAATGCTTTACACACCATTAAGCTATCTAATACCCTATGCACCGAACCAAAAAATGAGGACCTATCATGTTAAAGTGGACCATATTATTTCTACTACTCAGCACAACATCTTACGCAGCGGCTTCACTAGATCCATTAGGTAATGGGAATATTCTTTAGTATTTAAGGACTCACTTAACTAACTAAGTCTATTGCACTAACACATACAACTTGCGAAAAAAATAAAACGACAAATTGTAATTATGGTATTCCTGCTAATTTTACGTAAATAGCAGCATTTAAGAATCACAACCTGTTCCCTACCCACTGTATATCCACCCTATAAGCACGTAGGTTATTTAATTACCACACTTTCAATATGTACCATGGCATTTATAGTGCTAAACTCCAGATTATATTCCTACTCTCTAATATATTCATTTAACATACCGCTAGATTTTAAGTGCTTATTAAAAGTACGACCATATGCTGCGTCAAAAAAAATAATAAGCGACAACTGGCTGACTAAATACATCAGAATAATTAAATCATGCTATAGCTATACACCAAATATATGCCGCTAGTTACTTAGAAATAGTCATTCAACCAATCATTTATAAAATATTAGTTTGCACAGCTGGCAACACAATAAAAATAACTATAATCGCGCAACTCTTTAACAAGCCTACAAAGGCATTTAAACAAAGCGTCCTAACTTACTCGTATTCATCCCAATATGTGAATACACAATGATTCCGCTCAGAATCATTGACCGCACACAACAAAACACCTGATTCCAATGTTGGTTTCAGATAAAAAATAAAGTGGCGGTTAAGTTAGAGAGAAGTATCAATCCCACAATCAAGAACACAAGTCAGCTCATGCAAAACAAGAACATTAAGAAATACACTATTTCAATCGCAGCAATGCTATCTATGGCCCTTACCGGGTGTGGCGGCGGCTCAAGCAGTGGAGGCTCGAATGGCGGAGGTTCAAACGGTAATGGCTCAATTGATCCAGCACCGCTTGTTAAGCTTCCGGCCCTCAAATCACTGAATATTCCCCAAACCAACTTTCAGACAATTAAGCCTTCCAATTTTGACATTGAGCCCGCAAGCAATACGGCATTGAATACGATGGCGTACAAAAATTTACAAGGTGACGAGCGCATATTCGAAGTTGCCTTCCAGCCATGCGAACAGTGTGACGAAGCGGTTATGCCAACGGTTACACGTGTATTCGATATCAACCAGAAGTACACCATGTTTAACATGGACAACTCAACGGTCGCTTGGAAAGGTAAAACGTATTATGGCAATTACCCTGTCATCATGGACAAAGAAAGTGGTCAGCTTTATCCCATTGTGATTGACGGTAAGGTATCGGAATTTGATGCTGAGTTACAAAACGAGAGCCCATTTCTTAGCCAACAGAAACAAGGTGACTTAGCACCAAATGAGACGCTATATAGCTTTGACATTACAGATGACGAGCATTGGCACACAAGAGGAATCTACAAAGCAGTGCTAAAAGATAATGCCTTTGTCTTCAAAACGTTAAAAAGTCGTGCGTATGCCGATGAACGAGACATACAGATAGACGCACAAGGTAACATTCTCGTCGACTACCAAGATCCACCAGAAGATCATGCTGTGAATTATAATCACTATGCCTATATCAAATCTTCAGATGAATATCAGGAACTAGACTATCACGATACGAATTCGCGTTATGATTCCTTGAGAGTGGTTGATGGCAAACTAGCAGGGATCGACCGTGCACAGCCAAACTACTTTTCATTTGTCACGCCAGTTGGAGACAAGCTAGTCTCGACGCAAAGCCAATACGACATTACTGGCTCTGAAGGGAATACCGTTAATACAAGTAAGCGCAGCCCACAAATTAATGGTTATGACATGAATATTGGATGCGTAGTGAATAAGCTCAATGAGAATAGCTACGACTACGTTGGAGAAAGTGCGCTGATAGACAAAAGTCGCCCCTACTCTTCATTCGATGCATTGAGAGCCTCGCAACATACCCTGTTTTGCGTCGATTACAATGAATCTTGGGTTAAGGAAGGGGTAACAGTCAAAGTATCGGCATTCGATACTGAGACTCAAACATTCTATGACTTTGATACTGGCATAGAGCTTAACAAAGACTTTTACGCACCAGACGTTGATAAATTAACCGCTATCGATGGCGCTGTCGTACAATCTGATCAAACGGTCATGTTGTACATGAATCGAATCAATAGTGACGAAATCGTAGAGTTTTACATCAACCCAATTTTAAAGACGGTTGACCAAAGAACAAATGATGGTTTTATCTCTCCAACGGGATTCGCTTCTTTAATCCACTAGGGTTGAATGCTTTCCTTCACTAGTTTGTGGGAGTCATTCTATTAAACCTACCTCACACAATGCCTGCTCATACAGCAGGCATTTTTGTACTAATCAAAACTCACGGGCGCATGGTGATTCAGGAGCTTAGGAGCAAAGAGTTACCAGATAACATAGCTGAACAATTTGTAGAAAATGGTAAGCTAATTAGTATCTTGTATGATTGGGCATTTAGATCCATAAAGCGAAACACGCTCTGGCTAAGCCATAAAAGGTAAGCACCTAAGGTAAAAGCCCTGCTTGATTATCTCACTCAAGAATTGAAATAACCGGACGCCAATAATGAACACCATTTACCAAATCAGTGATTGCCACCTCTCTGATGAATCCAGCTATGGAAACCTACGTCGAGCTCTTGAATACGTCAATAACGATCAAGAATGCGAAGTTATTTTCCTAACAGGTGACATTTGCTGTAACCCCCAACCCGGTGACTATGTTCACTTAGAAACATTCGTTCGAAACCTTACCGACAAATCTATTTATGCGATTGCAGGCAACCATGATGACTCTCGCTTAATGCGCACAGAACTTAAAGGTACGACGATCTGCGTAACCGACAGAGCCAACATTTGTGGGCGAGAGTTTGTGTTCCTCGATTCGAGTTTCAAACCCAAAGACAGCGTTCACCCGCGCGGTTCAGGGCGTATCGATAATCGAGGCCTAGCCCAGTTAAAGAAACAGCTGAGAAAAGCCAGTAACCCTATCATTATTGTTCACCACCCTATCATCCCTGTCGGTGCCGATTGGATGCAAGCAATACGTCTCGAGAACGATTTTTCCATAATGAAGGTGCTTCAGAAATATGGAGTACGAGAGGTGATTTGTGGTCATGGCCATGATCAAATAACAACGACACAACACGGCATTACTCAATATATGGCGCCTTCTACAGCTTATGGGTTCGACCACTCGATTGAGGAGTACAATCGCAGTGATAATATTGGATTAAGCAAGATCTCCACATCGCAATACTCATTTGATTATTTGGCTATCTACCTTTGAATATTCGTATTTGAACTTGCGCGCTACCGCTAACTGGCAAGCCATTCATCTAACACGGAGATGAATTGGGGGTTTATAAGATAACCAATAGAAGCGTGCGGGTTACTTTGCCCGTCACACACATTGAGATTGTAAATTGGATAAATGTCTTTCATTCCACCAGCAATCAAATCCAGTTTGAGCATCTCTTGAAAGTCATTTTTGATTTTGCTGTCGTGAGAGATAAAGTCATCTTCAGCCGACAAGTTCACCCACCTATGAATATTTAAAGGGTACTTTTTCATGCCCTCTAAACGGCTCCCTTTCAAGCGCTCTTTTACACTCTCATCGCCTAATGGTGAACCTAACGTAACCAGAAGATCGATCTTCTTTTTTGCGCCGTAAGCGTTTCGGTACTCACTGTAATGGGAGAGTTTCCATAACACGTCATAACTGATCATTGTGCCAAGGCTATGTGCGACGATCATCACCTCATCTTGGTTATCTAACGCCTCTCTCAGCTCCACCATTAATCGATACCTTACGTCGCTACCAAAGTAAGAGTCTTCATACCAATAATGACTCATATCGGGAGCAACTAATGCTATAAGTGGCTCTGCCATTTTCAAACGACTAAGCACAGAAGAAAAAGTATCCGCGAGCGCCTCTTGCAGGAACCCTGCCTTCGAAACTTCACCATACGTTTTCTTATTAAACTGATGGGAGGTGTACCCTTTGAGATCGATCAAAGCCTGTTGTCGGACAAGCGGCTCTTCAGTTGGCTTGTTCAATAATGTGTTTGATAAGTCGCCAAAATACACGAAACGCTTCTCGATATTCTGGAAAGCTTGGAGTGAATCAGAACCTTTACAGTCACGCTGTAATCCATGTTCGATAGCATCGTACCACAATGATTGAAGCGACTCCCTGTCAGGCTTTTGCCCCCGACCGTGGATAAATATAATTTTCTTTGCCATACCTGAAACCTCGTGTTCACTACCGACATTAATCATCGGGCGGCTATTTTCCTGAAAATTAACGAGGATAGAACCGATTAATCTCGCCTCCCTTGTTTTATGCGGCCTACATAACTGAAATGAACCCTCGTTAAACATCAACTTGTCAGTTTTACCGCGTAAATACCCCATACATAAGGGCCTAGAATCACATCGGGAATACAGCTAGATCAGGCTTATCGGTGTCCTTTCCAAACACGCTAATTCCGATTCTGGCACGCTAAGATAAGCTCTAAGATTCGATGATGTACGATAACCACATATACTAGGGGGCAGTATTTTATACTCAGGGGGAGTATAGTTTTTTTTCACGCACTATCTCACAAACCACGGAAGAAGAGTTTCCATATGAAAGATGTTAAAGGTGTTTTCCGCAACCTAGAGAAGATGCTAAGAAAAGCAAACTGGTTCGAGGATGGTTGGGAGATCTATAACCGTGGAGAGTACCTTCAGTTATATAAAGAGACTTGGTTCAACCAAAAACAGGGCGGTATCCACTTTGAGACCTTTATCGAAGGGCCTCAAATTAAGCAAAAGGCCTTTCCTGTTTGCATGCATGCGGAAGAAGACTGCCCTTCCCAAGCAGAATTTATTCGCCAGTTTAAAGCTCTAGAAAAAGATCGTATTGAAAGTTGGAAAGGCTACAAAACCCAAGACAACAGCTACGGGATTTGCCAGAGAACCTTACCCCTAAACTTCAAAAACCTAGAACAGCGTTTGTTCGAAGAATTCAACCGACTGCGCTCACTTGAAGCCAGTGTAGAGAAAGTACTAGATAGGCTCTAATATGAAAAAGCAGAAAAGCCCTTGTATTGATATGTGCGATTTTTCACACGACAAAGGGTGGTGTTTAGGCTGTGGTAGAACACGAGAAGAGTGTAAGGCCTGGAAATCAATGAAGCCTTACGCTGTTAATGTTATCAAGAAAGAACTAGTAAAAAGAAAGGCTCACATGAACCGCTAAAACAAGCGCTATTTGATGTATGAATCCAATACTTTCAGTACCACTTCCATATCTTCTTCACGCTGAACTTTGTCATCTTCTAGTACCACATGCTCTAGAAGGTGACCTTTGATGACCTCTCTCATCAAGCCATTCACTGCGCCACGAATCGCTGCTATTTGCTGCAGTACGTCTTGGCACTGTTGCTCGTCGTTATCGAGCATCTTTTTCAAACCATTGACCTGACCTTGTATTTTACTAACTCGGGCCTTTAGTTTTTTCTGATCTTTGGCTGTATGTGACATAACGTAGGTACTCAAGGTAATTAAAAACAAGCGGTTAACTTGTAATGTAGCACTTTAGCGATACTGGGGGGTAGCTTTTCAGTACCCGTTATTCCGCCCCCTAGACAAGGGGGTGTTTAAATAACCTACTGATTTATTTTGCATGGTGCTGCAAGTGCTCGATAAAAGCAGGCACCCTCTTCGCTATATGTTTTCTTGAGGCATAAAACGCATACAGGACTAAGTCTGCGGGCTGATATTCGAGATCCACGATTTCTAATTCACCAGCTTCAACCTCTTCACGACAAAGCTCAGCTGGTAGTATCGCAAAACCTAAACCGGCCAATGCTCCAGCCTTAGCAAGCTGACCACTGTTGACCTTAAATGATGATTTGACTCGCTGTGTTACCCATTCACCATGATCGTCTATAAATACCCAAGGCGTTCCGTTCAATGCGGTAAAGCTACTGATACAGGGCACGTGTTTTAGATCTGTAATCTGAAACGGTTTTGAGCAGGTTTGAAGAAGTTTAGGTGAAGCAACGACTGCACTCGGCCAACGTTGGATTTCTTTGGCGATCCAGCTGTTGTCTTCTAACTTTCCTCGATGAAAACTGACAATAACGTCAAAGCCGTCGATCAAGTCCTCTTTTGGACTGATGCTGGTATCACAACACAGTGATATGGATGGGTACTGGTTGCAAAAGGCAATGACAGCTTGAGCTAATTCGGCAGAGTCCGGCATTAAGATGTTTAACTGCCCCTGCACCTCTTGAGAGTGTTGTGTGACCTCTTCTATCGCCTGGTTGAGTTTATCCAACAAGGGCTGCGTGCGCTGATAAAGATGCTCTCCAGCTTCCGTTGGAGCAATACGACGCGTGCTTCTCACAAACAGTCTTACGTCTAGTTGTTGCTCTAACAACGCAATATGTCGGCTAACATTTGAAGTCGGTAAACACAGAAACTCTGCCGCTCTTTTGAAGCTATTATTCTCATAAACACAATGAAAACTCTTTAGCCATTGCTGATCAATTTTATCCAGCATATCCCCTCACAGATAATCCCATATTATTGGATTATAAAGCCAAATATTGACACTTTATTACCAAAATCAGGCTTATACAATATTCATCACTCGAACAATGGTAATAAAGGTTATCCATGAGCTGGCTAGAAAAACTATTGAATAAGAATAACTTAAAAAGTAATCGTAAAGTGTCAGTCCCAGAAGGTGTCTGGATCAACTGCCCTTCTTGTACTCAAATCTTGTACCATATCGCACTCAAGGAAAACCTACAGGTGTGTCCAAAATGTGGGCATCACATGCGCATGACAGCACGTCTTCGTTTAGAAACATTTCTCGATAACAGCGAACGTACGGAGTTAGGAAATCAACACCAACCAAAAGATCTACTCAGCTTTAAAGACAACAAACGCTATACCGAGCGACTGGCCTCTGCACAAAAAAGTACAGGTGAGAAAGATGCACTGGTCGTGATGAAGGGCGAGCTACTTGGAATGCCTATTGTCGCATGTGCTTTTGAATTTTCTTTTATGGCGGGATCAATGGGCTCCGTTGTGGGCGCTCGATTTGTAGATGCAGTGAATAAAGCAATTGAATCAGACTGTGCCCTGGTATGCTTTTCTGCGTGTGGTGGTGCGCGCATGCAAGAATCACTCATGGCGTTGATGCAAATGGCGAAAACCAGCGCTGCCCTAAAACGATTGTCTGAAGCCAAACTGCCCTATATCTCGGTACTCACCGACCAAACCTTTGGCGGTGTCTCAGCCAGTTTAGCCATGCTGGGTGACATCAATGTCGGTGAGCCTAAAGCGAGAATCGGTTTCGCGGGCCGAAGAGTCATTGAACAAACGGTACGGGAAAAACTACCCGATGGTTTCCAACAGAGTGAATTCTTACTCGAACATGGTGCTTTAGACATGATTGTAGATAGGCGTGACATGCGTAAAAAAGTGGCAAGACTTATAGCTATGATGACCAATACCACTCATCAAAAAGCGTAAGCTGTAAGAGCGAAGGCACTTAATATAGAGCAGCTCTAAGCTCTATTTATATTTACCAGAATTGACTTGACCACTGCCCCACTCGATTACTTGTTCAGATGAGGCAGTGTAACCTAACAGCTCAGTGTCACTGCGGACACGAGTACGAGATCAATTATGCAATTGCACTCCGATTTTGAAGATATTCAAGGTATTGATTTAAAACCTCTATATCATCAGAGCGTTCGAGTGCTTTTGGATGAGTTTTACGAATCGTATCAATGCTATTTTTCACATCTAAATATGATAAAACAGCTTGTTCGGATTCGATGGACGGTTTGACGTAAGCCTTAGTCCCCTCGAGCACATTGCTTAAATCTAAACGGCTCTCGTTGAACATTTGTTTCATTATCACTGCAGACTTAACCATACCAGAGCGACCATCACCTAACGCACAATGGACTAACACATTCCCTTCGCGTGTACTCAATAAGTCCAGAACCCGATTCGCTAGACCATCGATATCTTCACTTGAAGGCTGTGTAAGGGCTTTGATAGAAAAGAAGTCCTTGATATACGTCGTCTTGTTAGAGATATACTCGATATTGTGACTCGCTAATTGCTTGGTTAGCGATACGATCTCTCTTGCCGACATACCAGAATCAAGGGAGATCAATGCCGCGACATTGTTACGTTTCAGGTTCTCACAAAACGTCATCAGCTGCGCGCCAGTAGAATAGTTTTTATTAGGTCGGCCAATCGAACCAATTCTAAGCTCGGGGTGAATGTGGATGTTCTCAACTTTCCCCTTAGTGTTAGTAGCCTTTTGAACGACAGTTTTTTTGAATATCGGCTTCTGAACACCTTTTATCTTGTGCTTTGCAGGGGTAGATTGGCTAAACTTTGTGCCACTCCAGTCTACCTGGGTTGGTACAGTACCGAACTTTTTGATCTTTACTTCAACGGGAATCCCCAGCTTCGCCGCGGCAATAAACCTGTGCTGTCCATCCAGAATATGAATGCGGCCAGTTTGTGGGGAACGCCAACCAGAAATCAAAATCGGTTCATCCGCCTGCCTTACTATAGAAACCTTTTCATCGATGATAGATTGAAAAACTTCAGGCTGAGCTGGCAATGGAATCTTATTGTCCGATACGACTTTCCCAACGGGTCCTTTTCCATCAAAACACCAGTCAAACGTTTCAAGTACAACGTTTCCAGTAGAGGCACCGTAAGCACTATTCACTTTAAAGCTGCCCGCCCCACCACTTAATCCCATCGTTTTGATGGTTTCTAAACGTTCACTGGTTTCTTTCATGAACTTGTACTTTTTAATCGCTCTTATCTTATTTTTTAGATCGCCGATGGCATCGCTCGATATAAATTTAGAACGACGTATAAATTCGTCAGAGATATCGTTAACAACGCTTCTCATGAAGGCCGTTTTAGATAAACGAATCACTCTGATATTTTTCACTACACAAGCATTTACAATAACAGAGAGATTAACATCCAACGCCTTAGCGATCGGGGAAAAGATGGGAATGATGTCTGCTAGAAGTACAATTGAATCAAGCAAAATCGATTCAACATCTTGAATATCTACCTCATAATCAGGATCATTTATCATCTTCTGCGCGACTTGTAAGAACGGAACCTTGTTGTTTAATGCGGCTTCCATTAAGCTTTCAGTAAACAGAACTTCCTTCATTTCGACCAATTTGTCGCTCAGAGATAACTTAAATTCATTCGCAACCAGATCTTTCAAAAGATAATTCTCTTGGAACTGTTTTTTGGTGCCAACCTTTTTAAACGACTGAGCAATCAGGTTAAACTTAAGGAGCGTCGTCTCTTGTACTGCGTCCCACATAAAGTTATCAAAACTATGATTGCGCAATAAGAAAGGTTTAGGTTGCTCCTGAGTGTCGTCAAAACCTGTTGGAATGTTCAATTTTAAAAAGATAGCGTTTAAAGCTTCGTAAGGTACATCTTTCCAGTTCTCATCCGGTTTAGGTAACACTTCAATCAACTGAGTAACAAGCTCATTATCGGCCCCACCGAGGTAAGTCACTCGGTGATGGAATGCAAATGTGCTGACTAAGAAGTGGCGATGGTTACTATCTTTCACGAGAACCACTCTGCCACTCATGCCTAGATGAGTTTGTAGCATCAGCACCGCTGGTTTTATCGCTAAAGTGATAGCCTCTGTCGTAGGTGCAGACATAAACAAATTAGCAAATAGAGCAATAAAAACCTTCACTGAATCATCACAGTTAGGAAATTTCTCTTCTACCAATCGATACGCTTCAGCAATACCCTCTGCTTTGCCGACCACATAGTCATCAAGAATATTTTTGATCGCATTCTTACTGTAGAAAGGCAATATGATATCTGCGGATGAAATGATGCTGACATTGCTATTCAAGTCACTTTGATAGATTGATTGATCACGAATCAGAGTGTTCAAATCTTGCTCGATATCAGAGTTTTTATAATCGACAAACTGCGCATAATATTGACTGTCCGAGTCGAAATTTTCTCTGCCTACTATCTTTTCAATAGCGAGAGTCGATTGACTATCATCCCCTTCCAGATCCATGACTTCAGAAAGTACACTAATTAAATGAATAACATCATTAAATCGTTCTATTACTTTAGGCTTTTCATAAACAATAATATCTTCTAGCGTAATAGCGTCACTGTAAAATAACGCCATGGTATCCATTACCTGAAACTCTAGACCATTCCTAGACTTATCTCGGATCAATACCTTCTTAGGAATATTATTCTTTAATAAAATTTGGTCGAAGGTTTCGTCAAAATAATCCAACGAAGTGTTCATCTCATCAGATATTGCTGCCATTTTCGCCAAAGCTAAACGGAAAGCAGCTTTATCATCACCTTGAGAACAAGCATGGTAAATCTCTATTTCTCTCGTAGCATCATTAAGCACTTTAGTTATATTAAATTCATCTAAACTATCGTGAATATTTCCGCTTAACGCTCTTTGTACGATGCCGTTTACTTTTTTCTCTGAGATTTTAGCACCCGATTCCGGAATGAGCTTTATCTCTTCTTTGAAGCCAGTGCTGCTAATAGCGAACAGTACTTGCGACTTTTCTGCTTTAAGAAACGTGTAGATCAAAGCGCTTTCTAGCCTAAAATACAAACTGTTCTCATCGTACTTTAAACTTGTGATTGCACTGTTCAATGACTCCCCTAACAAGCCATCATTACGACGCTCGATAAGATCTTCGATATAAATCATTGTTCTCGCGATACTTGATTTCACAGCGAGGTTTCTAGATTTTTCATCACTTTTATAACGATATCTGATCGTGTTCATCACACTTATTTTCAAGTTCTGTATGAAAATCAAGCTGTTTAGGTCGTTGATCTTACTGACTATATAGTGCCTTACGTAGTACTTATCATCGATAGCCTTGTAATCCTGTAAAGAAAGAGTTTCATACTCAGCAAGTTCCTTGTTAACAACCTCTAGAATTTGAGACATTTTTTGTATTTTTTCTAGGTTGCTATCACTATTTGAGCATATACCTTCAATTTCTTTAATATCCACATCTCTATGTGAACTACTTAATAACACAAGCTATTTCCTTATTGATACTTTAGTTGGGATATTGATGATAACTTACATTATATATCTTTTTAAATACCTTTAATTATTTAAGGCTTTATTAAATTAGTGATAAGGAAATTAGAAAAACACTAATTTAGAGACTAACTTAATTAGTGTTTAGTTTATTAGAAATGCATAAAAAATGAATTACACATTAAATAACCAACAATGTTCTAATTATCTTTAAACATGCATTTGAGGAATTTTATATAAAACATCAGGTAAGGTTATGTAGTCATTCCATGGCCACATAAAATAAAAGAAATATGGTTATAGAGGCTGAATTTTCGGGGCTAAAACACATCGCATAGAGAGGTTGTCCATAAGTCATAAATGACCTCTAACATTTATGCAGGCCCTCCTATTGAAAGGAGGGCCTTCGTAGCTATAGCGTCCCTTGTAACTATCGCGTCCCTTGTCTAACTTCTTGCTCTCTACCGTTTAAGTCTCTATCAGAGTCGCCGTATAACACATGAACGGTACCGTCATTGTTGTTACCGCCGCTGCCTAGGTCTTCAAATGGAACACCTATAACCAGATCATCCTTGTCATCACCATCAAAATCTCCAGCCATCAAGCTGTAGCCAAACTTGTCGTCCTTTTCGACGCTACCAGTGATATTGTTTTTGTTTTGATTGTATTCACGGCTTCCGCTTAATCGTAAACCGTTACCAGAACCAAAGAACACATCCACTTTGCCTCCATTGTCCTTGCCCGCCAAGTCTTCCGTTGGTGAACCAATAGCTAAGTCTTGATAACCATCACCATCAAAGTCTCCGGTCGTTAATGCGAAACCAAACTTATCATCTTTTTCAGCGGAGCCATGCACACCTGATTTGTCTTGATGAATCTCACGAATGCTATTTCTTGAAGGGCCACTGCTTGTGCCTCTGAGCACGAAAGCATTTCCGTCATTATTATTTCCCCCAGAGCCCAAATCCTCGTATGGAACACCAATAACGAGCTCATCAATGGCGTCATTATTAAAATCGCCAGCTGCTAGCGTGTAGCCAAAATGGTCGTTCTTTTCAGCGCTACCAGCGAAACCACTTCTGTCACCATGGTAAAAACGATACTCCATTGTACGAAGACCTTGAGTGGTGCCAAATAATACGACAACCATCCCTTCATCATCACCATCACCTAAATCTTCATATGGCGCGCCAATCGCTAGATCGCCTAGCCCATCACCGTTAAAGTCTCCTGCCGCTAACTCATGTCCAAAACGGTCATCTTTCTCTGCAGCCATGCGCTCTAAACCAGAGTTATTTTGGTGGAATCTACTGATACGCTTCTTGCTTAGCCCATTGCTGGTGCCGTAGCTCACATAGACTACGCCGGCATTATCTTTTGAGCCGATGTCTTCATATGGAGAACCGATGGCTAGATCATCATAACCATCCCCATCGAAGTCGTGGCTGGCTAATGCGAAGCCAAACTTGTCTTCTTTTTCTTGCTTACCCTTACTAATATTGGCTTCTTTTAATAATTGATAGCCTGAAGTGGTGAGACCTTTGTTCCCTCCATATAGCACAGTGACCATACCAACATTCGATTTTCCATCGATATCTTCATTTGGGGACCCAATGGCAACATCATCAAAACCATCATTGTTAAAATCGCCGCTTGCTAGCGCATAACCAAACAGGTCACCTCCTTCAGTAAACATGCCAGATAATCCGCTAGAGTCTTGGTGAAAGCCTCGGGAACTCAACATACTCAAGCCTTTTGAAGGAAGTGAATCACCTCCGTAAACCACCGTCACTGCGCCGGCATCATTATCACCATTGATATCCTCAGTCGGGTAACCAACAAGCAGATCAGCCACGCCATCTCCGTTGTAATCACCACTAGAGAATACCTTGCCAAATGAATCGTCCTTTTCAGCTCGCCCACGAACCATGACATCTCGGTTATTCAAATTAAAATCAATAATTTTCCTGTTTTTACCTGCAGAAACGAAATCTCGTAAAACAATGTTCGAACGGCTTCCCTTGTGGTAATGGTTGTAAAGCCAACCTATGGAGTTATGTTTCGCAGTTTTAGCATCATACTCTTTCAAGTTTGTCGAAAAGCCCGTCACGTTTTTGCAAAACAGATTAATACTTAAGGTACATACTGCTTTACTGGCCAGAGTTTCAGCCACACCTTTGAGAATTACCTCCGCCGTGGGAGTAACAATGTGCTGCTCCGTATATAGTCGATTGTTGTTTGTGCTTCGACTCTTAGCTAACTCCGACGAAATCCAATTTCCTATTTTATTAGGGTTTTGATAGATGCTTTCTTTGTAATAGCTTTTTAGACGTTGGCGCGGCCAAAAACTATCCCCACATCCAGACACACCTTTATCAGGTATAATAATTAAGTTTCCGGCTTTAATGAGGTCTTTGTATTTAGATGTTGGTTTTAACTCATTTGTGATTAGGTGCTTTGAGATGGCGTTGTTAGTACACAAGGATTGATAAAAATTATCAGTGTTAGTTACATTACGGACAAATGTAGACTTTATGATGACGATTTCGCCTCGGTTTTCGTCTAAGAACTGGCTTACCTCATTTAAAATATTGTCGATTTTTCCGTAAATAAGCGAGTGAGCGAAGTAATACTCCCCTCGGTCTTCATATATTCTCAAATCTAAAAAGCGAGTACCGGCATTCAACTGCTTTCTTACACTCAAGTCTTGTGTTTCAGACCAGTCTCTTAGTTTCGAAAGTGGGAAATTAACGCCGGCTGCCTTTTTACTATAGTTTTGCGCGTCGTAAGCACCGCTATCGTGGCTCCCCGGAATAACAATATTGTTAAGCGGAGTGTCTCGTCTTGTGTTACTGAAAAGATCCTCCATCCACCTCTCGGTGCTATAACTCAAGGCAGGTTGAGAGTTCAAAGCGAGTATAGCCGTTAAAGCTAATGTCTTTAGTTTCATTTTTCTTAATCCATTAAAGTTCGATATGAGATATTTTTAGCTATGATCATATCTACTATTGAGTACATGACGTCCCATATACGAAGTATTTCCCGTCACTATAGAATGCTTATATCCACATTATTTAAAGGGAACCAACATCTTATTATTGACAACAAGAATAATTAACAAATAAATAATAAGCACAGAGAATGTTAAGATCTTATTTATTCATTAGCAAGCCTATTGCAATGTGAATGTCAGAAAGATTAATAATGACAACCAACTTAATAAGAACTGATACTAAAGAGCATAAATTAACAGCCCGCTAAATTAGAGAGGTCTAATTTAAAAGATAATTAAGACTTAACATTAATAATGCTCATCAATGTAAAATCACCTATTAAGCTGCATAATAAGAATGACCATAAAATAGATAGCAACCTAAATATTCAGACAAAAAAAGTGATTTACTAGTCATTAATCAACCTAGACAAGATAATAAGGCTAACAACCAAATAATATTTTGTTACAATCCAACCGATAATTATTACCTTTAAAACCAATACCTTATCACCATAAGTTACATTATTAGCCACGTAAATAGCTTCCCAATCTATACATATAGGTATTTTATGTTTGGAATAAAACGAATAAAACTAGAAAACCAATCACTTAAAAAAGAACTTGCCGAACTAAAAAAGAAGCATGAATCTGATATTAATGCTCTCGAAATGGAATTAAATAAGTCGCAAAACCTCGCTCAATCGACACATCAACAACATCACAACAGCAGTCAAATGATGTCTAATTGCTTGAAAGGTGGAGATATGCTCAAAACCATTCAAAAAGAGATGGTTGAAAGTGCGAAATCTATGGCTCATGAAAACCAAGAGCTTCAACAGCTGGATGATATGTTTAAACAAACACATCAAGCATTGGTGCGCCTAGACAACCGAGCAATCAAGATCAGCGATCAGGCGTCTCAAAGCATTCAATCTGTCGATATATTGGATCATACGGCTGGCGCTATTTCTAACCTGGTATCGACTATCCAAGAGATTTCAGACCAAACTAACCTTTTAGCATTAAACGCTGCTATTGAAGCCGCGCGCGCAGGTGAAGCTGGACGCGGATTTGCAGTCGTCGCTGACGAAGTAAGAACCCTTGCGGGTAAGGCCAGTGAAGCTAGCGAAAAAATTGACTCATTAGTAAAGCAAGTTTTGGGGCAAGTAAACGCGATAAAGACCTCTATTGGAGAGAACCAAGTTTGCGCAGAAGAAGTATCAGCGTCTTCCGCGCAAATAAGCTCTATTGTTAACGAAGTGGTTGTGAAGTCAGAAAACATGAAGCAAGTGATTCATATAGCTTCTACCCGTGCGTTCTTAGACTCGGTAAAACTCGACCACGCTATCTGGAAAAATAATACCTATCGCCTACTCCAAAGCGGTGCTTTTGGTGAAACCATCAATACTCATTCAGAGTGTCGTCTAGGCCAGTGGTATTATCGCGGTGATGGTAAGGCTTACAGTCATATGAGAAGCTATCAATTGCTTGAAGAGCCGCATAAACAGGTACATGACAACGGTCGAAAAGCCATGCATCAAGCAGCATCAGGGAATAAAAAAGGCATAATCACAGCGGTTCAAGCGATGGAAGATGCGAGTATCCAAGTCGTATTCCAAATTGATCGTTTAATGAATGAAATTATAGAAACTGAATCCAATAAAGAAAATGCACGACTTAGTTGGGCGTAACTTGAAGCATAAGTCTCCACAATAAACAAATAACACCCGATCGACTACCACTCGATGGGGTGTTTTTGTTTGCTGACATAATTCCTTTTGGTAGAATTTTAACCACCTTTACTGACTAAGCTGCCCGAACTTAGGCAGACTCTTCACAAACCTTTGGTGTACGTCCATATAAGTTTGCATATAGATCTCGTCGATGTACTCGTTACTCGGGAAGCTCGATGAGAAGTCTGCGTGTTTACGGTCAATCGATAACTTAGCCGCCTCGATAATATGTGCAATAAACATGCGAGGATCTTCTAAACCAATCGAGATACGCATAGTCGTAGGTTTAATGCCTGCTTCATTAAGTGCCTCGTCGCTCAACTCTGAGTGAGTGGTCAATGCAGGACACAACGCCACCGTATTGGTTTGCCCAAGGCTTACTTGCATACCGATAGCGGGTTCAAGCATATCGAAGAACTGTTTGAACCCATCTCGATTGATTGGTGCACGATTGCCGTTACCTTCCATATCGATTGTGAACAGCGCTGCTGGTAAACCCAAGTACATGTTGTTTTGACAGTGTTCGTAGTTATCGCTGTCTGGCAGAGCGGGACAAGATACATTGATGTCTGGATGGGCATCAAAGATCTTCGCCAGAGTTAGCGTATTAATGGTTTTCTGCACCACACGCATCTCATAGGTTTTCATGCCATTGAGCACTTCAAACGCCTTATCTGCATCTAAGAAGGCACCTTTAATGTAATACACATTCCAAAACAGGGTTTCGTTCCAAGGAATCGTCGCCTTATCGCCATTGGGCTTGGTGAAAGTCACTTCATCTCCTTTTGGTACAAACATGGTCTCGTTGCGGCCAATCACAACACCTGCTGTGGTGGTACCGGAACCGGCAAGCTCTTTTGTATACGAGTGAATCACATAATCTGGTCTTTCCATCACATCATCACGTTTTAGTACTGGGTGTAGCAGTGGCGTACCTACCGTCGAATCCACAATCACATCCCAACCACGAGAGTGACCGGCTTTACTTATACTCGCAACATCTAATACATAGCCGTGCGGGTTACACGGTGACTCAAGGTAAACGTAGATTTTCTTGCCTACAGCGAGGCGATCAGCATATTTATCGGCAACCTCATCAAGCCGAGTCGCAAACTCATCTCCGGAATAACCATCCACCCACTCTACCGCGACATTCAGATTCGACGGCTTGCCAAACCAATCCTCCAGCAGCTGATAAGAACCGCCGTAGATGTTGCGTGAAGCCAACACAATATCTTCATGACCTAGCAAGTGACTCAGCAAGCCATCAATGGCCGCCATACCTGAGTTGAAGTTCCATGCAAGATACTCGTTGGCTCTCGAGCCTGCCTCAAGATCAACCATATGGTTCGCCAGAGAGATTGAGGTTGGGTTCAGCAATCGAGAGTAAATATCGTGCAGTGGCTCTTTACCATTGAACGCATCTTCAATCCATTCGGTACAAGCAAACAGATAGGTCGCCGTGCGCGTAATCACCGGGCTTGCGGAAAAGATTGCCGCCACATTATCGAAGATAGGATACGCGCCTTTTGAGGCAAAATTACCATTGTTAGTCGCAATGGATTGGTAAGTCGCGCGCATTGGGTTTTGCAGGTTATCGAGGATCTTAGCGATCTGGAACGACAAGAAACGTTTGGCGTTAAACCAAGCGATACGGTCACTCTTATCCAGCTTAGAAAGGCCATCAACCGTCAATGCCCAAAGATCGTGTGTTTTGGTGTTAGCTTTGTACAGTGTCGTCGCTAATTCCACCAGCGTGGTGCCGTAATCACTGCTTGGATCAATGCCAAAGTGTTTTGCTTGCTCAATGGCAAGGGCTTCTGCTTGTTCGTGTTTGGTGGTTTTACGCAGTGGGCTAAGTTGAGTCGAAGTATTCATAATTGCTAAGTCATTCCATGCTTGTTGTACCTCCTTTAATTTTAGTGTTACATGGATGTTAAATATTGCTATTTGCAAAGTAAGACATACACTTTGAGCAATAATATTGCCGAGTATGGTTTGATATTGATGGAATATGCCAATGGATGAAATCGACAAAAAGATACTGGCTGAACTGCAAAGCAACGCACGACTCACTAACCAAGAGTTAGCCGACCGCGTAGCACTTTCTCCCTCCCCTTGTTTACGCCGAGTTCGAGCATTAGAGAAACAAGGGATCATTCGAGGCTATCACGCCAGTGTCGATCAAGAAGCGTGCGGTCTGCCCGTGAATGTGTTTGTGTTGGTGAAACTTGAAAAGCCGACTGAAGAGAACATGCGAGACTTTGAGCAGCACATTGAAGCGATTGATGAAGTGTTAGAGTGCTTTCTAATGACGGGGAATCACGATTACCTGCTGCATGTGGTAAGTGAATCTTTAAAAAGCTACGAGCAGTTTATTCGCAAGCAGTTAACTCGCCTGCCCAATATTGCTTCGATTGAATCAAGCTTCGCCTTTGGACAGGTAAAGACAAAAACCAAGTTACCCGTAAGATAAGTAAATCCACACTAACGCAAGCTGAGAGACCATTTAGCCGTTTGTTTGTGCCATTGCCACAAGTTGCGTCACTTTAAGATCTATTTGTTCTACAACCCCTCTTACAAACTGGGCCCTTTCTCTCTCTGGCAGATCTATTGCACCAGCCAAATTGGGGATAGCCCAATGGAGCCTATGGGGTACGTGAGAGCAAACCAAGTTCACACATCCAACAAACAAGTGACACTGCTCATTACTTGCTTGGTCGCAAAGAGTAATAACGTAGTCAAATTTTTCATTAGTCTTTTTGTATTCAAATACTGTTTTACTCTCGCCAATTATTGCAACGTCAAGCATGTTAGACAACTCATCTAAGAGAACTTGAGGAGTTGGTCCTGGCTCAAACCCACAACAGCTAGCGTGTATCACCCCATTAGATTGCAGCTCGACAATCGCTTTAGCGATAGCCGCTCTTACACCTTTCTTCACGCACACAAACAGAACTTTGACGGGAGTGGCATCCATACTTAAATGACCCTTTTTGTATTGGTTTTCTATATTAAACATAGATATTTAAGGAAGTTTTGCAATAACTCGGCGAATCAAGGGCTATGAGAATGGACCTAGTCAGCACCCATTCTATTCGACAAAAAGGATAATCAAGCCCATAGACAAGATATCTATCCTATATTTCTCATATAACTCCAAAAAATAACATGGAAGTCATTTCAGCATGACCAAGCTATCTTCTATTAGCCCCAAAGTGTTGCTTGTACTCTTTCTCTTGCTTACGTCTTTGACCTACGGCGGCATTTCACTTTATGTACTCTCTAATCACAGCCAATCGACCGTCAAACAACTGCAAAGCGGTAACAGTAGCTTCGAGCTTGAGTCTGCCAAAATTTTTATGGAAAAGTATCTCGAGGTTGCAGAAGACCGCATTGTTTTAGCTTCGCAATACCAAGGGGTCATCGACGCAGTGTCGGTCTCAAATATAGAACGGCTCTCATTTCATCTTGAGCGATTCAAGGGGCAGAACCAGTCAATGCAATTTGCCGTGCGAGACCGTACCGGCCAGCTGTTGTTTGAAGATACATTTCGTCATCCCGCATCAAAGCAAGAGCAAGCTATCTTTGACGCGATAGCGAATCAGGAAGTCGATGATCGTATCCTTTACCTTTTGCATGATGATGCTAACCATATTTGTATCAAGCTATTTATGCCGTTACTTCAAGGCAGCGATTTCGTAGGCGTGCTATATGGTGAAACCGCTGTCGATTATGATGATTTCTTTGGCTCGTTTGTCACGAACCGAGAGCGTTGGTACGAGCTCAGTCAAATAAGCTCACCGATCGCATCTCTTATTGAAGAAGATAACTCGCATACTCACTCTCATGGCCATCATTCACACATACCAATTAAAAATAAATACAGTGAAGAAGACTGGCTATTGACTCAAACGGCTTTAACAAGAGGTGATTTAGTATTGACTCAAGGGGTAAGCCGCTCTTTTGTTACCAACCAGCTGTTAAGCTTACAGAAGGAGCTGATAAATGGGCTTTTGATTGTATTAGCACTCAGTTCAATTTTAGTGTTTTTTATCGGGCAAAAATTATTCGTTAATCCCCACAAAGAATTGGCTGGTTCCAAAAAGCTCCTAGAGGAATCCAACAAACGACTAGCAGAGCAAGAACGTGAAAGTCACCTTCTTGCCACCGTAGTCAAGACAGCCAGAGATGGCGTTGTGATAACCGATAATAAAGGACGTATTGAGTGGGTAAACAGTGCTTTTGAACGAATGACAGGTTACCGCTTAGACTCCATCAAAGGGTTAAGGCCAGGCTCATTTTTACAAGGTGAAGAGACTTCTGTTAGCACAATAAATCGAATAGGTTCTGCGATTCAACAAGGAAACCAAGTTAAAGCAGAAATATTGAATTACGCGATCGATAAAACGCCCTACTGGATTGATATTGATATCGTACCTTTACGCAACGTGAAAGGTGAAGTTGAACGTTTTATCGCCATTGAACGTGATATCACAGAATTTAAGCTGCTTGAGAAGGAATTAGAAGAACAGGCAAACAATGCTCGCCAGGCGAATGATGCAAAATCACTGTTCTTGGCGACAATGAGCCATGAAATTAGAACTCCAATGAATGGCTTACTGGGTATTCTACAGATGTTGGTAGAAGACTTGGAAAAAGCTGAGCAAAGGGAGGTTCTTCAGTTAGCACTTGACTCAGGCGAGCACTTAATTGCCATTCTTAATGATATTCTAGACTTAGCCAAAATAGAGAATGACAGTTTAGAAATTGATCCACACTCATTCAAAATGTGCGACATCACTAACCCCGTGTTAAACACTTATCAGACCTTATGTTCAGAAAAAGGGATTGAGTTCTCTTTGCGAGATAACAGTAATGCATCCTCTGCCTACAGCGGCGATTCAGTTCGGATCCGACAAGTCATTCTAAATTTAGTTGGGAACGCATTGAAGTTCACAGCGAATGGTTCGATCACTGTCAGTATCAACCCATTAGATCACTCCGCGATGGAATTTACGGTAGAAGATTCAGGTATCGGCATCCAAGCTGAAAGACTGAGCTCAATCTTCAATGAGTTTGAGCAAGCAGACGTCTCAACGACTCGGCATTATGGTGGGACCGGACTTGGGTTGGCAATTTGCCATAAACTTGTGACCTTGATGAACGGTAAACTTATTGTACAAAGCGAGCTTGGTACAGGAAGCAAGTTCAGCTTTGTTATAAACCTACCATCAATTAAGGCCGAAGATGATAAGCATCCAATAACAGAGCAAATCGACCTGTCTCCATTTAAGATTCTAGTGACAGATGACAACAAAATGAACCTTATTATCGCCAAAGGATTCTTGGATAAATTAAACGTTGAGTGCGTTACCTGTAATAGTGGCTATGAGGCTTTAACACACTTAGAAACCGGTCGTTTCAACCTATTTATTATTGATAACCATATGCCGGAAATGAATGGTTTGGAAACGGTTCGAAAAATACGACAAGCTGGACATGACGATCTTGTTATCTTTGGTTGGACTGCCGATATCATGCAAACATCAACTCTAGCTTTCATTGAAGCAGGCGCAAATGAAGTGTTAACGAAACCACTGATTAAGTCAGACTTAGTGGAAGCACTTTCTCGTTACCTCAACCAAATAAAACCCATAGATAGAGCAAGCTAGTCGTCGGTTGCCCTGTATTGGTTATATCTCTTACGGGAATACCAACAAACTCTTTACAAGCGAGAACTTTGTTATGTTTATGGCTAATCGCTAATGCCTTTTTTATATTGGCGCTATTCTTTACACTCCAGCCGTGATACAGACTCTCTTGTGCGTAATGGGCATTTTGTTTTAAGGCTTTTCGGGCAGGCTCGGTCACTTCTAACACATCAATAAACGCCTCAATGTCATCACGGATACCATCATTGTTTGCATCCGTACCAGTAAGATACCGAAGATATAAATCAAGCGGAGATTAAGGCAAAGTTGTTACCTAAAAACTACTAAATGACTGAGGAAGGCACTGCTCTTCATCCCAATCTGACAGCTCAATGTTGATCAATGATTTGCGCTTCTCATTACACAGTGAAGCGATATTGATGATAGGAAGTTGGCTACGAAACTGGGCGGTGAGTATCACCTTTTTACTTTCGTTAAGGCCGCTTCGGCATTGCGCCAAAATCGTGTCTGTCTCTAGTTGATGTGCGTTCTCGATAACCTGAATATCAGCGTTTTTTTGATAGTAACTTGTGAGCCAAGATATCGCCTGCTCTTCTATGCTGGTAAGCACAATGACATCTTTTGTTGCCATCAAATCGTTGAGTTCAAGTTGTTTGAGTTCCGTTTCCATAAATACTCTCTTCCTCGAGTCAGTAACCATCACATTAAAGTCTGTTGCCCAGTGTCGCCTGTGCCAAATGATAGCCTCTATCTATCATCTCCTTTGAGCGTTCAAACTCTAAGGTGCCACAGGCATTACGTGGGACTTCAAGGGTAATATCGGCAGGATAAGCGGCTAGTTTCTGGCGAGCAATGGTCGACTGCATCGCATCAAACGCTTGGTTGGCAATGTCGTAAGCCGCAAAGTTGAAGCTCATTTTACTTTTGACGTTATTGCCTAGGTTATCAATAAAATTAGCAACCTTATCGTGCAGGTTGCTCTCTTTCGTCGGCAGGGAAACTGGTGTCACTTCTTGTTTAAGCAGTTCAGGTTCGCCACCTAAGTTCACAGCTATCGTGACATCTGTGTTGTCGCCGAAGGTTGGTGCAATCGGTACAGGATTAAGCACTCCGCCATCAATAAGTTCTTCACCATTGATGACATGAGGTGTGAAAAACAGTGGCAGAGAGATAGAAGCGCGAATGGCATCAAACAGAGAACCGGACTTCAGCCAAACCTCTTTTTCTTCAGCGACATTAGCAGCAACGGCGGTATAAGGAATAGGCAGCTCTTCAATAGCAATCTCACCGATTAACTGACGTAGAGAGTCTATGATCTTATCCCCTTTGAACATCCCGCTCGATTGCCATGAAAAGTCCAACAGCATAGTCATATCTGATTGGTCGATACTGGTGATCCACTCTTCGAATTCGTCCAACTTACCCGCCGCGTAAACCCCACCAATAAGCGCGCCAATTGAACAGCCAGAGATAGATTTGATCTCATAGCCATGTTCAATTAGCCAGCGGATAACGCCAACATGAACCAAGCCTCGAGCGCCGCCACTACCCAGTACCAATGAGATCGTTTTTGCCATCGTTCTAATCCTTTAATTCATCAGCTCTTCAAAGCCTTAGGTAAAAAGTATATCACTTTGTATAACCATAGACAGTGTAATGATATGAAAACTGCCTCACCTATACGCTTAAATGTGTTAGCAGAAAACGAATCATTCCAGCAAGCCTAAGCGCGGCCAGGAATCTAGTTTCCGCGAGCGCTGATACAAAAAAGTCGCCCACTTAAAAGCGAGCGACCTATGGTGACTATTCTGTTTCCGAGCTGCATTCAGTTAGTGAGCTCATTCTGCTTATGGAAACGGAGAGCTACAACACGCGTAAGCACTCTTCTGGCGACAAGCTCAAGAGTGTATTGGCGAAGTTGATCTTCTCGTCACGCCATCTCAACGTAGCTTCTCGGCCGTCTTGTGAATGTCGGTCAGCTTCAAAGTAGCTTTTTCGTGGTAGTCCGTTTGCTGGCGTCATCACCATAGATTGCTCATTCAAGCGAATCGTAAATAGGAACTGACCACGCTGCCCTGTTTGCGCTGCTGGGTGGTGCAATGTGGTATCACAACAATAACGTTTATCACGCAGTGCACGGCATGTGTACTCAAAGGCATCTTGTGCACCACGTCCAGGGAACGCGGTATAAATGCTGATGCCATCACGTTGCAAAGACTGGTCACCCGCCGCGAGTTGCACCGCGTGTTGGATCATCCTAAAGCCTAGAACCACACCACCAATGCTGTTCAATCCACTGTATTGAATTGCGCCTTCTAAGCTCAGGTGAAGTTTGTCTTCTCCTTCATAGAGAAAGAGATCAGGCGATGCCCAATCGCTCTTTGGAATAAGCAGTTGAGTAATATCCGAGTGTTCCATGTTGGTCTCCGCAACAATGAGTATGTTTGAGACAACAAAATAACGTAATGAGAATTATTATCAATAAATTTAATTCAAAACGTTGCTATCAGACGGATTTACATTTAGCTTTGGCAAAACTCATAACAACAGCTGCCTTTCTTCCTTTGGATTACTAAAAGTTACCTTCTAGCGTATACCTTGGTCTCAAGCTCATCGTTTACTTTTCAGACAGCTTCACCATCAAACCACACCCAAGACTTCTAGCAAGTAATAATCGATAGACTTTAACGGATGCTTTAGCGCCAAGCATTTCTTGTTAGATATTCGTTTATTACCCATTAAGTTCATCGTCTACAAACAAGCTTCCCCATCCAAGTTACAGGCTTTCATTCTAGTGCCTTCATCCTACGACTAATGTCTAACTGCCTGAGTCTATTTGTTTTTTTGGGTTTGGTATAAGGTACTAACAACTAAATGTTAACGAATCTTTAATTATAAGTTGACGCATTGTTTGCACACCTGCATGAGTCAATAACGTTTGTTGGAACAACACACCTTAGAGTGTGAAAGAAAGGAATCAAAATGAGCAGTACTTTAGAGTCCGTAAATATGCCAAGAGAGGAGCCTCAAACCCATGAGGACGAACTTTCCTATGAACAACAACACAAACCAAGCTCAGAGTTTGAATCCCGAGAGCAGTATCTAGAGCACGAATTACAAATCATGTCGCCGAAGCGCTGGCGTCCAAATTTACCGTTTAAAGACTATCGATTTGAGATAGAAGACACCATCCCTGCGATGGCTGCGACCATTGGTAAAGTAGTAATGGTCGGTGCAATTGCTGCCACTTTTGCTGGAGCGCTTGGGTTAAATGAAGACTTTATTCTAGAAAACGTTCGTTATGAACTCCTTATTGCTTCTGTCTTCATCATCCTTTTCTCTGGTTTTCTACTACCAACGGCCAACCTCGCAGGTACGCACGGCCCACTTATTCCATTAATCCCTATCGTGGTTGCTGCTGGCGGTCACCCAATGGCCTTTGGCTTGCTGATTGGCGCTTTTGGCTTGCTGTTAGCCATCAGTAAAGGTGGCAGTATGTTGGCTAACCTCACCAGTAAAGGTGTGTGTGGCGGATTGCTGCTCTACCTTGGCTTTGTGGGAACCGCTTCTCAGGTGAAAAAACTGTTCGCTTGGGCGGAAGGCATCGGCATGAGCCACATCGCTTTTGTGGTGATCTTCTGCACCATTATTCTGTATGCGCTATTGGAGCACTTCCGTAAGCGTTGGTTAGCTGTACCTCTTAGCTGCTTACTGGGTGGTACGATTGCATTTGCTATGGGTGCGCCATTTGCTTTCCACACTGAGCCAGGCTTACCTAACATGAACCCGATGTATTGGTGGGGAGAAGATACAGGTTGGATGCTAGGTCTACCGACGATTGAACACTTCATGGTAGTACTGCCGTTCGCGATTCTAGCAGTAGCGATGTGGTCACCAGATTTCTTGGGGCATCAAGTATTCCAAAAGATCAGCTACCCAGAGCGCACTGAAAAAGTACACATGAACATTGATGACACCATGACAACAGCGTCTATTCGTCAAACGTTCGGCTCGCTACTTGGCGGTACTAACTTTACGTCTTCATGGGGTACTTACATCGTACCTGCGGCGATTGCTAAACGCCCTATTCCGGCGGGTGCTTTGCTGACGGCTCTGTTCTGTATCATCGCTGCGATTTGGGGCTACCCGATGGATTTAGCTATCTGGCAACCGGTACTTTGTGTGGCACTGATTGTGGGTGTATTCGTTCCACTGCTAGAGGCAGGAATGGAGATGACGCGTGAAGGCAAAACTACTCAATCAGCAGCGATTGTTGTGTTCTCATCAGCGCTTGTAAACCCAGCATTTGGTTGGTCTATCACCATGTTGCTAGACAACTTAGGCTTAGTTGGCTGTAAAGAACGTAGTGGTGAACTGAGTAAGATGAGCCGTTGGGTACTACCGGGCATTATGTTTGTTGTACTAACAAGCGTGATGGCATTGGTTGGCCTTCTACCGGGTATTCCAGCGATTATCCCAAGCTTTCGTTGAGCTCGGTTACTACTAAACTTCAATACAAAGGCCTCGCAAATGCGAGGCCTTAGTTTATATAGCAAGGGTTATAACCGCCCTACTTTACTGAATTTAATCCATTCGGGTAATGAAGGTTTGTTCATCATCGACAAAAGCCACGTAGTCGCCGTGATAGATGAACACTCGCCCACGACCTTCAACGATACAGGCCAACTGCGGGTTCAAATCTTCCTCAAGATCTTTACTCTGATAGGTGCCAGTATCAGTGATGACGCCGCGAAGTGTCGGCAAAAAACCATAGCTACGCTTGGCTTGGTCAATCAAACTCAATTCACTGTTACTAGAAAAGTACGATGGGATTGGGCCAGCATCTTCGATAAACATCGGTTTTAGTTCTTCAAAGGCGGTAATCACCAGCCAGTCGATGCCGTTTACATGATGGATAAACATAGTGGTTCTCGATATTTCTAATGCAGAGATTCTATCACTATCAACGTCAGAACGTAGGAGAAATTGAGTTTCACTCGGAACACAAGAATGCCCTGCAATCGCGAGACATCAGTTTTTCTATCGAACTGTTACAGCGATCCTTTAACAACTACAGCGCCCACTCGAACTTCACTGGCTTCACCGCTTGCATCAACGTTGTGTTGAACAGGACCAGAGCCTCCCCCTCAAATGAAGTTCACCGACCTATTTAGATTCACGTTCGAGGGGGAGAACATTCTTTGGCGTTGGACTTGTAGCAGCATATGCAGCGAGCGATATTCAGTTCCTGCTCTTTCCTATGGTCATCAAGAGATTGGAGATGTAAACCAAGGGGAGTTTAGGAGGGGATTTGTAGCTCATTCTCACGTACAACTACCCTACTTCACCAGCTTCAAAGCTTTCACCTGCGTTATGTTGAATTACTGAGTTGCGCTAGCACTGGGAAATGACTGTCCCTTCAATGTAGAAAACACTGCAAACCTTGACGTGTTTCTTATTCGTTCCTGAGTTCTTTTACACAAAATTTCTTGCTAAAAAGGTAGAAAAGTTTATAGTATTTTCTAGCTAAAGTTGAGAACCGATATGTCATTACAAAAAAAACAACCCAAAGTATCGCTGAACATTAAAATTCCATCAGAGTTAGATTTTCGCCTAAAACGAGCGAGAAAAGCAGCGCGTGAGCAGGGCTTAATGTTCAACGTATCTCAAGAAGTTGAAAAGTTTCTTGAGAAGGAAATAAAAAAAGTGGAACGCCAACTATCAATCGATGAAGAGATTAAGAATAACCTCGAGGATCTTGGTGGGCTTAATATAGATAAAATGATGAAATCAATGGATTAATCAAAGCACTAACGTATTGATTAAGCTGATTTAAAAACAATGACAAAGCGTGGAGATGATTATGGGCACAATAATTGGACTGTTAATTTTGGCTGGAATCAGTGTATTCCTAAAACGCCAAACAGGACTTCACTTACATGAGTGGATTGCACAAAAATACAAAGAGTCTCAAGACAAAAAATAATGGATTCTCACAGCAGTGACAGACTCCATCGATTAGCCTTCAAAAACTAGGGCCCGAAAACACGAGGCCTTAGTTTTATTCATAGAATGATCACAACCGCCCTATTTCACTGACTTAACCGCTTTCATCAACAAAGCTAGCTAAACTAGATTCGTTATTGCTGGCATCTGACCATGGAACTCCCCCTGAGCTCCCATAAAACCAAATGTATAAGGCTTCACTTCTTCGTACCTTCGACCATCAAACGCTTGTCTTTCTCGCAGCTTATTAAACAGCCAGTTATCTAACATGTTATTAATCTCGATAAACTCATCCTTCGTCAACTCAGCTTTGAAGCTTGTGAGAAAGGCATCATCATCAGATTCAGGCAAATTAATGACGCGTTCTTGTAAACCATTTAACACCTGAGATTTGAAATAAATGGGATACCTAGCCCCTTTTACAAACGCGGTTTCTTTGGGCAAGAGCAGTTTGTACTTATTGTTAGAACCTATCTCGATAAGGCTGAGATTTTCTAATTGTCGAAGATACAGGTGTACTGAAGCATCGTTTAGCTTGTGCTTTTCTTGAATACATTGAACGGTAGTGTCTTCTGCTAACTCTGACCAGAACGAGAAAAGTGCGGGGGTTTCAAAAAACGCGTCATCTTGTTCTTTAGAGAAAACGGGAATAGAAGCAATGTTTTCTTCTGCCTCAGCAAGAAGCTTTGATAGCGGCATGTCCGTGAGGTTAGCTATCGCGACTAGCCTCTGAATAGACAGTGGTTGAGAACTGTTGAGTAACCTCTTAATGCTGATTTCGGATATATCCAGTTCCGCCGCAAGTGCACGATATGAAATATTGCACCTTTTAAGCTCTCTTTTGAGTAACTTACAAATTTCGAATGATAGTTGTTCGTCCATTTCGTTCAAACCGCCTCAAATAGAGATACCAAAAGTATCACAATGCTACCCTTTTAAATCATAAGTTGCACCTAAGTATCAATAAAGGATGATGCCACTTTCAATAAACAAAGGAACGTATTGATGCAACGAAAAGAGTTAGTTGTGCGATTTGGCATACAACAATACCTACACTGGACAGTAGTCGGGTTGCTTATTCCTGTCATTATTCTGATTTTTCAGTCTAAGGGACTCAACCTGGCACAAGTTGGGATTGTCATGGCTGTTTGGATTGGAAGCACAACACTATTAGAGATACCGGTCGGTGGGCTTGCTGACACTATTGGGCGAAAAAAAACATATTCGTACTCGTTAATACTCACCCTACTGGGCTGCCTAAACCTACTCTATGCAAATGGCTTGTTCAGTATTTTAATTAGCGCCTTATTGTTGGGAGCTTCTAGAGCCGTTTACTCAGGTACTCTCGATGCATGGTTTTATGATGCGTTTACTGATAGCACTGGAGCAGGCTCGTATCATACTGCAATTGCAAAAGTTAATGTGTTCGTGACTGCTGGTCTAGCGACCGGAGCCCTTATCGGCGGATTTCTACCTAACAGTATCGTGAGTTCTTATTTTGAGTCATTTGACGAGTATGACATCAATGTTTTCACCGCTAGCGTATCGAGTCTTGCCCTGCTGTTACTTACATGGCTACTACTTCCTCATGAGCAGAGAAGCTTCAAAATAGACCACAAAAACACCATCACAACCGCGGCACAAACCTGCATCAAGGCGCTTACTTTCTCTTTAAACCATTGGACGTTAAGGTTAGTGATTCAGGCAACACTTATCTTTGGCGCAGCAATGAGTGCTGTGGAAAACCTCTGGCAACCCTACCTATCTGAATTAATGGGAGTTCATTCCAAAGACTTAACTCTGTTTGGCATCATATCGGCACTGTACTTCTTGATGGCCGCTTTATCGTCAATCGTGTCCGTTCCACTACTAAAAGTATTTGGCGGTTCTCACAAGGCTTTAATGTTTGTCACTCGCGCACTTGCCGGCCTGTCGCTGATCTTACTTGCTAACACCAACAGCACCATGAGCTTTTCTCTTCTGTATTTGGCGTTTTTCTTTCTTTTCACAATGGGCAACAATTCTGAGCAGGTATTACTTAATGACAGTACTCCAAATGAGATGCGCTCAACCATTTTGTCCATCAGCTCTTTTGCCGTTACCGCTGGTGGAGTGCTAGCTTCTTTAGCTTTTGGAGTCATTTCCGAGCATTACAGTATATCCACAAGCTGGATATTATGTGGCGCGGTCCTCTTAGTCTCTTCGCTTTATTTCCTAAGCTGTCGTGAAGCCGTCAAAACTAAACCTGCATAAACAACCTCTCCCTCTAGCTCCCCCTCAAATTAAGTCAGTCGATCTCTTGCGATAGACGAACGAGGGGGAGAACATTCTTTGTCGCTCAATGTATCTCAGCACACATAACGATCGGAATTCAGTTCCTCCCCTTTCCCACTATCAACAAGAGATTGAAAATGTAAATGACCAATCTGACACTTACAGAAAATGTAAGTTGTCATCAAACCTTAAGCATTAGAGTAAAAACTCAGCTTAGATAGCTCAGCCTTAAATGTTAGCGTAATGTTACTAACGCAAACCAACGGTATGAGATATGCAGCACGTAAAGCTACTAAACCGCAGCACCTTCGCTGGGCTCGCAGCAACACTAGTTGGGAATGGTATTGGCCGCTTTGCCTATATAGCATTAATGCCTGTGCTCATTCAAAGTGGGTGGTTCTCAAGCGAAGATGCCTCCATACTCGGTGCAGCTACACTGATTGGCTATATTTTCGGAGCACCTGCTTCGAGCTTTTTACAAAGATATTATTCAACAGGCACACTCATACGTGCCTCTTTATTGCTAAGTAGCTTCAGTTATCTTGGTTGTGCCTTAAAGTCTGCCCCCTTTGAATGGTTTTTAACACTTAGAACTATTGCTGGTGTATCCGGTGCGATACTCATGGTACTCGCTCCCCCTGTGATCACCAGCCTTCACCCGCAAGAAATGAAAGCAAGAATCAGTGGCGTCGTGTTTTCAGGCATCGGTCTTGGCGCGATGATTTCAGGAACCATCATACCTTTACTTATCTACCAAAGTGTTGAGAGTGCATGGTTAGGTATGGGAGCGATCGCTTTCGTTGCAACTGTCCTGACGTGGAACGCTTGGTCTCTTGAGGTTAAGCCAAACCATTGTGATAAAAGTCCATCGACGTTTGATGCCTTATCTAAGAATGAGCGTATCAGTGTTAGCTGTGTACTGTTAGCCTATACCTTCAACGCTATTGGCTATCTGCCTCATACTCTTTTCTGGGTCGACTATATTGTTCGAGAGCTAAAAATGAGTTTTACGAGCGGTGGGTTTTACTGGGCTGTTTTTGGTATAGGAGCTGCGATTGGACCAATAGTAACCGGTATATTAGGTGATAAGTTTGGACTTAAAAAAGCACTAGTAGCGGCGTTTACTTGCAAAACTGCCGGGGTTGCTCTTCCACTCTTAAGCACCAGTGAAACAGCACTTTTTGCTTCATCTTTGTTGGTCGGTATGTTTACGCCGGGCACCGTAACACTGGTATCAACCTACACCCTAGAAATCGTTGGGACACAACTCCATACGAAATCTTGGGGAGCAATGACAATGGCGTTTGCTATATCGCAAGGAATCGTCGGCTTCGTTATGGCTCACTACGCCCCTCAACTCACCAGTTATAACCTGTTATTTATGATCAGCGCGAGTGCACTGATTTTGTCGATACTCTGCATCGCATTTACATCAACCAAACAGCAGACATTAAACACTGCTCAAACAAGTTCTTAGCAAAGGAATCGCTCATGAAACTGTATTTAAACGACACCTCGCCATTCTCCAGGGCAGTGCTGGCAACGGCCTATTTATGTGATGCTCCAATGGTTCTTGAATGGGTCGACCCGTGGCAAACACCGAGCACATTAGTCGCAGCTAATCCATTTAGTACCATTCCGGTTCTAGAAACCAGTGATGGGGTTGCACTGACCGAGAGCTTAACGATCTGCGAGTTCCTCATGCAAGCATACCCAACAGAAAAACTAGCAGCGACCAAGGCTAGCGATGCTCAACGCATGTCGTTATTGGGAGTAAGTAAAACGTTGATGGAAGTAGCATTTCGATGCGCTGCATTGAGCCGCTTCGAAGCTGAGCAAAACGTGCTAACGATTAGGGGAAAGGAAGGTATTGAAAGAAGCGTTAAAGGACTTATCAGGCAGTTGAATAACAATCATGATTTGCTTCAAGCTGACTTCTCAACATTGTACCTACACATCGCATTAGATTACGTCTTATTCAGGCATGCTAATTTGCTTTCAGCAGAAGAGTGCGACATCCTCACGACTGCCTTACACAGTTCGCCTTTTAAAGACACATTGGCAAAACTTAGCCTAGAGTCGCTTTCAAAAAAGCTTAACTATTGCGAATACAAAAATTTCTGATCACTTTAACCAGCGTTATGTCGAACAAATCTAATAAGGCCTCGCACACGCGAGGCCTTCGTTTTATCTATAGACTGATTACAACCGCCCTACTTCACTGATTTCACCGCTTTCATCAAGGTCGTGTCTGACCAGCTCTAGTAAACCAAAACCTCCCCCTCTAGCTCCCCCTCAAATCAAGTCAGCCGATCTCTTGAGATATACGTTCGAGGGGGAGAACATTCTTTGGCGCTAAACATATAACAACACATGTAGCGATCGGCGTTCAGTTCCTCCCCTTTCCCACTACCCAAAAAAGATTTGGGATGTAAACCAAGGGGAGGTTAGGAGGGGATTGTAAGTCAACTCTGGTATGTATCTGATGCACAAACAATTACGCAACTTGTTACAATACCCACAAACAATAAGAGGTCTTATTTCGCTATAATCCGCTCTTGATTCCTGAAACAAACCTAATCCCAATGAATATCTTCAAAACCCTAGCTCTTTCTATCACGTTATTTTTATTCGGCTGTGCATCTGGCTCTGCGATATTAGTAGGCGAAGCCAGAGATCCAATTACACCTCAAGAAGTCACTCTCTATCTTGAAGCACCAGAGAACTATGAAAAAATAGCTTTAGTTGATGCATCTAGTGATGCAGGTGTGACTAAGCAAGGCTCCATCGATTATGCAATCGAGGAGTTAAAAAAGCAGGCAGCTAAACTAGGAGCTAATGGCGTTTTGCTTCAAGCGACAGGAAGCAACAACTCTGTAGTATTGGGAGGAGTAGGCACAGACTACCAGTACTTAATCCCTGTTTCTGAACAGACGGTAAATGGAATAGCGATCTATACAGAGTAATAAAAGCCACATAAACAGATACTCTCTTGCACGGCAAAGAAAACTCCCCCTCTAGCTCCCCCTCAAATGGAGTTCACCGGTCTCTTTAGATATACGACCGAGGGGGAGAACATTCTTTGGCGCTGAACATATAACAACACATGTAGCGATCGGTATTCAGTTCCTCCCCTTTCCCACTATCAACAAGAGGTTGGAGAAGTAAACCAAGGGGAGGTTAGGAGGGGATTGTTAGCCGATTCTCACATGTCTTTGCCACTTTGTTTTGTTTACCCTACAGAGCACAAAAAGGCCTCGCAATCGCGAGGCCTTAGTTTTATCTATAGATAAATTACAACTGCCCTACTTCACTGACTTAACCGCTTTCATCAACGTTATGTTGAACTGCTGTGGTTGCTCTAACATTGGGAAGTGGCCTGAGTCTTCAATGTAATAAATGCTGTAATACTTGATGTTTTTCTTGCTCGCTTCTGAATCCGTTGGCCATAGACGAGGGTTCACCAAGATTACTGGTTCATTCACGTTCTCATACACGGCGGTGGGCTTCGCCTGTTACGTATTGGCCTAGATAATGGCGGAACTGGTTTATCGCGATAGCTGGCGGTGCTGACGACATGTCTTGCGTTACCCAATAAAGTAAATCCGCGTCTACGTCTTTTGGTAGCGAGTCTTTCACGAACGTAGTGATGCCCGCTTGGAAATCTGCTTCAAACGGTTTGGTCATTGTATCTAGGTCGCTTTGTGAAACAGCTAGTGCGACGTTTTGCGATGTGTCGACACCAATAATGCCCTTCACTCTTTTCGGCATCAGTTTAGCGGCTTCTGCAATCACACCACCTGCCATGGAATGCCCAACTAAGATGACGGATTCGAGTTGTTCTTTCTCGATGACGGCTTTGATGTCTTCAGCGAATGCAACCATGGTGTACTCTTCGCGGTTAAACGACGAGTTACCGTGCCCTGCTAAGTCCATGGTGATCACTTGGTACTGCTTTGAAAAATCACTCACTTGGTTTTGCCAAAGCCTACTGTCTAGGCTCCAACCGTGAATGAAGATCAGCGCCGTTTCCCCGCTCCCACTTTTGCCATACGCAATTTGCTCACCATCTTGAGATATCGCAATACCGTACTTAACCGTTGAATCATGAGCCATGGTATTCATGCTACCAAGCGCCATGAATACCAAGAATGTGATGTTTAGAATTAAACGTTTCATAGTGTCTCTCTACTTACTTTAGAGGGAACACAGAAAGCGCCCCTCTCAATCAATATAGGCACTATAAAGTGTGAAGTTGTAGACGGGTCAAGGGTATTTATCATAGGAACCACCTTGAGCCAGATCCCCTTACCCAACCCACAACAATCGATAAGAGCTACATTTCTGTGCAATATGTAGCATTTTACAACCACTCTATGTATTTCTACTATTTTGGACATTAACTTATTGATATATTAAATGAACTTTCAATATAAAATCATTATGAGGAGCTTTACAAATGGCTCAAGATTTTGAATTCTGTCAAAAAAGAGAAGATTGCAGGAATCTCATTTTATTCGTTCATGGATTTACTGGAGATGTCAAAAAGACTTGGACAAATGACAATAGCGCCTTCTTCCCTGAACTTTTGTTAAATGACGCAACGATATCAGAACATTTTGATATCGCGTCTTATAGTTATTTTACTGAACTATTGAATTTATTTGCAGATACAAAGGAGAAATCTAGAAGAATTAGAGATATTATTTGGAAAAAAACTCACAAAAAAGAAAGAAACTTAAATATAGATGAGCTTTCAAATAATTTATCCAGTCACATCAGATTTTCTTTAGAACAATATGACAATATCTATATAGTAGCTCATAGTATGGGAGGTTTGATTACCAAGAACCTTATAAAGAATGAAATAAACCTAAACAACCATACGAAAATAAAGTTATTCTTGTCGTTAGCCGTCCCTCATCAAGGTGCTTCCATGTCAGTTTTAGGGAGTATAATCAGTAGTAACTTACAGATATCTAATTTAAATCCAGTAGAAAAGTTTATAAATGAACTCAACCAAAGTTGGGTTTATTTAGACTCTAAACCTATCACGAAATACTTTTATGGTAACTATGATGATGTTGTTACAAAGCATAGCGCTATTGCAATAGATAAAATTGAAAAAGATATAATCTCTGTAGCTGAAGACCATAAAACTATTTGTAAACCAGAAAGTGACAAATCAATAGTCTATTTGAGTGTCGTTAAATTTATAAAAGAGCAGTTTAAAAACGAGACATTGGAAAATGTTGGATTTAAAAAGGTTCCTGACATAGAAAATACAGATTTAGATAAAGAATTCTTTGTTCTAAAACTCATACTTGCAGATATCGCACATGAGAGTCAAGATAATGCTAAAGAACTGTTTTATAATGCGGAGTTTGTAAGGAAACTATTTAATTCAAAGCACGACAAAGAACAGCTAAATAAACTATTTATTAATATACGACAAATATATAAAGATAGTTATGATAGTTACCTTGCTGATGAGAATGTTAACTCTGGAATTTTACTAGCTAATGTCCATACAAAAATAACAGAACAAGATTCTATGCTACTTAGAAGCTTAATACCTTCACTTCAAAACTATCATAAGAAAGGAATGTTACACCAATTAGCAAATGACCAATCTTCTGATATTTGGTGGTGTAAGGAAAGAAACTTAGACAAGGTATTATCATGAGACTACCGTTTGTTGAACCAGATGAGGACATTTACCTAAACCTCAGTGTGGTTATGATTTTACTTTATTATTTAAGTTCAACCAAACGTGGCACATTGAAAATGAATAATGAACGAATTCACATATATGACTATTTAGTTAGAAATCCACAGAAAATAAATCGATTTCTAAACGCACTAGGTAAAAATAACTTAGTAAAAAACAAAAATGATTACTCAGTTTCATCAATATCATTTAACCTTGACCCTTTATTCGACCGAGATAGAATGAAGGACATATTAAAGATATTAGTTCACAAGAATTTGATATCTGTGAACTATAAAAATAAAGATGGCTTTCTATATACTCTTACTGAAGATGGTAAAAAGCGCACAGAAAGCCTGTCAAGTAACTACTTTTCTGAGATAAAAGAATTATCTGAGCAATTAATACCAACCCTTAGCTTAACTACATCTCAACTGAATAACAGTCTTAATGACATTATTAGAATAGGTAATATGTAATGGCTAGTAACATTTTAATAAACAAGCTTGTTGTTGTTGGACACGAAAAAAACTATAGTGTCAGATTTTTCAAAGGTGTAAACATAATTTATGGAGATTCTGCAACTGGAAAATCCAGCATATTAAACCTGATAGATTATCTACTTGGTGCAAAAAGTTTTGACCTCTACCCAGAAATTGAAGCTTCCGGAAAATATGCAGTCTTAGATATCGATTTGAACGGTAACAACTACACTATTAAACGCGACATTTTTAATTCCAGACTTCCAATTGAAGTGTATCCATGTAGTTTTAGCGAAATCGAAAATTTTGCATGTAAAAAGTACCTTCCAAACTTCTCACAAAATGCACAATATCCTGGACTTGGTTATTATTCTGACTTCTTATTAGACAACTTAGATCTCCCTAAGGTCAGATTAAAGGAATCACCAAGTAAAGATGATTCTAAATTAGTTAGGTTAAGCTTTAGAGATCTCTTTAAATATTGCTATGTTGACCAAGATGCTCTTGGGAGTAAAAACTTTCTAAGGTCAGAAAACTATGCAATCCAAACCAAGAACAAAGAAGTATTCAAGTATATTTTCAACGCACTAGATAGTAATCTTAGTAACTTAGAAGGGTTACTATCTGATAAAGTTAAAGAAAAAGCATCCATTGAAAATAAGTATAACATGGTCGCCGATTTCTTAAGAGAATCCGAATTTGAGACACTGAATACCCTTGATGACAACGTAGATAAAGTAGATTTACAGATTAAAAATCTTGAATGTGAAATAAAAAACTTAAATCATGCGAAGATTACCGATAACGAAATATATACGCTGATTAGAGATGAAATAGAAAAAATATCCTTAAAAAGAAAACATTTAATCCAACAAAATCAAGACCGAAAACTAAAGATTGAGAAATTTACTCGGTTAAAAAATGACTATATAAACGACATTGATAAATTTAAAGCTTCAATATCTGCAACTAACATAATCGGAGAAATCGTTGGTGAAACAGAATTATGCCCGATTTGCGATAGTACCCTAGATATTAGTTTAGCCAGAGAAAGATTTACTATTGATGATAGAGAAAAAGTATCCCATGAAATAAATTTACTAAAGCGAAGAATTCGAGATACAGAATCAATAATTTCACGAACTAAAAGTGATTGGGAACTATCTAAAGTCCAATTGAAGGAACTTGACGAAGTTGAGCAAGAAGCTCTAAAAGTTCAAGAGAAAAACATGAAAGAGCTAACCAGTCCATATTTAGCAGAAAGAGACATATACACTACGAAATTAGGTGAATTACAACAAAAAAGAAAAGAATTAGTTAACCGTCTAAAAGTCAGGAATCAACATAAACACCTTTCCACTAGTATCAGCTCTTTAGATATTAGAATAACAAAGTTAAAAGATGACATATTATTATTGAAAGAAAGCGCACCTTCCATGTCGGAAGTTTTAAGTGACTTAGCAGACTACTTACATTGTTACTTAAATTTTGTGAAAATAAAGTCTCCTAGTAACATATCTTATGACCCTGTTAGTTTCTCAGCGAAAGTTAGAGGAATTGATTATGCGAATCTAACTTCGGGTGGCTTAAGAACCATTGTTTCTATTGGACATCTATGTTCGTTAATAGAAGCATCGTTACATTCAAAAATCAATTATCCGTCATTTTTAATGATTGACACTGTTGGTAAATATCTAGGTAAAACTAAAGACCAAAATTATAATATTTCTAGTAATCAGAAAGATGCTGACAATCAAGAAGCTGTTTCTGACCCACAAAAATATAAGAATATATATGAATATATCATAAACCTAACAGAAGAATTTGAGAATAAAGACCGTACCTGTCAAATTATCTTGGTTGATAATGACGTACCAGACCATCTTGTAAAAGATTTATCTGGCTTTATCGTTGCACAATATAGTTCAGAAAAGTTAGATGGGCTTCCTGTTGGTTTTATTGATGATGCAGATTTGAAATTGTAGTCGGGTTATCATTCGTAAAAAGGCCTCGCAATGCGAGGCCTTTGATTTTTCTATCTATCAGAAGAGATTAGTCGCGAAGTGCTGCGCCAAATTTCTCTGAGATTGAAGCTACGATAGCATCTACTGAACCAGCGATGTCTGCATCTTCAAGTGTGCGCTCTACAGACTGTAGGCTAAGTGCGATTGCTAGGCTCTTCTTACCTTCTTCAACGCCTTGACCAACGTATACGTCGAACAGTTTAGCGCCTGTTAGGAATTCGCCACCAGCAGCGATACACGCTTCTACGATGTCGCCAGAAGCAACTGCTTCGTCAACAACTACTGCGATATCACGACGGTTTGCAGGGAACTTAGATACTGCTACTGCTTCTGGAAGCACGCGAGTGTTGATAGCTGCCCATTCGATTTCGAATACGATAGTGCGGCCGTTAAGACCAAACTTACGCTCTAGTTCTGGGTGAACAGTACCAATGATACCCACTTCTTTGCCGTCTACTACGATAGCCGCAGTTTGACCTGGGTGAAGTGCTGGGTGCTTAGCTGCTTTGAAGCTGTATGCGATTTCGTTTGCAGAAAGCTCAAGAACTGCTTCTAGATCACCTTTAAGATCGAAGAAATCTACTGTGTTAGTTGCAATGTCCCAGTGCTCTTCGCCACGAGTACCAGAGATAACGCCCGCAAGCATCATTTCTTGGCGCATGCCGTTTTCAGCAGTTGCTTCAGGGATGAAACGTAGGCCTGATTCGAATAGACGAACGCGAGACTGTTGACGCTTCTGGTTGTGAACAACTGTGTTTAGTAGACCTTGGATTAGGCCAAGACGCATTGCTGACATGTCCGCAGAGATTGGGAATGGCAGGATTAGCGGCTCAACACCAGGTACAACAAGTTTTTGTTGTTCTGGTTCAACGAAGCTGTATGTAATTGCTTCGTGGTAGCCACGGTCTACAAGAAGGTCACGAACGCGCTTAAGCGGTTGGTCAGCTTCTTTGTGGTCATTCATTTTAAGTGCCGCTTTAGGCGCTTGGTTTGGAATGTTATCGTAACCGTAGATACGACCTACTTCTTCAATTAGGTCTTGCTCGATTGCGATATCAAAACGCCAAGATGGAGACGTTGCCGTCCAACCAGCATCAGTCGTTTCAACGTTACAACCTAGGCGAGTAAGAATTTCCACTACGTCTGTAGATGGGATTTCGTGACCTAGTAGGCTGTCTAGCTTAGCGCGACGTAGAGCAACTACGTTTGCTTTAGGAAGATCAGCTTCAGATTCGCTGCCGTTTACTGGCGCAACTTCACCACCACAGATTTCAACTAGAAGCTGTGTAGCACGCTCCATTGCTGCTGCTTGAAGTGTTGAATCAACACCACGCTCGAAACGTAGAGAAGAATCAGTGTGTAGGCCGTAAGCACGTGCGCGACCACGGATGTGATCCGGTGCGAAGAATGCTGCTTCTAGAAGAACGTCTGTTGTTTCAGTTGTTACACCAGACTCTTCACCACCAAAGATACCAGCGATTGCTAGTGCTTTGCTGTGGTCAGCGATAACAAGCGTGTTGCTGTTTAGTTCAGCTTCGTTGCCATCTAGAAGTGTTAGTTTTTCGCCCTGCTCTGCTAGACGAACCACGATACCGCCTTCGATCTTAGCTAGATCAAATGCGTGCATTGGTTGGCCTTGCTCTAGCATCACGTAGTTTGTGATGTCTACAACTGGGTCGATTGAACGGATACCACAACGGCGCAGTTTTTCTTGCATCCAGATTGGAGATTCCGCTTTCACGTTTACGTTCTTAACCACACGGCCAAGGTAACGTGGACAAGCATCAGTTGCTTTGATTTCAACAGATACTGTGTCTTCAATGCTTGTTGCAACAGCTTCAACTGTTGGCTCTGTAACGTCTGCGCGGTTTAGTACGCCAACTTCACGAGCAAGACCACGGATGCTGAAGCAGTCTGCGCGGTTTGCTGTTAGGTCTACGTCGATAGTTACGTCGTTAAGCTCTAGAAGCTCACGTACGTCCATACCTAGCGTTGTGCCTTCTGGCAGCTCTAGGATGCCGTCAGACTCTACGTCGATACCTAGCTCAGAGAAAGAACAAAGCATGCCGTGCGATGGAACGCCACGTAGTTTTGCTTTCTTGATTTTGAAGTCACCAGGAAGTACTGCGCCAACTGTTGCTACTGCTACAGTTAGGCCAAGACGACAGTTAGATGCACCACATACGATGTCTAAAAGCTGTTTATTTCCATCAAGATCGGCTTCACCAATATCAATTTTTGTAACTTGTAGTTTGTCTGCGTCTGGGTGCTGACCGCACTCAACCACTTTACCTACTTTAACGCCGGTGAATTCACCAGCAACAGGTTCTACATCGTCAACTTCCAAACCAGCCATAGTGATTTGGTGAGCTAGCTCTTCGCTGTTAATTGCAGGTTTAACCCACTCGCGTAGCCAAGATTCACTGAATTTCATAGTTTTGACTGCCCCGGATTACTTGAATTGTTTAAGGAAACGAAGGTCGTTCTCGAAGAACGCACGAAGGTCATTTACGCCGTAACGAAGCATCGTTAGACGCTCTACACCCATACCGAATGCAAAACCAGAGTATTTCTCAGGGTCGATGCCAACAGAGCGAAGTACGTTAGGGTGAACCATGCCACAGCCTAGAACTTCTAGCCATTTGCCATCTTTACGTTTCACGTCAACTTCAGCTGAAGGCTCTGTGAACGGGAAGAATGAAGGACGGAAACGCACTTCAACTTCTTCTTCAAAGAAGTTACAAAGGAAATCGTTAAGAATGCCTTTAAGTTGTGCGAAGTTTACGTTCTCATCAACTAACATACCTTCCACTTGGTGGAACATTGGCGTGTGAGTTTGATCGTAGTCGTTACGGTAAACACGACCCGGAGCAATGAAGCGGAATGGCGGTTTGCCGTTTTCCATCGTACGGATTTGAACACCAGAAGTGTGCGTACGTAGCATTAGATCAGGGTTGAAGAAGAAAGTATCGTGATCAGTACGAGCTGGGTGATCGTCTGCGATGTTTAGTGCATCAAAGTTGTGGAATGCATCTTCGATCTCAGGGCCAGACTCAGTGTTAAAACCAAGCTCACCAAAGAACTGTTCGATACGCTCAACGGTGCGAGTAACTGGGTGAAGACCACCGTTCTCAATGCGACGACCTGGTAGGCTCACATCGATAGTTTCTTCAGCTAGTTTCGCTTCAAGCTCTGCACGTTGTAGTGCGTCTTTGCGAGCTGCGATCGCTTGTTGAACAGCACCTTTCGCTTTGTTGATCTCTTGACCAGCAGTGCGACGCTCTTCAGGTGGAAGTTTACCTAGGCTTTGTAGTTGAAGAGTTAGTTCACCCTTCTTACCTAAATACTGAACTCGCACTTCATCAAGTGCGACTAACGAATCTGCTGTATCAATAGCAGTCGTTGCATTAGCAATGATCTCTTCTAGATGTTGCATCATTTCCTCATCTACCAGTTGGTAGTGTCCGTATCGGATGATTAGTTTTTTTAGATAGCTACACATAGTAATCAAACACGCAACCAATGCCAAATTGAATCGCTAAAAGAACAAGTTATTGACTAAAAACACGGCAAATTTAACAGGATATTAATGAGGAGTAGGAAGAAGTGGAACAATTACAGGTTCCACTTCTTAATTTGGAAATGACCTGAAGGCTAGATCTGAATAGAACAAACGCTGTTCTTACCCGCATCTTTCGCTAGATAAACGGACTCGTCAGCCGCTTTAATCAATTCATTCATGGTTTCGAATTCTTGGGTCATTTCAGCCACACCGACACTGATGCTACCAATCCAAGCTTGGTTGCCGGTTTCGACCTCTAGTTCAGACACTTTCTGTCGCGTCGTTTCTGCGATGTGCATGCCACCATTAAGATCGGTATCCGGACAAATCACCAAGAACTCATCGCCTCCTAATCGACACACAATATCATCGTTGCGAAACCTGTTTTTCAGCTCGTTCGCAAGGGTTTTTAACACCAAGTCACCAGCATCATGCCCACAAGTGTCATTAATGCGCTTGAAGTGATCAGCATCGATCATAATGCACACCAAAGGCATGCCGAATTCTTTCGATTCTTGCCAATGCAAAGCTAACTGTTTAAAAGCGCAACGACGGTTAGGTAATTTAGTGAGTGAGTCGGTTAACGAGAGTTCTTCGAGCTTCTTGTTCGCTCGTTTCAATTCTGCGGTTCGTTCTTCAACTTTGTCTTCGAGTACCTGATTGAAGCGCAACAACTGTTTGTTTCGTTCAGAGACCTGTTCAAATAAGCCTTTAAGCGCGGCCAGTAAAGGGATGGTCGAAGAGTCTTGCTGCTTTTCTTCTGCTTCAAAGGCTTGTTGAGGTGTTGCACCCTCTTCTATCGCGGCCACTTGTCGCGCCATGTTTTGGTCGATGCCAAGGATGTGATAAGCAAGCCAATGGATGAGGAAATCCAGTAGCTGACGTGCTGACGCCTGATCTTCTTCCAAGATGAAGGCTTGCATGCTGTAGATGTCTTGCATAAACACACGATGCACTTTGATGTGTTCTTCAATGTGTAAGTCATAAACGCCACGCTCTCTCATCAAAGATTCTTCTTCTTTAAAATGAAATTCGGCATAGCGTGTGAGGTCAAGTAAAGCAGCGCTCATGTCGCCGATAGAGATCGTATTCTCCGACAACAGGTTTCCGTAATGGTTGATAAAACCGACAAGGTATTGATGCTGTTCATCGACAACACCAATGCCTGTCTCAAAGTTTTTATCCCAATTAAATGAATTCATAAATCCCTTAGGGTCGATACCGCCAGCACAATTTATATGCATATTCGGAGGCTATAGATATTCGAAAAATATAACCATTCTACCTGTGGGTCTATTCGATTGTTTGATCCGTTTTATAAAAAGGCGACTTTGAACATTCTAAATATGGGTCATCTTAAATTTGAGACGCCCCTTAACGAGGACGCCTCACGAAACCAACATTAACTTGTTGGAAGACCTAACTTTTTGTACATGTTAACTCTGTATAAATACTAAAAGTAATATTCCAACGCCACCTCGACAAAATCATCCTTGCGAGCGAAGAACAGCAAGTCCTCTGGGGTTTCGTTCTCAAACAACCAAGCATTCAATCGCCACTTGAGGTTGTTATTGATACGGCTTGAGGCTTCTAGTTTGGCGCTGTAGACATCGCTGTTATCTAAGTCTTGAGTGATACCTGTAAGTACCTCTGTGCCGTCTTCATCGTTCAAGGCGAAACGCGCCCCAAGGAACACATCGTTTTGGCCGATGGTTTGGGCGTTATTGCCTCGGCTGTCATACAAGTATTCAGCAATGAAGCCAATGTCCCAGTATGATTCAAGCGCCCCAACCCATGTGTATTCAAAGCCTGTCGCTACGCCTGTGTGGTTGTCGTAACTGTCGCGATAAATGCTTTCCAGCTTCCATAACCAATCACCAATAATGCCTTGTACATCCAGCCCGAAGTGCTGCATTTGTGCGTAATATGGCTTGAGCTGATTGCCTTCCACATGGTAATAAGGGTCGCGGTTTGTGCCGCCTAAATAGCTTAAACCGACATCCCAATCGCCGTACATTTGGCTATAACGCAGTGCTACGTCTACATGCTTTTCTTCTCTCGAAGATTCGTAAAGCGCATCGTCCGAAACCGGCACCGTTGGTCTTAAGCGTCCGTCTTCCCCTGCAAAGGTACGCTCACGAAAATACGGCAATAACATGGCGTCTATGGTGCCCCACTCTTTAATTGAGGTGAAGTGCACCATAGGCTGACCTAGCTTGGATTCGCCATCGACCGATTCAATCGTATCGGTTTGGTTTACCACATCCACCAAGTGCGCCGATTCGGTCACGCCCCAAAATACCTTGCCGACACCGGCTCGCAGTTCGTAATCATCCCAATATGTTAGGTATAAGGCTTCTCGAATGTCTCCATGAGTTCGCTCATCGTCTTCACTGTCTAGGCGATAAAACGGGGTGAAGGTAAAGCTGCCATTGCCCTCTTTTTGTTCCCAGTAAAACTCTGGCTGTAACACCAGTGAGCTTTGTCCTTTATCCTGCCCTTGTAAACCGTCACTAAAGAACTGCCTATGTTCAATATTAACCTGCCCTGCAAGATCCGGACTAAAGCCTGCTGCCACACAAGGTAACGACACCTGCATAAGCCCGACAGTCGCTGCCAAGGTTAAGGATAACTGGGTTCCTGTTGCCACAATCCTTTTCATATTCTTGCCTTACTTAGCACGTTTAAGCGTGTTTTTTTGGAAGTCCTTGTCTTTAAGACCCGTCTGGAACGCCAAATCTGTTGTGGTTAAGACGGTGCTCTTGCCTGTTTGATGGTTTTGCATCGCCATGGTGTGAGCGCGCCAGTATTGGTTTAGGTATTGTTTGTAGTCTTGAAACGACAAGGTTTTCAGCAGTGCGCCTTTTCGGTCGTAAAATTCAACCTGAATTGGGCGGTAGTATTGTTGGTCTAGCCATACTTTCTGCATGGTGTAGCCTGAGTTTTTATCGGTCGGTACTTGCTCTAAAACAAAGGTGTCTACGCCTTCCAGTTTCGCGTCTTCAATGTAATTGAAGGTGTACTTTTCTAGCTCAAACGAGCTTAAGTCTTCATAAGCAAACTCACTGCCCATAAACGGACCCGATTTGTTACGTGAAGAGATGCGCTTTACACGTTTCAATGCAGGCAGGTACAACCATTGGTCATCGGATTTGGTGATGTGTGAATGGTTTAAGAAAGCCGTGCCTTTTACATCGCGCGGCTCATCAAAAATGGTTAAGCCTTTGTCGCCGTCGTCATCCACTTCCAAAGATTTCAATCGCATCAGGCGTGTGCTGCTTTCGCCCTGCTTGTTGCGAAGTAGCATTTCCATGGTCGCGATAGAATCGCCCCACCCGACATCAACGGCTTTACGTTGCTCTGCAATTTCTAAGCCTTTCGCCGGGTCTGCTAATGCTGGGAAAGCGACGAATGTGCTCAGTGTGAATAATGTAGTAAAAAATGATTGTTTAACGATTTTCATAAATTTCTCCTTGAGTCAGCCCACCGCAGCAGGCTGACGATTCCTTATTTGGTCGAAGTAGTCAGTTCGGCTGTTGGATTAGTCTGTGACTGAGTGTCATGCTTGTTTGAGTAGTGAGTTTGTTTGTCGAAGATCATCAGTAAGCTCGGTAGCAAGATGAAGTCGACCACCAGCGCAATGAAAATCACAATCGCGCTGAGTAAGCCCATATCGGAGTTAAGTCTGAAGCTCGACATCGCCAGTACAGAGAAGCCTGCCACAAGCACAACTGTGGTGATCCACAATGCGCGGCCAACGGTGTGGAAAGCATATCGAACCGCTTCTTCCGCTGATTTACCTTCTAATCGTGCGCGCTGGTATTTGCTTAAGAAGTGCACCGCATCATCAACCACGATACCCAGAGTGAGCGTAACCACCACTGACAAACCAAGGTTGATTTCACCAGAGATAAGCGCCCATAAACCAAAGCCAATGATCGCAGGTGCAATGTTTGGCACTAGGCTGATCATGCCCAAGCGAACTGAGCGCAACGCAAAGATCATCAAGCCAGAGATAAGTACTAAGGTGATAGGCAAAGTCGATAACATGCTCGCCATGTTGGTTTCGCCAATGTGAGCAAACATCAGTGATGGGCTCGACGCGACCACTTCATACTGAGGTGCATTGGCTGCAAACCATGAGTAAATGCGCTCTTCGAGTTCGACTAGCTCAACGCTGCCGAGGTTATCGACGGTAAGGACCATTTTGATCGATGACTTATCGACGTTGATCTGGTTGTTCAAGTCCAAGCCGTACGGCAGAGACATCTCATAAAGCAGCAGATATTGCGCGGCAAGTTCACGGTTAAGCGGCAGCTTGTAGTAGCTTTCGTCGTCGCCATGCATGTTCTTGTTCAAACGCATGTAAACATCGGAAAGCGTCGCCACGTGGTCGGTTTCTGGTTGAACGCGTAGCCATTCAGTAAAGTCACCAATTGCTTGCAAAAACACAGGATCAGCAATCGCTTGAGACTCGTTAGTCTTCACAGCAATACTGATGGTGGTCATGCCACTTACGGTCTGTTCCATGAAGTCGGCCGCTTGTCTGAATTCACTTGAGGTATCGAAATACTTCACCGATTCATCGTTCACTTTGTTGAGTGGAATTAACGCCGCAGCGCCAACAATCACCAGAGTTGAAATCGGCAGCAGTGCTTTACGGTTGGTGACGACAAAATCCCCCAGCTTATCCATGAAGGTGATTTTGTCTGCGGCTTCAGGATTGGCAGAAAGACGTTTAACTGGCAGCAGTTTTAGCAACGCAGGCAACATAGTCACAGACAGGAAGCACGCGATAAGTACCCCTAGTGCAGACAAGTTACCGAAATCACGTAGCACCGGAGAGTCCGACATGTTCATCATCAAGAAACCGATCGCAGTGGTCACTGAGGTGATCAGAATCGGCATCGCATTGAGCTTGATGCTATATTGAATGGCTTGTGCTTTCTCCATCCCGCGTTGCATCGCTTGTCTCATGGTCACAATCACGTGAACACAATCAGCCACCGCCAAAGTTAAAACCAAAGTTGGAACATTCACGGTTGCGGTGCTCAAGAACATCCCTGCCCAACCGGATAAACCCATGGTGGCAACAATTGAAGAAATAATCACAATAAGCGTCGCCACCACACTAAAGAACGAGCGCAGCATAAAGGTCAGGAATACCAGTACCACTAGCAGCATTAACGGCACGAGCGTTGAGCTGTCTTCTTGAGCCGAAGTCATAAAGGCGTTGTTCATGGCGATGATGCCCGCTTTATGGAACTCGACATTAGGGTACTGAGCTTGGTACTTGCCGATCATGGCATTAATCGCCGCAATCACCTCTTGCACTTCCGCCGTCTTATCCACTTCTGGCAGTTGTACGGTCACGTTAACAATCGTCACATCACCAGAGGCCGACACCAAAGCATTCTTGAGCAACGGTTCGTTGAGGGCAATCTGTTTTACTTTGGCGATACGCTCTGGTGTGTGCTCGTACTCTTCATACAGCAAGTCTTCTACCAAAAGATCATCTTCAATGGCTTCGGTGTGCTGATAATTAGCTAGGGAATCGACACGGCTTGAATACGGGATCTGCCACGCATCGACCGTGAGGTTTTGAATCAGGGTGAGAGTTTCAGGGGTGAAGACATTGCCATCTTCAGGGGCGACAACAATCGCAAGGTTGTCGGTTTTTGCAAAGGTGGTTTGAATCTCATCGAACGCCATCAACTGCTTGTTGGTGCCTTCGAAGAAGATGTTGTAGTCCCCTCTAAAGTAGAGGTTCTTAGCCCCTAATGCAGAGAGAATGATGATTGAAAATACCACCAGCAGAACGATAAACGAACGCTTGGTCGGTATTGAGTGCCAACTGTTATTTAGATCGGCGTTTGCGCTATCGGCATTAGGGTTATTTCGGTTTTGCTGATCGAACGTGGGCTTCTGGCTGTCATGTTTCATCACAGTCTCCATTTGTGACGATTCGTCATATATGTGTCATAAAAAGCCAACCGAAGCTGACAAAAGACACAATGCTTAGTCAAATACTCAAGAAAACAGCAACCACAGTCGGTTAATCTCAAGTTTGTGACGAATCGTCAAAAATGGTTATTAATAAACCCACATGTGTGGGCTTAATGGAAGCTATCGACCTACAGACTCTAAGTAAGCGATCTCTTCACTGAACAGTTCTTGCTCTACACGACGCCAAGTTTTGCGGTAATCCCAATCGCTAGAAAGGGGCTGCCAATTGAGGCCGTCTAGAATCATGTTCGCGTTGTGTAATACTGAATACGGGTCTTGCAACCGCTTAATACAATGACTGTTTGATGCATTCTGTGACAAGGCATTTGAACCAAATGCAATTGACCAGTTAGCAAAAACGATGGCATCTGAACCAACGCCAGAAGAGAACTTTAGGTCACCCGCTTCTACCGCTTGGTTAACCATAGAGTCGCATTGTTCAATCACCAACTCTTCCAGTTCATTCATCTCGGCGACGCGTGCACTAGACGCTTTCTCTAGTACCCACGGGCTTTTAGCCATGATCGCACAGGTTGATAATACCGGTTCCATGCGAGCATAGATTCGATAAGCAACGTGCAATGCGACGATCTTTTCACGTGTGTTGCCTTCAAACTCTCCAGAGCGAGCAAACATCATTGCTTCTGTCTTAAGAGAGTGAATACATAACGCTAAAACGACGTCTTCTTTGCTGCAAAAGTGATTGTAGATTGTCCCTTTAGAATAAGAGCTCGCTGCCGTTAGCTTGTCCATCGTTAGGTTTCCGAACCCTTGTTCTCGAACCAGATCTTTCGCCAACAACATCAACTCTACTTCTCGGTCTGCAATAGACTGCTGCTTTTTAGACAACACGCCTTTGCAACCAAAGATACCTTGTTTATCGCCTTTACAACCAAAGCCAAACATAATTTCTCAGTCCGTATTTGAGCTTAGCCATTATCTAAGCTTAGCCAGTATTAAAACACTCCTATCCAATATATTAACACGAATAGTAAATTCATGTAGTTAACCATTTTATGACGCTTCGTCATTTCTGACTTATCGTCATAATAGCGAAAATAATGATCATATCAAGGTGTTTTATAAATTAAATATGATTTATGAATAGATGGATAAATATGTCAATAAGTAGATAGAGAAGTGATCAACAGTCACTAGAGAGAAGATAGGCGCTTTCATGAAGAGAACACGAAAGGTGAGAAGCTCATTCTTTACGTTAATAGACCACGTTATTTTAAGCCTTAGTGAAGAATCAGACCCGAAAAAGACGGCCGTAAAACCCATCTTTAGCCACCTTCTGACCTAGAATGGATGAGTGTAGGCTTACTTTTTAGGGCAGACCTCTCCTTATGGTCAATATTTGGCTTACTAATGTCGTTTTCTGTTAAGTTGCTATAAATTCGGTAATGGGTGACTTACAATAGTGACAACGACTTACCTTTTTTGAGAACACGATATTGAGCGCCAAATATTCTTATTTAGCTTGGCAAGTGAATACTTCTAGCCCAGCAGAAAAGCTTGTTTTATTGATGCTTGCAGACGGTGCGGATGAATCCGGTTACACCAATGTGTGCCTGCAATCGGCAAGTCAGCTTTGTGCTCTCTCTACGTTTGGTTTAGCCGACTGCCTTAAGTGCCTAGTCGACCAAGGTATTCTCGATAAGGTAAAAGTAGACTATCGAGATCAAAAAGAGGTCCACGTATTCAAACTGCTCATTGAACAAGAGCAAGCTGCGGCGCCCGTTGAGGCTCAACCGGTCAATAGTATTCCGGTCTACTCTACGGCACCTGCACCTGCACCTGCACCTGCACCTGCACCTGCACCTGCACCTAAGTTTCAGCCTGCTCCGGCGCCAATGCAAAACATGCAGCATGCCCCTCGTCCACAAAGTCGAGGCTCAATGATCAGCAACACGGTTTCCACTCATGATTTGGATGAAGAGATCATTCCAACATGGGCAGAACGTGCATTTAAATTCTCCGGCCTTGCTGGTGACCATAGCTTAATATGGAAAAAATTTGTCCTCTGGTATAAAGCCAAAGCCAATGAACTCATGCCAATCTCTCGCATCGAATCTAAGTTGCAGTACTGGTTAGTTAACGAGAAGCAAAATGAAAGACAACAACAGCAGAAGACCTCTCAATATTCAGGAAATGCAGGACAAGCTCAAGGAAATGGGTATCGACAAAAGCTTAGCCCATCTGAACGCTTCAGGCAGCAGCTCATTCAAAAAGGCAAAAAGCCAACCTTCTGATCCTGCACCTGCAGTCGTTCCAGAAGTTTTACCGGCAGTTTCGTCGCCATCGGTACCTGTTGTTGAATCAGACACTGGCTCAAATCAACAAGTACCTGTCGTTGACCAAGATCCTGCAGAACTAGAACTGACGGATTGGTGTATCCATGTGTTCGGCTCTTTCTTGAGCGTGTACGAGACTCAGTGGGAATACCAATACGGTAGTGAACCAAGCGGTAAGTTCATTGAGTTTGCTAACTCTGTCGATTCTGACGGCCTCAACCGCGTGCTAATGCACTGTCATGAGCGTATTCAGCTTGGCAACAGCTGGCCACCACAAATGGGTGAGCTTTGGATTCTGAAAGACTCTCTGACGGAAGAAGAGCTGTTGGATAGCCGCATTCGAGTATTGTCTCGCACTGCTGCGAACAAGATTGAGAAATGGCTAATTCAAAACAAGCTGTATGACTTAAAACGCACTGCGGAAAACAAGCTTGATGGCCTGTTTAAGAAGTACTACTTGGAAGCGAAGCGTTTAGACGAGAAAGGCATGCTTGAAACGGAATTACCACAATTCCTACTTGCCGCTAACTCAGTGAAGAACTTGAACGATTTGAAGCGTGAAGAGTACGAAAGCAAACACGGTAAAGCGCTTAACCCAAGAATCCAACAGATTCTCAACAGCAAGAAATAGCCACTCGCTTTCTAGTGTGAAAAACACAATGAACAGATACAAAAATGCCAGCAATTAAGCTGGCATTTTTTATGAATTCTTACGAACTCTTTAGCGACTAAACAACCGTTATTTACGATCGCCTTACTGAGTAGTTACAGTAGGTGGATAGTTGCGTTTAGAGAGAAAACGCCTGCGTCGTCATCTTTCATTTTGAAGTTTTGGTAGCTAGCGCCTACAGATAGTGGACCGAAGATAAAGTATTCAGCGCCTACAGCGTACATGATATCAACGTCGTCTTGCTTGAAGCTATCGCCTTTCACTTCGTAAGAGTGAAGACCACCCTTCGCGTATACGTGAAGAGGACCGAAATCGATGCTTGGTTTGATTGCTAGGTAAGCTGTGCTTACGTCAACGTTTTGTGCAGCACGGTTGCCGTAGCTAACGTTGTCGAAAGAACCTAGATCCCAGTAACCCGCTTCAACACCGATAAGTGGCAGGATACCTGTACCCACGTGGATACCCACTGCGTTTTCATCTTCGCCTGCGAATGAGTTTTGACCACCCATTACGCCGCCGTACAACCAAGAATCAGCCATTGCTGTTGAAGATGCACCTAGCAGTGCTAGTGCCAATAACGTTTTTTTCATATTCGACCTTTTTCGTCCTAGTGGCAGGCCTTGAGTGGTAATAAATTGCCACCAAGTCGCCCTGTATGTAATAACTATTCAATTAGTAATGCAATAAGCAAGATTTATACCCAAACCTTGCCATTGCGTCTAGCATTATTCCTTTAGCAAGCATCGATTGCGTTTTTAACACGCTTATCTGACACTGGATAAGGCGTACCGAGTTGCTGTGCGAAGAAGCTTACACGAAGCTCTTCAATCATCCAACGCACCTCTTTTACGTTTTCTGGAACCGCGATCCCTTTTGGAATTTTATTCAGCAGCTCTTTGTAATCATTCATTACTGACTCAACTTTGATCATATGCAAACGATCTTTGTTAGGGTCAATTGGCAGCTTCTCCATGCGGCGTTCGATTGCCTTCATATAGCGTAGGATATCTGGCAAGCGTTTCCATCCACATTCTGTGGCAAAACCCTTAAAAATCAAACCTTCTACCTGAGCTTTTATGTCAGAAAGTGCAAATGCCATAGAAAGATCCACACGCCCTTTCAGCTTCTTGCTGATGCTGAATGCCGTAGTAAGGATGGTTTCTACCTGTTGAGCAATCTCAACCACGGTATCACCCAACTCTGCACGTACGTGTTCTTTCAGTGCTTCAAACTGCTCTGGTTCCCAAACCAAACCGCCCTTCTCTTCGATCAGCTTATCAATACCACAAGCGATACAGTCATCGATAAGATCGAGAACCTTGCCGTATGGGTTGAAGTACAAGCCAAGTTTCGATTTATTCGGTAAGTTCGAGTGCAAGTATTTGATTGGCGACGGCACGTTCAACAAGATCAAACGACGCTGACCCGATTTCATTGCTGAGATCTGCTCTTGTTCCGTCTCGAACAGTTTGATCTCTACGCTGTCTTTGGTATCCACCAACGCTGGGAAGGCTTTTACATCGTAGCCACCACGTTTCTGTTGGTAGACTTTTGGTAACTCACCAAAGCTCCACGTATGCAGGTTTTGCTGCTCGATATCGTCATCCGCAACTTTAGAAAGCGTTTCTTGAACTTTGTCTTTCAGGCTCTCTTTCAGTTCATGTAAGTCTTTGTGTTCTTTCAACTTACGTTTGCGATGATCCACCGCACGGAATGTTACCTTTAAGTGCTCTGGAATCTGGTCTAACTTCCAGTCATCTCGTACCACTTCAACACCCGTCATGCGGCGTAGCTCTTTTTCAAGAGAGTCCAGTAACGGCGCTTCAAGTGGTGTCACACGAGCCAAGAACGCATCCGCGTAGTTTGGCGCAGGTACAAAGTTACGCCGTAACGTCTTTGGTAGTGACTTGATTAAGCTAACCACCAATTCTTGACGTAGGCCTGGAATCTGCCAATCAAAACCGTTCTGGTCGATTTGGTTCAAGATAGGCAGCGGGATATGTACCGTTACACCATCGTTGTCATCGCCCGGTTCAAACTGGTAGCTCAGTTTTAACTTCAGGCCATTTTGGTGCCAGAAGTTCGGGTAATCTAAATCAGTAACGTGGCTTGCATCACCGCGGAACAGCATCGATTTCTCGAAATTAAGTAGCTCTGGAGTCTCTTTGCTGGTTTTCTTCCACCAACTATCAAAGTGACGGCCTGAAACCACCTCTTCGCCTACGCGCTGGTCGTAGAATTCAAACAGTTCATCATCATCGATCAAGATGTCACGACGACGTGATTTATGCTCAAGCTCTTCCACTTCTTGGAGAAGCTTGCGGTTCTGTTTGAAGAACGCGTGCTTGGTTTCCCATTCACCTTCAACCAGTGCACTACGTACGAATAACTCACGGCTAATCGTTGGGTCAATCGCGCCATAGTTCACTAGGCGTTTAGGAACAATCGGGATTCCGTAAAGCATCACTTTTTCGTGTGCCATTACCGCCGCTTGTTTCTTCGACCAGTGTGGTTCGCTGTAGCTGCGCTTGATTAGGTGCTTCGCTAACGGTTCAATCCACTCAGGCTGAATTTTAGCAATCACACGACCCCAAAGTTTTGAGGTTTCCACCAGCTCAGCAGACATAATCCACTTAGGCTGCTTCTTAAATAGGCCAGACGCAGGGAAGATATGGAAGCGTGCATTACGCGCACCTTGGTATTCATTCTTCTCTTGGTCTTTCATACCAATATGAGAAAGCAATCCTGAAAGTAGCGACTGGTGAATACCATCGTAACTGCCCGGCTCATCGTTGAGCTTGGTGTCCAATTCACGCATTGCTTGGTGAATTTGGAAGTACAAGTCTTGCCACTCCCGAATGCGCAGGTAGTTCAGGTAATCTTGTTTACACTGCTTACGGAACTGGTTACTCGACAGCGCTTTTTGCTGTTGCTTGATGTAGTCCCACAGGTTCACAAAGGTGATGAAGTCTGAGTCTTTGTCGAAGAAACGCTTGTGCTTGTCGTCAGACGATTGCTGTTTGTCTGATGGACGCTCACGCGGGTCTTGGATTGAAAGCGCAGACGCAATAACCATCACTTCGTGTAGACAGCGGTTGTCTGGCGCTTCGATAACCATGCGCGCTAAACGCGGGTCGATCGGTAGCTTAGACAGCTTACGACCAATTGCCGTTAGCTTCTTAGTATCGTCGCCTTGGTTCTTGTTCTTATTGCTCGGTTTGCCCGAAGCAATCGCACCTAGCTCTTCGAGCAGTCTTACACCATCTTGAATGTTGCGCTTATCTGGCGCTTCAACGAATGGGAAAGCTTGAATATCGCCCAAGCCTAGTGCTGTCATCTGAAGGATTACAGACGCTAGGTTGGTACGCAGGATCTCAGGATCGGTAAACTCTGGGCGTGACTCGAAATCTTCTTCAGAGTACAAGCGAATACAGATACCTTCAGCAACACGACCACAACGACCTTTACGCTGGTTCGCACTCGCTTGAGAAATCGGCTCAATCGGTAGACGTTGTACTTTGGTGCGGTAGCTATAGCGGCTAATGCGCGCTGTACCTGGGTCGATTACGTACTTGATGCCCGGAACGGTTAGCGAAGTTTCTGCCACGTTGGTTGCCAGCACGATGCGTCGACCAGTATGAGATTGGAAGATACGGTTCTGCTCACCTGCCGAAAGGCGCGCGTACAACGGTACAATCTCGGTATCACGCAGATTACGCTTGCTTAGTGCGTCCGCAGTATCACGAATTTCACGCTCACCATTCATGAAGATCAGGATGTCGCCTAAGCCTTCATCACATAGCTCATCAACCGCTTCGAAGATACCTTCCATTTGGTCACGATCAGAATCGCTGTCGTCACCACCTAATGGACGGTAGCGCGTATCTACAGGGTAAGTACGGCCCGACACTTCAATGATTGGTGCATTGTCGAAGTGCTTAGAGAAACGCTCTGGGTCGATGGTTGCCGACGTGATGATCACTTTTAGATCAGGACGCTTTGGTAGCAACTCTTTCAGGTAACCCATGATGAAATCGATGTTCAGGCTACGTTCGTGCGCTTCATCGATAATGATGGTGTCGTACTGGTTTAAGAAACGGTCGTGTTGAATCTCCGCCAGTAGAATACCGTCGGTCATCAGTTTGATTTGTGTGTTGTCAGAAATCTGGTCGTTGAATCGAACCTTATAACCAACAAATTCACCCAACTGGGTTTCCATCTCTTCGGCAATACGGTTCGCAACCGAACGCGCAGCCAGACGACGCGGCTGAGTATGACCAATTAGGCCAAAGCGACCACGGCCAAGCTCAGAACAGATCTTAGGAAGCTGAGTGGTTTTACCCGAGCCCGTTTCACCCGCCACGATAACCACTTGGTTTTCTTCAATGGCTTTCGCAATATCATCGCGCTTTTGGCTAACAGGGAGAATTTCTGGGTATTCAATGGTTGGTTTTTGCGCAGCACGCTGGGTTGCCGTCATCATCGATTGGGCAATGTCTAATGCGATTTCATCGAAAACAGCATGCTTGGATTTTTCGTTCTTAATACGGCTTGCACCAGAAATACGCTTACTTAGACGGAAGCGGTCGCGCATCATGCACTCATTTAAGGCCTTACGAAGAGAGGCTGGGCTATTTTGAGATGCGCTAGCTTTAGGTGCTTGTTGTTTGTTGTTTTGCTTTTTTTGATTAGCTTGATCAGCAGCAGAGTCCGATGTCGCGTTGGTATTCGCTACATGGTTATTTTTATCTGCTTTTTCCGGAGACGAAGTCACAGCGTGTCCTATTCTTTCTCTTATATAAACTCGCGCGATTGTAGCATAAAGGAAAGGAACGAGTTAACACAAAGCAAGGAATATTAGCTGCCTAAGCGCCTGCTGAAACAAGGGATAATGCAAACTAACGTGTTCAATTGTTATACTAAAAACTGAAGCTGATTATTGGTAGGCAATCGATGATTCGATTAAAAAATGTTGGCTTAGATTGCCCAAGCCAACATTAGGTGGAAACACGTTATCGGTAGAGACTCTGAATTTAATAAGAGCCTCACCGTTCTCGCGTTTAATATTCCAGATTAACTTCGTCTTTTAATAGCACGGACTTATCGACCGGCTTCATTAGGTAATTCATTACGGTGATCGAAACCAGCAGAGCAGAGTAAGCCAAATAGGTATTTTCAGCCGTCCCCGCTACGGAAGCGAGTATTCCTCCGAAGAACCCTGACACACCCCATGCTGAATAGAGTATTCCAAAGTTGGTTCCATACGTCTTCAGACCATAATCGACCGCTGTTACTGGAGGGAAAACACCAAATAACGCACCATAAGACATGGCGCCTGCGGAGATACCGACCATGAGAGGAATGGTTGTTTCAATGGTTGTAAAAAAGACCATATTGACCGCTTGCAACATAAATATTAAGCCCAGTGTATGAACACGCCCTATCCTGTCGAATACAACGCCGCCAATAACTCGCCCTGCGGTATTAAAAATCGCTAATAAAATGATACCTAACGCAATTTCTTCAGCGGTTAATCCTATCGATTTACTAACGTTGCCAATAGAGCCGATAAGCATGATGCCTGCTGCTGATGACACCATGAACATTAACCAGATCTGGTAAAATTGAGGGGTTTTCAGCATATCTAGCCACTGGATGTTTACGTCTGATCCATATTCCGCAGCCTTTCCTCCGGGAACTTCTGAAACATACCCTTTGGGTGGATTGACCAGAAGAGAAGCCATCGGGATCATAAAGAGCAAGCCGACACCAAGGATCTTGAACGTATCTAAGATGCCATAGTGTTCGATGAGAACGGTCGATAACGGAGCCAAATACAGTGCCGCCATCGCAAACCCACCAGCGGTTAAACCACTAACCAGCCCCTTTCTGTTCTCTGGCCACCACTTCATGGTACATGGGCCAATACAGGCATAGGCAAAGCCCATCCCAGCACCGACCATACACCCGAAGGTAACCTGCAATTCCGCTAATGTTGAGGCATAACCAGACGCTAAAAGCCCCGCCCCGACAAGAAACACACCAAGTATTGTGACCTTCCTTGGCCCTATTTTGTCTTGCCATACCCCAGCCAAAAACAGACTTACCGAAAATGCGAACACGGAAGTCTGGTAAGGCCCATCTACGTCCTTAGGATCAACACCTAGCGCCTCAGCCAAAGGTTCACTGAAAACGCCCCATACATATAGGATACCGATCGATAGGTTCACGATTAAACCTATCACTAGTATTTTAAATGGTTTACTAATCAAGCTAACCTCAACAATTCGCTGTTTATGAACAATCGTTAGAAATGATGACTTTCAACGACTTGTGGTCTGAAGCATGGATAAATGTTGAATAAGCTTCTTCTGACTCTGTTAAATTGAACTGGTGACTAATCAGTTTTTGAGGTTCCAGATAACCCGCTCTAATTTGCTTGATTAACATTGGCGTTGTATTGGTATGAACCATGCCAGCTGTCATAGTGAAGTTTCGTTTCCACATGTCTTCTAGGTTAATCGTTGCAGATTTACCATGAACACCAAGCACTGCAATGTTGCCTCCTGGGCACACCAACTTCTGAGACATATCCCAACCAGCAGGAATGCCAATAGCCTCAATCACCACGTCGACACCCACATCATCTGTCATGTCAAGAATTTGCTGTACGGCACTGCCATCTGAGTTATCGATCGCATGGGTTGCACCTAGCTCTTTAGCCACTTGCAGTCGATGAGGGTTAGTATCGATTGCATAGATTTCACTTGGAGTGAAGAACTTAGAGGTCATCAGAGCTGCAAGGCCAACGGGGCCACAACCAATAACGGCAACAGAGCAACCTGGCTGAACCTGACCATCTAATACACCCACTTCGTAACCCGTTGGGAAAATATCGCTCAATAAAACCAGAGAGTCTGTATCGATGTCGTCAGGGACAAGATGCAGGCTTGTATCGCCATAAGGAACTCGAACGTATTCCGCTTGGCAGCCATCAATTTCATTACCAAGTAGCCAGCCACCATCTAAACATTGACCAAATTTAGACACTTGACACATTTTGCAGCTACCACATGAAGTAATACATGACACGATCACGCGATCGCCTGGCTTAAACTTACTCACCAACTCACCGCATTCTTCGACGATACCAACCCCTTCATGGCCCATGATTGTGCCTGGCTTAAATGTCGCAACGTTATTTCTTAATATATGTAAATCCGTACCACAAATTGTGGTTTTCTCGATTCTTACGATGACATCGCTTTGCTTCTCAATTGTAGGGATTGGACGTTCTTCCAATTTCGCGCTGTCTTTTCCATCAAATACATATGCTTTCATTATTCTTCCTAGCTGACGTTGTTGTTATATAAATTCGAGCTCATCATATAGACGCAATTAAATAATTAACGTGACCAGCACAGCGATTAACAATTGATTAACAGATAACAAACACAGTTAGAACACCATAAATACCCAGGATGTCGATATAATATAAGTCATTGTAAATAATATAAAAAAGTTAACAAATAATGAAAGAAGGTTAAATAATCAAATAGTAGTAAAATCCGAAAAGGAGACAGGAAATATTAGATAATCAGAATAAACTCATATATTAGGTTTCAGTTGAAGTGGCTTTCGAATAGTTAATTATCAGTGACCAATAGTGATTAGCTCTTTTCTTTAATGATAAAAAATGCCGCTCTATTTGGAGCGGCATTTTTAGTAGATGTAATACTTTAGAACTCGTATTGGAAGTAAACCGTGTTGTAGTTACTGCCACCTTTGATACGTCCAAACTGGGACGCATTTTCAAAGATCGCCGAGCGGTGATGCAGTGAGTAACCAAACCATAAATTGTTGAGGTCATTCTTACCGATAAGGTCACCGACGTTCACATCAAATGAGAAGTCCAAGTAGTTTAACAGGTGGCTTGCCGTGTAGCCCTTACGATCCATTTCAGAGCCTTCGATATAAGTAATCGAATCTATGTAAGACATACCCTCTGCGACACCGAATCGCCACTGAGTTGGCCAGTTGAAGGTGTAGTACGCTTTAATTGCAATGATGTATTCCGTGCTACTGGATTGAACCTCTGAACTCCAATGGTGAGCGATACCTGGCGTTAAGTAGATATCCAACGGCAAACCAAAGATCTCATCAGTCAAAGGGTGGCCATAAAAGAATGATGTGAGTTGGTTATTGTACTCGTCTTTCTCGGTGTTGAATTTCATGATGTCGCCGATATTCGACGGCGTTGCCCAACCATGCGCCACACGTAAATAAGGTGCGTTGCTTAACTTAGGCTTAGGCGCTTTCTCTTTGTCATTAAAGAAACCAAAACCAAGGTAAAGCTCGCCCTGATAACGATCTTCGATAATGGAAGAGTCGTAGGCGTTATCATCCAATCGAGTCACACTGGTTGAACCCAATAGATAAAGGTTGGAGATAACATGGTAACGCGCTTCAACGCCAAGATTTAAATCTACACCTGCACCGATCGACTGACCCGCAGCTGAGTAGTATTCACTGTTAAAATCCGCACTCTTATAGCGCAGTGTTGCACTTGGGTAGAACTCCCAATCGCCAGTTTCGTACTTCGCTTTCGCACGCAAATTGCTGTGAAGGTTGAATTCACTATCACTCATGATTTCCGTTTCAACCGCCCACTGTTCGTCCAACTGGTATGTCAGTTGTCCACCAAAGTCAGCGGTATCACCTTCAATTGCGTTCTGTTCAGAGGCTGGGATATCAATAAAGCGCATTCGAGATATGGCATTGAAAGACCATTTTTCATCTTCAGTTTGATATAGGTAAGCGCCCATTTCCGTGCCATCAATGAACACGTAGTCGTTTTTAAAGAACAACATCGGAACAAACGAACTTACTGTCTTATCACCACCAGACGTGTCATACGGGATACTGGCAGTACGGAACATTGCCGCAATGCCCCACTCTTGCTCTTCAGCAGCCCACGCCACGCTATTCGCTAAGAAAGCGTTACTTAATAGAATCGTCCCATACGAGATGAGCTTCGGTGAAATTTTGCGCTTCATTCTTGTTTAATTACTCTTTGTAATAAGTTTTGTGGTACTGGTTAGACATTTATTGACCATTGTAGCCAACAAATTTTAGGTTTGATCGGAATAGACCGTTACAATGAAGAATATTCTCGGTTAAATGAAAGTATTGTGAAAGTCTCAGAATTACAAAACATTATAGACCACTTACCCAATGATTCCGACCCAGATATCGTTATGGGTGAGGAATGGTTGCCAGAGCGACTGATCAACACAAAATTAGACGGTGAGATGCTCTTTCTTGAATTCGATAACGCCCCTGAAGAAAACCAAGGGGACAGCGAAGGCCGTGGCTTTGTTGAGCACGAGATCGCAATGATTCGAGAAAAACTCGAGCAAGTGTTGGATGAGCCTTCTGATACCAAAACGAAAGCCGACGCCCTATTAGCAATATTTCTGATGGGACATGAACTTTCTAGCTCAGAAGTTATCGAAATCCTGGAATCAACAGAGCCAGACATTGAACCCAATGAACATGAAATGGCCGCTCCAGAATACAACGCCCAAGCGCTGAACGACTAACCACCAAAGATTTAGGAATCGACTTGAAACGCCCGATGACATCTTCTCTTCCCTTCTTACTCGCTGGCCCTATTTTAAGAAAGACGACCGCGACTGAGGTTGTACTTTGGGTTGTTACGAGTACACCACTCAATGGTAATGCAGAGCTATACAACCAAGGCCAAGAAGCCCCTTTCTATAGGTCACCACTGAGCGAACACGAATCGATTCAGGTCGGCACACATGCTTGGGTAAGCCTGATTCAACTAAAAGGTGAGTTTCCAACCAACACGCCTTTGGAATATCAGATAGAGACTGATCAAGGTGCGTTGACCAAGTTGGCTCCGCATTTAGTGTACCAAGAGCAACAAGACACCACTGGTGCGCCAAGAATAACCTTTAAGATCTCAACCAGCGCCGACTACATCTTGCATGGTTCCTGTCGTAACCCTCATCATCTAAGCAAAGACAGCCTAGTCGCAGCCGATAATAAAGTTGAGCAGCAAGCCGTATTAGAGCGTCCAGATATGCTGATGATGAGCGGCGACCAGATCTACGCTGATCACGTTGCCGGTCCAACACTCGATGCGATTCATCAAGTGATTCAGCTACTTGGATTAGTGAGCGAAGAACTACCGACCGATTCATTAGACGGAAAAATCGATAGCAGTGAAGCTCTGTTTAACAGCGACTATCACCTCTATCAACGTGATCATTTACTACCACACCATAACACATCACACTCATTGCTCGATAAGTTGTTCCCTAAACGCGGAATACCCATCTTCAGCTCCACTGATTGTGAAAATCACTTAGTGACATTGTCTGAATTTATTGCCATGTATCTGCTGGTTTGGTCACCGACCTTGTGGCAGTGCATTAACCGCGAACGGTTGATCGAGAATAATTTCATGCAGGCTGGCCGCCAGCTCACACCAGCTGAGCAGCAACAATGGCGTGATGAAAGTGTCATCATCGATGATTTCATCGCCGGTCTGCCGCAAGTACAGCGTCTATTTTCTCATATTCCAACGTACATGATCTTCGATGATCATGATGTCACTGACGACTGGAACCTCACCGTTGGTTGGGAGCATGCGGTGGATCAAAACCAGTTTGCGACACAAGTCATTGGTAACGGCCTTGCGGCTTATTGGATGTGCCAAGGTTGGGGTAATGCACCGGAGAACTTCAACCACGATTTTATGGAGCAAACGAAAGAGCTGTTCTCGGAGTTGGTGAATACCAATCAGAGCGAAAAAGCTATTGAAGCGCCTATTGGGCAACTCGAACCTGCAAGACACAAACAGTATCTTGAAATGCTCGATCGCTTTGAAGAGTGGCACTACACCATCAACACTTCGCCGAAAGTGATTGTGTTGGATACTCGTACCCGCCGCTGGCGCTCCGAGTCTCGGATGAACAAACCGTCCGGCTTGATGGACTGGGAAGCATTGGTTGAACTCCAACATCAGTTACTTCATCAAGATAAAGTGGTGATTATCTCCGCCGCACCGATGTTTGGCGTGAAGTTTATTGAAACGCTGCAAAAGATGGCTACCACAGTAGGTAAGCCACTGGTGATTGATGCTGAGAACTGGATGGCGCACCCTGGTAGTGCCAACACGCTGATTAGTATCTTTACTCATACCAAAACACCAACGAACTTCGTGGTACTTTCTGGTGATGTACACTACTCCTTTGCTTACGACATTAAGCTTAGATATCGCCGCAACAGTCCGAACATTTACCAGATTACCTGCAGCGGTATTAAAAACCAGTTCCCTGCGCCATTGCTAAAATTCTGCGACGTATGTGACCGGCTGTTGTATAGCCCACGCTCGGTGCTTAACTATTTCACCAAACGTAAGCGTTTAAAAATAGAAAAGCGAAGCCCAGACAATCAAACCTTCTATCGCCTTTCGAACCGCAGCGCGATTGGTGAATTAAGGCTAGATAGCGAAGGCAAACCACAATCCATCACCACCCTAAGCGGCGATGGCAAAGTAACGCGTTTTCCAGAGCCAACCTAATATGTTCCTTATTACTGGCTTATACGTAATGTCAGTTTTAAGTAAAGGGGCTTGCGATCACACTCTGTAGGCCCAATAGTTATATTATTCACCATTACTGGAACGCTCTTATGTTTAATTCACTTACATCGTTATTTAAACAGTTGGTCGAAGGCTCTGATTTAGGCAAAACGCCTACTGCCTCACCAAACTTAGCTATCGCCAGTTTGTTATGCGAAGTCGCAGGCGCAGACCATGAGATCAACGAATCAGAACAAGAAGCGAAGTTGAACTTACTGCAACGTCTGTTGGACATTACGGAAGAAGAGTCGAAAGCCTTGTTACAACAAGCTGAGCCGCAAGTTGAACAATCTGTTTCTTTGTATGATTTCACCTCCCAACTGCGTGAGCTATCACAGACAGTGCGAATCGACCTGATTAAGGCAATGTGGGAAGTGGCTCATGCCGATGGAGAGATTGATCCACTTGAAGATTCAGTGATCAGAAAAACCGCTGAACTGCTCTACGTTGACCACAAAGATTTCATCAAGAGCAAACTTGACGTACTTGGCGAAGACTAAGCCAATCATGCAAATAAGCAGCGTTAGGCAATTAACCCAACGCTGCTCTAGATTATTAGTAACACCCCATTCCAACCAACCAGATCTCACTAATCACCTCAGTGTGCTGCATCACAATCAACGCATTGCCTTCCCATAAAGAATGCCATTGAGCTCTAAGATAGTACCGTCTTTCGTAATGTACGCACCTCGCTGATCGGATATCAAAACACTACGCTTGTTATCATGGTGCTTGATAAACAGATTTTTAACGTTGAAGGTTTGATTCCCGTGGGCTTGGTGCTGTTCAAGCTGATAGAAATAGTAGTGATTCCCCCAACGCAAAAACACACCAAACAACTGTTTGGTTTGCACGACTCGTCCGTTTCGGTCGTAGCCAACATAGCGCATTTTTGAGCGTCCGTTTTTTAGCTCAAGGGTCAAAACCTCCCGGCCATAATTATCGTACTGGCTTTCAAACTGATACGAACCTTTGGACGCTACTCCGGAGACCAAGCCAAACGCTAAGATCACAAATACGGTTACAACAATCGGCAGCCAAAAGTTACGCTTCATCTGCAGTTCCTTCTACCTTTTCAGCCTCTTTCTGACCTTGTGAGCAGCGCCTAGATTTGAAATCTGCGCTAATGTCGTGCCAACCACTTTCGTCTAACACCACCACTTGCATGCCACCACACTCTATACCCATACGGTGGAGATAGATCGCCTCTACGCCAGGCTTAGCAAGTGAGGTTAAGTCTTCCACCAACTCTGGTTCTAACTCGACATTGTCGTGGTATACATCGACACCCTTGATGGAAGCTCTTTCCATAAACAACCCAAGATAAGACAGGATAATGACTATAAACAGACTTACCGCGAGTCCGCTAACAAGCGGCATAAACTTAGAAGATGCATGCTTGCCTTGTGCTTGAGTATTCTCTGATAGCCCGTGAGTGTCAGCTGATTCATTTAAATCAGAAGCTGATTTTGACTCCAACACAGTGAATTCCGAGCGAGTAGAATCCTCCTTGTCTCCCAAACTGGCAGATTTCGGTATGTCTTTGTCTTGTTCGGCAAAGTGTTCTGATGCTGCTGATTTTTCTGATCCTATAAGGCTTTCAGATACGACACTGCTATCAGATGCGACAAAGCTCTCAGGTGCAACAAAGCTATCAGGTACGGTACTATTCTCAGGAGCAACAAAGCAATAGCCTTCCTTTTGTACCGTAATCACTTTGCAGTCGGACCCTACTTCTTTGAGCGCACTGCGAACATTTTTGATTGCGACATTCAGAGAGCTATTAGTAACAATGCGCCCCGGCCAGCAATGCGTTAAAAGGAATTCACGACCTAAAGTTTGTGAGCAGTTGTCCATTAAATGCTTTAAAAGCAGACACTCTGATGGCGACAATGTCACGACTTTATTCAATGACGGGTTAATCAATGTACGGTCATCAAATTCAATAACCAAATCATACTCTTGTAATTTATTATTATTCATAAGGTGAGCTAACACTGTTAATAATCTCACCTTAGAATAACACGAGGGTTTACATTAATTCAAAATCACAGGGATAATTTAAAGCCCAATTCACTGACATTGACGCTAGCGAAGCCTAATTTAACCGCGTTAAGTTCATTAGCAATATCAAGAGCATGTTGCTCATCCTTTGCCAATACCGCGATAGAATATATTGGTCGAATCATCGCTGTCTGATTTGGCTTCGGCTCGGCAATAGATTGATTTTTTATATAAGCCGAAGTAATCACGCCTTGAGTGCTCCAATCGACCACTTTTTGTAAATCAACACTAATAATTTTATCTACCAGCATTTGATCTTCAGGCTCTTTCCAAGTCAACTCAATCGCATAGTTTTTAAAAGCAACTTGAGTATCTAGCCATTTACTTCCGATGTCTCTTACTTCTGTTATTTCAGCTAGCTCTTTAAATTGAAAAGGCAGATTTCCAATAACACGTCTTACTTCCTCTTCACTATCGGCTTCCATTACAAATTTAATTATTGGAAACTGCTTTTCGCCAATAAAGCTTTCAGAAACAAACATATCGTGAATTAAGCCAGCATCAATTAAGTTAGCAAATGCTTTCTTCTGTTGAGGCATCACATCAAATACAGCTTGAGCATCTTGTGTTTTCCAAGCAATCGATACGCCATAGGCAGCTGAATAGCTATTAACCGAGAACAAAAAGCTAAAAATAACTAAAAACAGTCGTGGTACATATTTCATTCAGGACACTCTCTATTAATTTCGGATAACTTCGTAAAGGTTAGGATCAGCAGTAACGCCCTCAAGATTCAGAGCAGGTAGCTCCTCTCTCATTACAGAGATGGCATCTATGAAGTGCTTTTGGCTTTCCCAGTTTGCGACGTTTACGTAAAGGTAAGTGGCGTCTGTGCTTAACGCTCGATGTAACGTAGTAGAGATATAACCGGGTTGTTGAACTAACACGTCTCTAGCACTTTCCCAATAGGCTAAGGTTTCTTCATGCTTACTCGCATCTACCGAAAATGTGTTGATAAGCACAACGGGCTGTGCAAACGCTAATGAACTTATACTTAATAAGCTCAATGCGATGGAACTTTTAATAAACCGCTTCATAGGACCTCCGTTGGTTAGATGTTGCACACGCTAACAGAGATAAAAGACTCATCAAGAGCCAAGCTAACGATTTAATATTAATTAAATGGCTATTCGATTATTAATATTAAACATTCGACAAACACATCCATAACAAAGCCTTGAGAAATATAATAGATTTTTCACACGCTAATAATGGAACTCATAATGTTCAAAAAACGATCAGATAATAGAGTAAAGAATAACCTCGCTAATAAAGTCGATTTTCTTCATTGGGGGATGTTTAGTGGGGTAATGCTAACGTTAACTCTCGGTTTTATATCAAGCCGACTTCTGCCTTTCTCAGACAAGTATCCAACGATTTTAATTCATCAGATACTCGGCTCAATTGTCCTTATTCTCATCAATATATTAATTGCAAGAATGTTAGTTAAACCAGAGCCAGAGAAACGCAAGTTCACCTTGCCTAAAGTAGTTCAATTTGTTCAAGCAGTTACATTGACCTTTATCGCTATATCAGGTTTAAGCATGGCACTGATTGATACGCCAGTATTCAGTTTGTACTCATGGGCATTTAGCGATAGTGCAACCTCTAGAGAAGTATTTTCTTTACTGTTTTTGATTCACGCTACTGCGATTAAAGTTTTTATGTCGTTAGTGACATTACATATATTGGGGGCATTGAAGCATCATTTCTTTGATAAAGGCGATAAGCTCAAGATAATGCTAGGGAAATAAATACCTTAATACGCGAACGATGATGATTTATTTAGTCACTATGGTAATAACAGCCCACAGGAAGATGTAAAAAAGCCACCTTATCCAGGTGGCTTTCTTATATTTCGAAGTAAATATTAATATTCGCTTATTGCTAAAGCATCGTCAGAGCAAGCTTCGCAAGGTTGTAAGCATCAACATAACCAGAATGCTGGCGACCTTCCCACTCGATGTCTTTTGCTTCTTGAGCCGCTCGATGGCCGATGCGTTTGTCTTTCAAACGGTTCTGCACGCGATAAAGCGTCGCAATGTTGATGAACTCGCTAAATGGTGGCTCGATGCCTTTCTCTTGACACTCTTTGTGTAAAATCAGGTCATCGCGTCCCCACGCAGCATAGATCTTGTTTGGACCACCAAAGTTCTTGATCATCGATTTGATGACTGACTCTAGCGGACGACCCTGCTTTTCGATTTTGCGTGGAGTAATGCCGGTTAGCTCGGCACAGAATTGAGAAACTTCGTCTTTTTCTGGCTTAACGTAATATTGTGCTCGTTTCACGATGGTTCCAGATGCTAGATCAATCTCAGCAAGACCCACTTCAATGATCTCGCCTGTTGTTCCTACACCATTTTCGCTCCAACAGCACATTTCCAAATCGAAACACACCACTCGATTGTGATTCATACGTCGCCTAATTCTCTCGTAAAAAATTTTGTGAAATTGTACATGAGCCCAATACAGAACTCGACCCCAGTTGCATCAAGTGCTCACTTAGCCTGCAATTGTAACTCGATTTCGGCCATTTGACTTACTTTGATAAAGCATACTGTCTGTTTTTTGCAGCAATTCTTCTGTGTCTTCACTGGTATGAATCGCGGCACCAATACTCAATGTGCAGCTTAACTGTTGCCCTTTATGCTCACAATGAGAGTGACTTACTGTATTTAGAATGCATTGTAAGTAGCGGTCTAGCGCTTCATGATTTGAGATGCTCGAAATAATACAGAATTCATCTCCGCCCAAACGGAAAAGGTTATCCCCTTCTTTCAGGTTTACCGAAATCAACTTGATGACATGCACAAGCAAAGCATCGCCAGCAGGGTGACCAAACTTGTCATTGATGCTTTTAAACTTATCGACATCAAACCCAATCAAGCTAAATGACTCACTTCGCTTAACCGCCCTATCAAACATCTTATTGAAAGCTCGTCGGTTATAGATTTCAGTTAAGCTATCGTGGTTCGCAAGGAATCGGAGCTCTTCCGTTCTTTTGTCTAGCATGCGGTACAGGCGCTCTTTTTCTCTGATCTGCATATTCACGATGTACGCTAACAACAATGAGATGGTTGTTCCGACTAAGGCAATTCCAGTTAGTACTAGGTAGCCATAAAAAGAGATGCAGGCATCTATCTTGTAATCGATCTTCCAATTTCGGTTGGTCAACTCGATTGTCTTAGTTATATGGTGCCCTGTTACTCCCTCATAACCTTGAGTTTCAAATAGAATTGGGGAGTCTTCAGCTTCAAACCCGGTATCCGTAACGCGAATGTACACGTCCATATCACCGACGGCAGAGGCTAACAGGTTCTCAAAGTAGTAAGTTGTGCGAACCACGCCAATCACAACACCAAGTAGGTTATCACTTTCGCCTTCAAACACAGGGTGATAAACCAGCATGCCTGCCTTAGGCGTATCTTGAGTTAGACCATCTTGAATAAGGCGTACTTTGTCCGAGATATTCGCTTGGCGCGTCTGTTTAATATTTTCGATGATCAGTCTAAAACGTTCACGAGAAGAGTAGAAACCAATCACTTTGTCATTGGCTTCGGTATTTGGGTAAATATCAGTCGCGATATAAGCTGGCTCTCCATTTAGAATGTAGCCATAAGCTTTCTCTTCATGTTTAGGGATAGTGAACAACTGGTAAGCCGGATACTTTGCTTCCATTTTCGCGGTATGTTCGGCAATTTCATCTGCCGCAACTTTCTGCATCCACTGCAAGCCAATCAAGCTCTTTGAACCGTTAATGGTTTGCTGTGCGAATCGATCGAACTTGTCCCAATTTTCAGGATCATTCGAATAGAAGAAGTTTGCACCCGAACCTATGTAGGCCACATCATTGTCGATAAACGCTTCCAAGCTCAGTGTTTGGTGTTTAGCAAAACTGTCCAAATTCATGTTTAAAGCACGATTTTGGTTAAGTGCGACGAGTATAAAACACAACACTGTTATCAAAAAACTGACCGAAAATACGACCAGTGGGAGCGTCCGTCTCTTCAACCCTGTTAGTGGGTCGGTAGTGTGTGGCATAAAGGTTCCAATTAGGCTTCGATGAGCTAAAAGTATATAACGGAAGGGAATGATGCTCCATTTAAGTTTTCGTCCTAAAAATGACATAAATCGTGCACAGTTTACTTCGCCCTTACATCACAGGTTAACAATCGACCAAATCTCGACTAAATTTCAAGCTAACACACTCAAAAACCACTTGTTTGAAAACATAAATTACCACTCTTAAGCCTTGAATATGCTAGTATCCATTCATATTTATAGCTTGAAAGCGACCATTTTGGTTTTGTGCCAATGCGTTTCTTTCCAACCTGTATATTCAATGAAACCGACGAATATACCGTTAAATCAATTTAAAGAGAAAAATCACTATGATCGTTGATTTGAACCTAATCCCACAGACGTTTGATATGCTTCACGCAGGCCTTACTGCATCAAGCGTTTTACTACTGCTAATTGCCGTTTCTCGTAAAACCAAAGTGGTTGAGAAAGTCGTAGAAAAACCAGTAGAAAAGATCGTTGAAGTTGAAAAGCCAGTTGAAAAGATTGTCGAAGTAGAAAAAGTTGTTGAAGTAGAGAAAGTCATCGAAAAAGTAGTAGAAGTTGAATCTAAGCTGGCAACAGCACCAACAGATTCTGCAATGCAGCTACTGTCTATCATGCAACAAGAAGCGCGACTAATCGACTTCCTAAAAGAAGACCTGACTTCGTTCTCTGACGAAGAAGTTGGCGCAGCTGCACGTGTTATTCACACAGGCGGTCAAAAAGTACTAGCAGACTACGTAACGCTTGCTCATATCCGCAGCGAAGATGAAGAGACTCGCATCACAGTAGCTGAAGGTTTCAACCCTCAAGAAATCCGCCTAACAGGCAACGTAACAGGTAACGCACCATTCAACGGTACACTTGTTCACAAAGGCTGGAAAGCAACTGACATGAACCTACCTAAGCTTGCTGAAAACTACGATGCATCTGTAATTGCACCGGCAGAGGTAGAGCTATAATGGAACACCAAGAACATTCACAAGAACAGCAAGCACCTAAATTCAGCGTTGGTATCGATTTAGGTACTACACACTGCGTTTTGTCTTACATCGACACAACCAATGAAGATGCACGTGTTGAGGTAATGCCAATTCCTCAGCTTACGGCTCCTGGTACAGTAGAAACTCGCAGCCAACTTGGCTCGTTCCTATACCAACCGCACGAGCACGAAATGAACGAAGCATCACGTGTTCTACCTTGGTCTTCTGAGCCAAAAGCACTGGTTGGTGCGATTGCTCGTAACCTTGGTTCTAAAACCCCTATCCGTTTGGTCGCTAGTGCGAAATCTTGGCTATGCCACGGTGGTGTAAACCGTCGTGATGCTTTCCTTCCTGCAGGTAGCCCAGAAGAAGTAGAAAAAGTATCTCCGCTTAAGACAACTGAGCTTTATCTTGAGCATCTTAAAGACGCTTGGAACCACGCGAACCCAGAACACAAACTGGCAGACCAAGACGTAACAATCACGGTTCCTGCTTCGTTTGACCCTGCCGCTCGTGATTTAACAGCTGAAGCTGCACGTAATGTTGGTTTCACTCATCTAACGCTTTTAGAAGAGCCTCAAGCAGCGCTTTATAGCTGGATCGATAACAGCAACGACAAGTGGCGCGACGAAGTAGACGTTGGCGACATCGTACTGGTTGTGGATATCGGTGGTGGTACTACCGACCTTTCTTTAGTTGAAGTGACTCAAGACGATGGCAACCTGAGCCTGAACCGTATCGCTGTAGGTGAACACATCCTACTTGGCGGCGACAACATGGACTTGGCTCTGGCTTACCGCTTGAAGATGAAGCTAGCACAAGAAGGCAAAGAACTGGCACCTTGGCAAGTTCAAGCGATGACTCACGCATGTCGTGACGCAAAAGAAGCGCTACTGAACGACGCAGAGCTTCAAGCTGTGCCAATCGTGGTTCCTAGCCGTGGCTCTAAGCTACTTGGCGCGACGCTAAAAACAGAACTGACTCAGCAAGAAGTACAACAAACATTGGTTGATGGCTTCTTCCCTAAAGTTGCTGTGACTGATCACCCGGTACAAAAAACGCGTGGTGCACTGACTCAAATGGGTCTGCCTTACGCACAAGATGCCGGTATCACTCGTCACATTGCCGCATTCCTTTCTAAGCAAGCGAACGCGCTTTCTGGAAATGGTGAAACGGCTCAACAAGATTTCAATCCGTTTGCAAATATGCCGGGCATGCCAGGTGCTGAAGCGCCTGCTGCTGACTTCATCAAACCAACAGCAATCCTGTTCAACGGTGGTGTTCTAAAATCTAACCTACTTGCTGATCGTCTTTCAGACACAATCAACGAGTGGTTGATCAATGCTGACGCTGAATTTGCTAAACAACTTTCAGGCCTAGACCTAGACCTTGCGGTTGCAAGTGGTGCTTCTTACTACGGCGCGGTACGTCGTGGTCAAGGCGTTCGTATCCGCGGTGGTATCGCTTCTGCTTACTACGTAGGTATTGAAAGCGCGATGCCTGCAATCCCAGGTATGGCTCCTCCTATGGAAGCTCTGTGTGTTGCACCGTTTGGTATGGAAGAGGGCTCAAGCGTTCAAGTGCCTAGCCAAGAATTTGGTCTAGTGATTGGTCAGCCAGTTCACTTCCAGTTCTTCGGCTCAACAACTCGCCGTGAAGATCAAGCTGGTACTCATCTTGATCACTGGGCGCCAGAAGAGCTCGATGAGCTTCCTGAAATCCAAGTAACACTGCCAGTTTCTGAAGGCCGTCGCGAAGGTGAAGTGGTTCCGGTTACTTTGGCTTCTCGCGTTACTGAGCTTGGTACTTTATACCTAGAAGCGATTGCCACTGACAATGGTCAGAAATGGCACGTTGAGTTCGACGTTCGTGAAGATTCGAACAACGACTCAAACGACGAAGCATAATGAATCAACGGCACCTTAGCGGGTGCCGTTATTTTATCAATACCGCTCCCAATTCAGTCCTACCTGTTTCTCAGGAACGACGTATACGAATAACAACAATAAGACCAAAACTATCAACACACTGGTCATCACTCTGGAAGAATAAGGTTTTGTATGGCAACTCCTCGTTTTTTAGTCGGCATTGACTTAGGCACAACCAACACTGTGGTTGCCTACTGTGAAATTAACGACGACCTACAACACGCTCCCGTTTCCCTTTTCGAAATCGATCAGCTTATCGGCCCTGGTGAAGTGGTTCGTAAGCCTCTACTCCCATCGTTTCGTTACCACCCTGCACAAGGTCAAATCTCCCCTTCAGACCTAACTATGCCGTGGGAACCAAACCCAGTTGAAGGCGATATAAAGAATGTTATCGTCGGTGAGTGGGCGCGTGAATTGGGTGCTAAGGTTGAAGGTCGACAAGTATCGAGTGCGAAGAGTTGGTTATCGCACCAAGCGGTGGATCGTAGCTCAGACATTCTCCCTTGGGCTGGCGCAGCAGATGTCGATAAAGTATCGCCAGTTGTCGCGAGTGCGAGCTACCTGAATCACATTCGCCAAGCATGGAACTACCGTAATCCAAGCAACAAACTTGAAGACCAAGATGTTGTTGTAACGGTTCCTGCATCATTCGATGAGACAGCTCGTAAGCTGACACTTGAAGCCGCAGAACTTGCAGGCTTAGTTCAGATTCTATTGCTCGAAGAGCCTCAAGCGGTTTGTTACGACTGGTATGCGCGCCACCAACAAACGGCGGCGGATGAGCTTCAACAGATCCCATTGATCTTAGTGTGTGATGTCGGCGGTGGTACTACCGACTTAAGCTTAATTGAAGCCCAGTTCAATGCCGATAAGCAAGGCCATAGCGAACTAGCACTCGACCGTATTGGCGTTGGCGAACACTTAATGCTGGGTGGTGATAACCTAGATTTAGCCCTCGCTCATCTTGCAGAGCAGCGCTTCAATCAAAACAAAAAACTGAATGCCTCCAGCCTCACCAAACTGATTCAACAGACCCGCGCCGCAAAAGAGAGCCTGCTTTCTGCTGATGCACCTGACGATGTCAAAATCACAATGCTTGGTAGCGGTTCGAAGCTATTAGGCGGCACTAAGAGTATTGGCTTAACCAAGCAAGAAGTTCATCAAATCGCACTGGAAGGCTTCTTCCCACTGTCTGAGTTTACCGAAACGCCAGACAAGCGTCGCAGCGCCGTAGTCGAATTCGGCCTGCCTTACGTTGCCGATCCTGCAGTCAGTAAACACGTTGCAGAATTCCTGACGACACACCAACAAGTGTCTAAAGCTGCACTGGAAAACTCTGACTCTATTGAGTTCGATGACACGAAAGCTGCTATCCCTGTCGGTGTGCTGCTTAACGGCGGTGTGTTCAACAGTGAGCTTGTTACAGAGCGTATTACTCAGCTCCTAGGCAACTGGAACGGCGCTCCAATCACAGTATTAGATAACCCTCACCCAGATTGGTCTGTTGCCCTTGGCGCGGTTGCGTTTGGTAAGGCACGCCGCGGTGCCCAACTTAAAATCGGGGGTGGTGCTGCTCGCTCTTATTTCTTACATCTACAAGAAAAGAACAAGATGGGTAAAGCACTGTGTCTACTTGCTAAAGGTACCGAAGAAGGCCAAGAAATCCGTTTGAACAGTCGTCGTTTCTCTTTGACGCTGGGCGAACCGGTTCGTTTTAACCTACTGACTTCAACACACGATCAAATCGCTCACGATACTGCGATCCAAAACGGTGTAATGGTCGATGTTGATCCTGACCTATTCTCCCCTCTTCCACCTTACATCTCGTCGCTGGAAGGCTCAGGTACAGCAGAGCTTCAAGCTAACCAAAAAGAGCGTGTTGAAGTGCTGCTCGCTTGTCAGTTAACCGAAGTCGGCACACTGAAAATGGAGTGCGTGAGTACTGAAGATGACTCGAAACGTTGGTTGTTAGAATTTGAAGTCAGAAACAAGCAAGGTGAAGAATCCGATAACTCTAAACTTCATCCAAGATTGGATGAGTGTAAAGAGCTGATTTCTCGCCTCTACAGCGGCAATAAGAAGAGTGCAGAATCGAAAGAGATCAAGACTCTGTCTAAAGATCTTGAGAAACGACTCGGTAAACGCGATGAGTGGGATTTCACCACCCTCCGTCATCTATTCGATAGCTTCTCGTTAGGTCGCAAACGTCGTCGTCGCTCAGAGGCACACGAGAAGAACTGGCTGCGTTTAGCGGGTTACTCGCTGCGCCCGGGCTTTGGTGATCCAACGGACTCATGGCGTATCGAGCAAATTTGGGGCCTTTATCAACAAAACATCCAGTTTAAGAATCACCAAGGTTGGACGGACTGGTGGGTCTTCTGGCGTCGTGTTGCGGGTGGTTTAAACCAAGAGCAACAAGAGACTATCTTGGCCGACATTGCTAAGTACCTTCACCCAGGTGCAATGAAGAACCCTAAGAGTGCTAAAGATGCCCAAGACAATGGTTATGAAGCCATGGTTAGATTGGCGGCATCCCTTGAGCAACTCGAAGTGGAAGACAAAGTGCTTCTTGCGTCTTGGTTCCTAAGCAAAGCGATCAATCAAAACCAGTTTGAACAAGCGCATTGGTGGGCGCTAGGTCGACTGGCTTCAAGAACCCCTTTGTATGGCAGCCAGCACAGTGTGATTCCTAGAGAGCAAGCTGAGCAGTGGTTACCAAAATTACTTGAGCAGAACTGGCAGAAAGAGCAGATGATTGCCTTTGCCGCAGTGATGATTTGTCGCAAGACTGGCGACCGACAGTTTGATATCTCTGACGATTACCGTAATCAAGTGATTGAGAAGCTAAAGCAGAGCAAGGTTCCAGAGTCTTGGTTAACGCTGGTTAGCGAAGTAACTGAGCTGTCCGAGAGCGAATCTAAGCGTGTGTTTGGTGATGCTTTGCCAAGTGGTTTAAGCCTAATCAACAGCTAGAACTGAATGCAGATATCACTTCTACGCAGCTAGAAAAGAAAAAGCCACTTTCGATACATTGAAAGTGGCTTTTTTATTGGTGGCTAAAGGCTGGTGTGTGTCGTTGGTACTTAGCTTTCGGGTTAAGAGCCTCAGCCGTGTTACAGTTAATCATTGTTTAATGTTTCGTTCCGTTTGGGTTGATAGTAAAGTCTGTATTCTCATAGATGTCAGACAGTTTTTTAGGTTTCTTTTCTTTAGCTCCTTTATTGGGCTGGTTATGAGTTTCGCTCAAAAGCCATTCCTCATGCATTTTTGCTGAATCCAAGAATTCTGGATCCTCCATTGCTTCCTTGCGAAGTTTATTTACACGTTCGAGAGTATCCCAAATCATAATACTTCACCTCCACTAAGGCTACACTTCCCAATATAGGACTCTCCCCTATTGATTCAATACTTTCCGGTTAAACCATAGTGAAATTGTGATTTACATATCGAAAACCGCCTTATAAGCACATTATTTAAACAAATAGAGTTCACTTATTTTTATTAAGAAATAAATATGGTCGTAGCGTTTTTTATATAGTTTTTATAAACACACCACCTATGGGTTATGCCTTTGTCTTATTAAAAATACAAACGGAAGGAAATACATTATTTCAGATTGCAAAGGCAGAAGTTTGACATTAGAGCCAACAGTATGACATTCCAAAATGGTGATCATTCATGCCATTTACCAATATCTATCAATCCAGCTCTAAATATGCCATCAATGATCTAGTGAAAGAAATGGACCTCTCTTTATGGAAAAGCATGCTCAATAACATAGCAGAAGTGCTTAATGCTCCCGCTGTTGGGCTTATTCTTACGTCTGAAGTTGGATTCCAAAACATTGCGATGTCTTCTTCACCAGGAGTTAAAGCGAACCCTGGCAAAATCATCCCCAGAGACATCAATTTGTACTGCAAGAAAGTGATGGAAACCAGAGCAATGCTTTATGTAAAAAATGCGTCTGGTAAAGAGGAATGGAGCGACAATCCCGAACTCACGCAGATGGGCTACGTCTCTTACCTAGGCTTGCCGATCTTCCAATCGGACGGCAGCATGTTTGCAACACTTTGTGCGCTAGATACTAAAGAGACCTCTTATAAACCAATACAAATAAATTTAATGGAGAGCATTCGCGCGCTATTAGAAAGAGAAGTACATACTGCGGAACGAGTACGCAAATTGAAGTATACGTCTAATCACGACGAATTGACTCAAGTATTTAATCGTAGAGCGATATTAAGCGAGTCACCCAAATTCATCGATAGCACTATAGAAAATGGCGTGAGTATTGGAACTGTTTATTTTGATATCGACGGACTTAAGTATGTTAATGATAACTTCGGACATAATATTGGCGACCAATATATAAAGTCCTTCTCTCATTCACTTCAACGTAACACTCGTAAGGATGATATTTGTGGAAGACTTGGAGGAGATGAGTTTCTCTTATTGTGTAGAGACATCACCGAAGACTCTCTAAATAAGATAATAAGCCGAGTTCAATCCGACTTTAACAAACATTCCCAAAAACTAGGTATAGATTGCCACGCAACTTTTAGCCATGGTTCACTTATTTACTCGTCAAATATTCCACCTATCGAAGAGTTAATTCGACTAACAGATGAGCAAATGTACGAAAACAAAATGAGTAAACGTTACGCCCAACTAAAATAAAAAAAGCGAGCACTATGCTCGCTTTTCTACCGTTTAAAATTCGTTTTCAGCTTATGCTCGGTTACCGATTTTCACAGTACCATTCGTCGCAAACCAAAGCGCTTCAGAGCGACGACGGCCTAACAGAATTGGACCATCATCGTAGAACAAAAAGTTCTTCCAATGCTTCTTGAAAACGGCCCATTTGGTTTCAAGAACATTATATTTTTCATAACAAAAATAAACAGTTACGTCATCTTGCCAGTCAATAAAGTTAAGGATCTCTTCTGGCATTTCCGGCTCATCGGCTTCCCAATGTGCCATCCAGCTGATCTCTTCTTTCCAGTTCGATGCCTTGCTAGGCCAATCTTGCGAGCTTAGTCGCTCAGCATCTGGACTTTGAGGACTCACGTTCTCTTTCCAAAACTGAGACGCTCTTGCCTGTGTCATTGGCTTAATCTTTTCCAAATCCTCAGCCGGAAGTGGCATCGATTGGTGAGTAAAAATCCATTTTCTTTGGTATTCGTCCAAAGTTGTGTATGACATCAAAATTCCTCAAATATCTTCTCAGGCCGATGGTTCAACCATGGCTCTATGTTCTTTTAATAAAGGCAGCAACGCTACATCGCTTACTATTCGCTGCCTTTTTAAATCACTGCTCGTATGTGAGCTTATAGACTGCGTTGTCTATATGTTGCGTCTATCTTCCCAATTAGGATTCACGAGCGCTGTCAGTATGTGGTCTTCCCATTTACCGTTAATTTGTAGGTAATCTTTAGCAAAACCTTCACGTACAAAACCGAGATGCTCAAGTACGCCCGCACTTCGTTCATTGTGAGGCATATAACCCGCCATTAGGCGATGCATGTTCTGCACGTCAAACATGTAGTCTTTCGCCATACTGAGACCTCTGCGCATGTAACCATGGCCCTGAGCTTGCTCTGCAAGTGAATAGCCTACGTTACATGCATAGAACGGGAAACGAGACAAATTACTGAACGAGATAGTCCCTAACATTTCGTTAGTATCGGCATTAATCAATAAACAGTAGTAGCCGAGCCCCATTTTATGAAGCTCGTTTAGCTTAATTAGGCGCTGTGCCCAGCCTGTTCTCTCAAAAAATGCATCTTCACGAATCGGTTCCCAAGGTTTGAGATACTCTCGATTCACCTGAAAGTACTCACTGATCATCGTCGCATCGTCTATCTCAGCGGTACGTAGAATCAGATTTCCATCTCGCTTGTAAATGCGTTCTGGTGTGCTCAAATCTTCCATAATTTAGGTCTTATTCGATCAGTTCTTTCTGATACCGTAATCACGAAGCTTATTCGCAATAGAGGTATGAGACACGTTCAAACGCTTAGCTAACTTACGACTTGATGGGAATGACTGGTAAAGCTTCTCCAAGATCTGAGACTCATAGTCTTTCATGATCTCATCCAGAGAACCATCTAAGCTCAAGTTCGCCATGCCTGTTGTCATGGTTTCTAACTGAGGCAAGTGGAACTGCTCAACCGATAGCGTGTCTGAATCGAGCTCAGTAAGCGCACGTAATACCATGTTGTCTAACTGACGAATGTTACCCGGCCATTGGTAATTACCAAGTTGGTCGATTAACTCTTGAGTAAGCTTAGGCTTTAACATACCAAGCTGCTGCGCGTATTTAGCTACGAACAGTTCCAGTAATGGTGCTACGTCGTTAGAACGTTCACGCAATGCTGGAATAGAGAGAGTCAGTACATTCAAACGGTAGAACAAGTCTTCACGGAACGAGCCAGAATCAGCAAGTTCAGAAAGACGGTGACGCGTTGACGCAATAATACGAACGTCAGCGTGCATCTCTTCTTCTTCGCCCACACGACGGAATGAACCATCTTGTAGGAAGCGAAGCAGTTTGATTTGTAGATGTGGGCTCATTTCGCCAATCTCATCTAAAAATACGGTACCGCCATTGGCTTGTTCGAAAATGCCTTTATGACCTTGTTCATGATTGAATGAACCTGGGGCGTGACCAAACAGCTCGGTTTCTGCTACGTCATCAGGCATCGATGCACAGCTCAGAATCAAGAATGGGAAAGACGAGCGGTTTGAGCGGTTATGACACGCTTTCGCCAACATCTCTTTACCTGTACCTGTATCGCCTTCAATCAGCAGAGGCTGGTCCAGCATCGCCAGTTTTTTAGCTTGGCTGATTAACGCTTTATGGCGATTAGAAACACCAACAAAATGCTCAAAGCCTAAGTTGTTCTGTTCCGGAATCGCATCGGGCGTATTCATCTCTTGGTTGCAAGAACGAATCGTCATCACCGCGCTCGCAAGCACAGGTTCGTTGACGTCTCCACCCAGATAGATAGGTAGGATTTCAATAGAGAAGTCTAAACCGTCCAACACAACAACTTCACGGTGGCGTGTAACTTCACCTTCGATCCAACGACCAAAGTTAAAGCTAGGTACGAAGGACGCGAGCGGTTCGCCAATAACTTCGTCTTCTTGCTTGCCAAATAGGTTGAGTGCAGCGTGGTTTGCCATATCGACTGAACCTTTAAGGTCAATCGCAATAACGGGATCAGGTAGGTTAGCAAGCAAAGCGATCAGCTCAGTGTTGTGCCTTTCGCTTGGCATGAATTGTATTTTTCGTACATCCTTTACACCTGAAATTCGACGAATTTCAGCCATAAGTTCACTAAAAGCATCAAAATCAATATCAGGGCAGTTCAGGTAAATAATGCCTTTAACATCGATTTCGATTCCTCGTAAATCAATGCTTTTTGAGGCCAAGATATCGAGCAACTCACGCGTTAAGCCGAGTCGGTCTTCACACAATACTTCAAGACGCACAAATAGTCCTATTATAGGTGTCAGGATAAGTTGACAGTAGTGTGAATTAAGGTCTGAGTTCAGTCAAGAAGAAGAGTAAACATATGTTTACTCTTCGCTCGCAAACCACTCAATGTCATACATTTTGTTTCAAAGACGTACGTTTTATTTAAGGGTAATACGCTTTATTTCAGAAAGGACGGCTTTGCGCATGTCGGCCAGTTTTACTTTGCGTTCATTGTGCCAAGGCATAGGGCGAAGCAGTGTCATGGCCTTTAGACCCAATCGAGCAGTCAGGATACCAACACCCAAGCCCTGCCCAGCTCTCGCTGAGACTTTGCCAGCCAGATCCATGGAAACTAAGTCCATGCTTGCATCAATCGCGAGTTCACTTGCGCCGGCAGCTGCCATGTTGATTAACACCAACTTGAACAGTTTGATGCGAGACCAGTAGCCAAGTTCAATGCCATACACATCAGCTAACTTGTCGATCATGGTGAAATTACGCCACGCCACCAGCAGCATGTCTGCCGCAGCTAATGGGCTCACCGCCACCAAAGCCGCCGATTCAGTCGAGAACTTAGTCACGATTTGAGTTGCCACTTTATCTTGCTGTGCAATAACCAACGCATCGTACATATCCAACACTTCGGCATCACTGTGTGCTGGGTTGATGCTGTTTCTCCACTTATCGAACGCCGGAGACTCCGCAATAATGCCGCCTTGCTTAGCGATGTTTTCACAGAACGCTTTGCCTTTGCCGACACTTTGGCTTTGTAGTAACTCTTCACTCTGCTCTTGTACGCTAAAGTGATCTTTCAATGATCGTAGCTTCCACAGCTCTTTGCCGATTGCTCCTAAGCCCAATGAAGCGATTGCCGCAATGAAACCTGCCCAACCGAGCGCGAGCCAATCTGCTGATTGAATCGCAGTGATGACAGAATCAATCGCCTGCCAGCCCACTAAGCCCGCGAAAGCAACCAGTAAGCCAGAACCTAACCACTTTCTCTTTTTACTTGGGCGAATGATCTGTTCCAGTTGTTGCTCGGCTTCGCCATCTAGCTCGCTCTCAACTTGTGGTGCTACGGGTACAAATTTCTCTTGTTCCGTAAACAACTGCTGAGCGCCTAATTCTGGAGTCGCTTCGCCCACGCCTTGTTTACCAAAAGCATTATCATTGTCATCAAAAGAGGTCTTCAGCGGCTCATTAAAGACCTGCTTTGTTTTTAATTCACTCATCTTTTATTACCTCAATTACTTCAACTTATCGCCAATGAGATACTCTAAAACCTTATCAATCCTTAGGTGCTGACAAGGCTCATCAGAGTGTTGTTCCATTGGCCTAAAGCTCGTGAAATCAAACTGGTTGGTTTCCCAATACTGCTTGTTCGGCAGTTTGCGTGGCACCTCACCCGGATACATAGTCTGAGGAACGTTATCCAAAGTAACACCTTGCAGCGCTGGCACATTGTCCGAGCCCGACGAGATATAACCTGCGCTGGTCGCTTGAATAGATGCGATACTCATGCAACTCATATCGATATGCTCAAACGCCGCCTGTTGCCAAGCAGGGTGTACCATCTGCTGCAGCAGTGACACTAAGTTTGGATGCTGATCTGGTGTTACATGGTCTGCCTTGGTCGCAGCAAACAGGATCTTATCGATCTTCGGAGCAAACAAACGTCTCAAGATATTGCTTCGACCATATTTAAAGCTCTTCAATAACTGTTCAAGTGCACCACGCATATCCATGAAAGAGTCATAGCCGGCATTGAGTGGCTGCAAGCAATCCACCAGCACAATTTGTCTGTCGAAGGTTGAGAAATGATTCTTGTAGAACGCTTTAACAACCTTCTGTTGGTACTCTTCATAACGTGCTTTCAGCACCGCATAGTTACTTGTTTTCGAGAATTTACCTTGTGGTGCGGTGCAGGGGAAAAACTGCAACACAGGTGCGCCTTCAAGTTCACCAGGTAATACAAATCGCCCCGGTTGCACCCAATGTAGTCCATTGCTCTTACAAGTATGAAGGTACTGAGTGTAGCTATCCGCAATGTTAACCAGTTTCTTCTCATCAGCTTCAGCCAATAGGTCAACGTCGCCAAGCATTGCACTCCACTCTTGCGAGTAAGTTTCTCGGTCACCTTTTAATGCGGCAAACTGAGATTGACTCCACGTTTCAAAATCCATGTCCAGTAACGGTAAATCAAGTAACCATTCACCCGGATAGTCAACAATATCGAGATAAAGGGTACTGTTTTTACTCAGTAACTTCTTCGCGCCTTTTGCCGGCTTATATTTGATGGCTAAGCGAATTTCACTGACATCACGTGTTGGTACTGGCCACTCTGGTGGCTGACCATTTAATGATTCCATCGCTTCGTCATAAGAAAAACGCGGAATCATCATGTTGTGTTGTGGGATGCGCTTTGCACCAATAATTCTTCCATCTCTCGCTGATGCAAGAAGCGGTAGATTCTTATGAGTAGAGGTATGAAGAAGTTGGTTAACCAACGAGGTAATGAATGCTGTTTTACCTGCACGAGACAGACCCGTGACCGCTACTCTAATGTGAGAATCCGTTCCTCTGCTTATAAAGTCACTCATTTCTTGAGTTAGGTGTTTCATTTGAACGACTCCGTGATATTTAGGCAAGCTGGTTATGATGATAGAGAGGCAAGCCTATGTTCTTTCCCTGTTGGGATAGTTTGTATGCTGTTGCTTGTTCTTTTGCTAATAGTGGTGAGTATGCAATACCCATTCTTAATGCTAGATGAATAAAAGCCCCTGACTACATTCATAATCAGGGGCTTTGAAATTCTTTAATGAATAGAAGACTAATCGTCTTCTATGAGCTTGTAGATAACAAACAGTGCTATCTCAGCAATCAACCACAATACACATGTAATGGTTACGTATTTTTCGTTAAAGATGCTGATTCCGTGCAAGATCAAATCGTAACCAATGAAACTACCAATCACCACTGCCAAGATAATTTGTAGGATCTGAATAAAACGAGGCATTCCTCTCTCCTATGTTCTTATATCAAACGATGTGTTTATCACTATATCATTGATAATAAGACAAAAGTGCAGATAATGCTGCACTTTTGTCTTTAACTTTCTGTCAAAACTTGCAATTCAAACGCTGAGGTCAGCATCAATTACGACTTTTTGACTTCGGTTGATTAAGCTTTTTCAGCTTCGGCAATTTTCACTTTCCACGTGTCAGGGCCGATCTGGTGAGCGTTTGCGCCCGTTGAGTCAACCGCAACCGTTACTGGCATGTCTTCAACTTCAAACTCGTAAATCGCTTCCATACCAAGATCTTCAAACGCAACAACACGTGCTTTCTTGATTGCTTTTGCTACTAGGTAAGCAGCGCCACCTACAGCCATCAAGTAAACCGCTTTATGCTCTTTGATTGATTCAACCGTAGCAGGACCACGTTCCGCTTTACCGATCATGCCCATGATGCCCGTTTCGTTTAGCATCATGTCTGTGAACTTATCCATACGTGTCGACGTTGTTGGGCCCGCAGGACCTACCGCTTCGTCGCCTACTGCATCCACAGGACCAACGTAGTAGATGAACTTGCCTTTAAAGTCGACGCCTTCAGGTAGACCTTCACCGCTTTCAAGCATGCCTTGAATACGCTTATGCGCTGCATCACGGCCCGTTAGGATTTTGCCTGATAGAAGAACCGTTTCACCCGTCTTCCACTCTTGAACGTCTTCTTTAGTCACTTCATCAAGGTTCACACGGCGTGTGTTTTCGCCCGCTTCCCAAGTGATGTCTGGCCACTCTTCTAGCTTGGGTGGCGTTAGCTCTGCTGGGCCGCTGCCATCTAATGTGAAGTGCACGTGACGCGTTGCTGCACAGTTAGGGATTAAACATACTGGCTTAGACGCTGCGTGTGTTGGTGCAGTTTTGATCTTCACATCAACAACGGTAGTTAGACCACCCAAGCCTTGTGCGCCAATACCCAGTTTGTTTACGCGGTTGAAGATGTCTAGACGAAGCTCTTCTTCTGCGTTCTCAGGACCTTTCTCGATAAGCTCTTGGATATCGATGTGCTCCATCAGGGACTCTTTCGCAAGTACCGCGGCTTTCTCAGCGGTACCGCCGATGCCTATGCCAAGCATACCCGGTGGACACCAACCTGCGCCCATCGTTGGTAGCGTCTTCTCTACCCATTCTGCAATATCATCAGAAGGGTTTAGCATAACCATTTTAGTTTTGTTCTCTGAACCGCCGCCTTTCGCCGCGATTTGAATTTCAACTTTGTTGCCCGGAACCATATTAATGTGGACAACCGCAGGTGTGTTGTCTTTAGTATTAATACGCTTACCTGCAGGGTCCATTAGGACAGATGCACGCAGTGGGTTATCTGGGTTGTTGTAAGCTTGACGAACGCCTTCATCAACCATTTGTTGTACTGTTAGATCCGTTTCCCACTTCACATCCATACCGATGTTCACGAAACAAGTAACGATACCAGTATCCTGACAGATAGGACGGTGACCTTCCGCAGACATACGTGAGTTAATCAGAATCTGAGCGATCGCATCTTTAGCTGCTTGGCTCTCTTCTTTCTCGTACGCTTTTTCTAGGGCTTGGACAAAGTCTAAAGGGTGATAATAAGAAATGTACTGAAGTGCGTCAGCGACACTGCTGATCACATCTTGCTTACGAATAACCGTCATTGCATGCCTCTTTATTGTTCTAGTTCCATGTGGGTTCACTATTTAACGAATAACGCTAAATGAGATCAGTAGGTTTAGCTTTTTATTGTGTTGAGCTGTATTTAGTTGCTTTAGCAATCGCTTGCATAGCTTTAAACTAAACCACTTGGATTACAATGTTCTAGGGCGTGTAGACCTTTCGTGGTTCAATTTTGTTCGAGATAAAAGCGTTTTAATCGCGGCGAGGGGGAAGTAGCCTAGTCACTCTAAGCAAATCTCCCTCAACAAAGAGTAAAACGCTTTTAGCCGAACCCTTCGGGCAGCGTTTGCTGGTCATTTCTACTACGTTATCGGCCTCTCATGTAGGCTAGCTACACGTCGACGCCTCTGCCTTGTATAAAGGCCCAGCAACTCGCTGCAAAAATCAGCTCGAAAGATCAACACGCCCTAATCAAGAACCCATTTTATTTTCAATTTATGATACTCTTGCTTCCTCTCACAAGCCATGCAGTGATCGAACTCTTTGTCACAAATTAAACAAATGAATAACAACGAATTTCGCGCTATCCAAATCAAGCCGCTTGAATATCAATCAACTTTGGCTAAACAGCTGTTTTCTCATATCGAAAACCTGCCGTGGGCAATGCTATTACGCTCCGCTTCAGAAAGCCACGTTGATAGTCGATACGACATTTTAGTTGCTCAACCCATCGCCACCTTCGAAACAATCGGTGCAAAAACCACCATTAATGTTAAAGAGACGTGCGAGGTTTCAGATTCCGATCCTTTTGAGCTACTCGACCAATATCAACAACAGTTGTTACCTGCTACTAATGGGCATTCAGACTTACCATTCGTAGGCGGCGCGTTAGGTTACTTTAGCTACGATTTAGGCCGCCGAGTGGAAATACTTCCGGCTACCTCAACACGTGATATTGATGCACCCGATATGGCGGTGGGTCTGTATGAATGGGCAATTGTGGTTGACCACAAGTTGAAAACAGCCTGTGTGGTTGGACAAAACATCGAAGTTCACTGGGATTGGTTATCTCAACAACAAGCTCAACCTAGCGTTGAAGAATTTAGCCTAACGACACAGTGGCAATCGAACATGAGCGAGCAGAGCTACGCAGATAAGTTCGATAGCGTTCAAGAATATCTGTTGTCTGGTGACTGTTACCAAATCAACTTGGCTCAGCGCTTCAATGCCAAATACCAAGGTAGCGAATGGTTGGCCTACGAAAAACTTGAGCAGTACAACTCAGCTCCGTTTTCTGGTTTCATCCGTTTGGCGAACAGTGCCATTATTAGTGTCTCACCAGAACGCTTCCTAGAGCTAAAAGATAACGTTATTGAAACGAAACCGATCAAAGGTACTCGCCCCCGTTCTGATGACCATGTGATCGATGACTCAAATGCACAAGACCTAGCGAGCGCGGATAAAGACCAGGCTGAAAACCTGATGATTGTCGACCTGCTTCGTAATGATATCGGTCGAGTGGCAAAGCCAGGAACGGTTCATGTCCCTAAATTGTTCGATATTGAAAGCTTCCCTGCTGTGCATCACTTAGTGAGTACAATAAGGGCCGACCTTGATTATCAATACTCAGCGACAGATCTACTGAGGGCTTGCTTCCCCGGTGGTTCTATTACTGGTGCACCTAAAGTTCGTGCAATGCAGATCATCGAAGAACTGGAGCCACATAGACGATCTGCTTATTGTGGAAGCATTGGCTATATTAGCCGAAACGGCAGAATGGACACCAGCATTACCATCCGAACTTTAGTGGCGGAGAACAATACGCTTTACGCTTGGGCTGGCGGTGGTGTGGTATTCGATAGTGATTGTGCGTCTGAATACCAAGAGACGCTGGATAAGCTAAGCCGTATCCTACCCGTGCTTGAAGAGTGCTAGGTTAACTAAACGCTAAAAGTATAAGAAAGCCGAAGTCATCTAAATGATCACTTCGGCTTTTTAGTCTCTCAAATAATATATGGATACTATCAGGCGGCATTGGACGGAGTCATGCCCCACTTCTTGAGCATATCTTTAAGGTCGTTGGCAGTGTATGGCTTACTCAGAATGTCATCCATACCACACTGAATGCAGCGTTCACGCTCTTCTAAGGTCGTTCCCGCAGTCAATGCAACAATAGATCTTTCATAGCCTTTCTCTCTGAGTTTCTCTGTTGCTTCAAAACCATCCATCACTGGCATACGGCAATCCATAAATACAATGTCATACTCATTATGAGATGCCAATTCCAGCCCCTCAATACCATTACTGGCGATGGCTGGCTCTATCTCATGCTTACGTAACATCTGTTGGATGATGATCTGGTTCATCTTAATATCATCAACCACCAACACTTTAAGTAATGACAGTTCGACCTCAGTTTCAAAGCCTTTCGATACTTGGTCGCTTTCTGTTGGCATATCGACCACTTGAAGCGGAACCGAAATAGTAAAGGTGGTGCCAGTACCTACAACACTGGTCACCCCAATGTCGCCACGCATCAACGCCACTAACTTACGGCAAATAGCTAAACCAAGGCCTGTACCTTCATAATTTCGGCTACTCGAATTATCCGCCTGTGTAAAAGGTTCGAAGAGTGTTTTGTGGGCGGATTTAGCAATCCCAACCCCAGTATCTTCCACAGAGAAAACGAAATGCTCGTTGTCCCATTCAATATCAACGTTCACATGCCCCTCTTCGGTAAACTTAATCGCATTACCGATGAGGTTTACAAAGAGCTGAGTAATGCGCTCTAAATCGCCTTTGAAGTGAGATGGAACATTTGGTGCCACGCTGATATTAAATTCAAGCTGCTTCTCTTTGGCTCGATTCGTAAAGATGCTTTCAATGGTGTTTCTTAAATCAAGTAGTGCAAACTTCTTTGGAATCAGCTCCAACATGCCCGCATTGATTTTGCTGTAGTCCAATAAGTCATTGATGATGGTCCTTAAAAACTCACCTGATTGACTTAGGTTATTCACAATTTCACGTTGGGAACTGTTGAGCTCGGTATCACTGATTAATTCAGCACTTCCCAATAAACCGTTGAGCGGCGTTCTTAGCTCATGGTTAATCATCGCCACAAAATCGCGCGTCGCTCGTTCAGATTCCTCTGCTCGCTTACGAGACTCAATATTTCGATTGATAGCTAATTGGTGAGTAATGGCACTGCAGATAAGATCTGTAACCAATAAGAGTTGGCTCTCGATAAAATCGACATCTTGTTCAGATAGGTTGACCTTTACGATCAATGCTCCGACGATAACCTTCTCAACTTCAAGCGGTACAGTGAGTAGATCACCTTCCCATTGTGTTTCTCCGATTTTTGGGTCGAAATCACCAACCGATGCATCACCATAATCGTAGGTTTGAAGTTGTGGAAGCAGCTTCGATGGCAATATTAAGCGGCTAGCTTCAATAAGGTAACTGTTTGTCACGTTTGTGGTCAGTTGAGACAGCATCACATCATCTAAGTCGCTTCGAAGAAACGCGCGACCAAAATCTATCAATAGATTATCAATTTGCTCTTGAAACTCGATACGACGAATGTTCGCGTTGGAACGTTTTTCCAACTGCCGCAGGGCAAGCTCCAGCTGTTGGTTGGCTTCGAACAATTCAAGACTTTTTTGCTCCAACAGAGCTTCAGCCACTTTGCGGGCGGCTATTTGGCGCTTTAGTTTGCTCTCTAGCGCGGTTACCAAACTCATATTACTTTTCTACTTTGAGATTAAACCTAACCACACTTTGGTCATCATTTTGAGGTGTCATGTCCACTGCAATCGATTCGCCATGGTACTCGGCACATCCCTCGATTAGCCCTAAACAAACATGAGACATGCATCGTGCGCTTTTATAATCGAAAACAAGCTGGGCTTCTGTTGTCGTGATAAAGCTAAACTCCGGTGGCTCTGCGTCTGGGTAGAGCTTTTTCACTTCAACGTGAATGTAACGCTCAACGTGCTGGATAAATTGGAACGTCGTATTGCTGTGTTTGAGACTCGCTTTATTAGGAATTGAAGCCAATAGATTCTTAAACACCGATTGGCCAAACACTCGTTGCAAGCTGGCGGCGTCAATATCCGTTTTTTTACTTAGGTTAATGATGAGCTTCACTAGATCTTTATGGTCATAACTACCAACCGATGTGTAGATCCCCTCATCTTCCGACATTTCTAGCACTTCTTCCAAAAGCTCTAAACCGAACTTATCTTCAACAAGCTCTAAAAATTCGGTGAATATGATTCCTTTCATCTCATACCTTTTGATCTATTTCTTTTTAGAATGAGCCACTAAGTTGTTGTTATCAAATTCTTGATCAAAAAAAGTACGTTTTCTTGGTTAATTTTATGACCTCGCCCAAGTTGACTCTCCCATATGCTCATATTGAATATAGCAAAAACCGAGAAACAGTAAGTAGCCAAAGCAATCACAGGCAGTTCTAAAGGTTAACAGCTCCGATGATGGTTAGGTTGGCGTTCCACTGTCGGTTGTGCCTATACTTAAAGGCATAATAATCAATATATTGGTATGTTATGAACCGAGATAATTTCCTTCAGCAGTTTCAGCTTAACCCTCCTGCTGGTTATCACCCTGAATCAGTAGAGCGCGTTTCTCATATTAGTGATGATGAATTGCGCAAAGCGGCCGTTGTGGTCGGTTTAGTTGAAAGGGAAGATGGTTTACATGTCATTTTTACTAAAAGAGCGGCTCATTTAAAACATCACCCGGGGCAAGTTAGCTTTCCTGGCGGTAAACATGAGCTTTCCGACCCATCTATGCAATTTACTGCACTTAGAGAGCTTCATGAAGAGGTAGGAATTCGATCGGATCAGGTTAAAATTGTTGGGCAATTACCCACCTTGAGTACTATTAGTAAATTTTCTGTTACGCCGATTGTCGCATTAGTCGATCCTGACTATAAACCCATCATTGATGAGAACGAGGTTGCGTCCATTTTTGAAGTCCCAGCTACCTATGTTTTAGACCAAGCGAAGCTGCATAGCCACACAGTAAACTTTAAGCAAATCAAACATCGTGTTTTCGCGATGCCCTTCGAAGAGCACCTTATATGGGGCGTCACGGCACAAATCATCCAATCATTGCAGCAGCATGTAGTGCAACAAATTACATAGCAACTACGTTTTGTTTAATCTCTGTTAACAAACGCTAGCCTTTCTATGGAACAGATTTATTAATGCAATTTTACGCAAACGTTTACTTGGTATAAATCTGTACAACCACCCCTTTCGGATAAAAAAAACTAATGCCAGACATGAACATAAATCACATGTAGCACGGCATTTTCGTGATCAAAAATCCGTTTTTCGCATATCATGTGACACGCCGTTTCATTACATGATTTAGATCTATTTTTTGCCGAAGAAAATTCTGCAGAATTAGCCCCGACTTATTTCCTGTTCCCAAAAAATGAGTAATTTAACATGAACACAACAACTTCTTCGGCAAATGCCGTTAAAGATTCAAGCAAGTTTAACTATAAAGATTTTACCTGGTGTTTATCACTATTCGGTACAGCAGTTGGTGCTGGCGTACTATTCCTTCCAATTAAAGCTGGTGCGGGTGGTTTTTGGCCATTAGTTATCCTAGCTCTTATTGCTGCACCAATGACTTGGTTCGCACACAAATCTCTAGCACGTTTCGTACTGTCTGCAAAAAACCCTGAAGCTGACATTACAGATACAGTAGAAGAACACTTCGGTAAGACCGGCGCAAACCTTATTACTTTCGCTTACTTTTTCGCTATCTACCCAATCGTTCTGATTTACGGTGTTGGTATCACAAACACTGTTGATTCTTTCCTAGTAAACCAAATGGGCATGGAGTCTATTCCTCGCCCTCTTCTTTCTGGTGCACTTATTCTTGCTATGACAGCGGGCGTTGTATTCGGTAAAGATCTAATGTTGAAAGCAACTTCAGCAATGGTTTACCCACTAGTATTCATCCTACTAGCACTGTCTTTCTACCTAGTTCCAGATTGGAACACTTCAATGATGGAAGTAACGCCTGAATGGTCAACAATGCCTTCTGTTATCTGGCTTGCAATTCCAATCATCGTGTTCTCTTTCAACCACAGCCCAATCATCTCTCAGTTCTCTAAAGAGCAACGTCGTGTATACGGTGAAAACGCAGTTAAGAAAACTGACGCTATCACTGGCGGTGCGGCAATGATGCTAATGGGTTTCGTTATGTTCTTCGTATTCTCTGTTGTACTTTCTCTATCTCCAGAGCAACTAGCAACAGCGCAAGCACAAAACATCTCTGTACTTTCTTACCTAGCTAACGTTCACGAGTCTCCACTTATCTCTTACATGGGTCCTCTAGTAGCGTTCGCAGCAATCACTTCTAGCTACTTCGGTCACTTCCTAGGTGCTCACGAAGGTCTTGTTGGTCTAATCAAGTCTCGCTCTGGTTCTTCAGTAAGCACTATCGAAAAAGTATCTCTAGCGTTCATCGTTGTGACTACTTGGATTGTTGCAGTAATTAACCCAAGCATCCTAGGCATGATTGAAACAATGGGTGCTCCAATGATTGCAGCTATCCTGTTCCTAATGCCTGTATTCGCGATGAACAAAGTACCAGCAATGGCTAAGTACAAAACTTCAGCACCTGTACAAATCTTTACAGCTTTATGTGGTCTAGCGGCTATTAGTTCTGTAATCTACGGCGCTCTTTAATCTATAAGCAGCTTTTATAAGATGCCTTTCATCTTATATCGCGAGATTAGACACAAAATATAATGATAATAAATGAGCCTCCCTACTCCCCTTGGGAGGCTCTCTTTTTGAGGTAATCGCTATGATTAGTGTATTTGATATCTATAAAATCGGTGTTGGTCCATCGAGCTCGCACACAGTTGGACCAATGAAAGCGGGTAAAGAATTTATTGATGACCTACGTTCAATGGGAAAATTGCGCGACATCACTAAAATCACCGTGGACGTATATGGATCACTATCACTGACAGGGAAAGGTCACCACACAGATATCGCAATCATCATGGGTCTTGCTGGCAATACTCCTGAGCGTGTTGATATCGATTCTATCCCGGGCTTTATTGCTCGCGTAGAAGAAACTGAACGCCTTCCTGTTGGCATGCACTGTCACACAGTTTCGTTCCCTCGCGATGGTGGTATGAACTTCCATACTAGCAACCTTTCTCTACACGAGAACGGCATGAGCATCCACGCGTGGATTGACGACGAAGTTGCATACTCAAAAACTTACTACTCAATTGGTGGTGGTTTCATCGTTGACGAAGAGAACTTCGGCAAAGAAGAAGAGAACCCAATCAAAGCACCTTACGAATTCACAACAGCTGAAGAGCTAGTTAATCAGTGTAAAGACAGCGGTCTTTCTATCAGCACTCTGGTTATGAAAAACCAAGCAGCTTTCCACTCTGACGAAGAGTCTCGTACTTACTTCGCAAACATCTGGAAAACAATGCGTGAGTGTATGGATCGCGGTATGAATACTGAAGGTATCCTGCCTGGTCCACTGCGTGTTCCTCGCCGTGCTGCTGCACTACGCCAACAGCTAATGACTTCAGAAAAAACAACAAACGATCCAATGTCTGTTGTTGACTGGGTAAACATGTTCGCATTCGCAGTAAACGAAGAGAACGCAGCTGGCGGTCGTGTAGTTACTGCACCAACAAACGGCGCATGTGGCATCATCCCTGCTGTTCTAGCTTACTACGATAAGTTCATCCAAACTGTGACTGAGAAAGACTACATCCGTTACTTCGCGGCTTCTGGCGCTATCGGTGGTCTTTACAAGCGTAATGCTTCTATCTCTGGTGCAGAAGTTGGCTGTCAGGGTGAAGTTGGCGTGGCATGTTCTATGGCTGCTGCTGGTCTTGCTGAGCTTATGGGTGGTAGCCCTGAGCAAGTATGTATGGCTGCGGAAATCGCAATGGAGCACAACCTAGGTCTAACATGTGACCCAGTTGCTGGCCAAGTACAAGTACCATGTATCGAGCGTAACGGTATTGCTGCTGTAAAAGCAATCAACTCAACTCGTATGGCACTTCGTCGTTCTTCAGCTCCTACTGTTTCTCTAGATAAAGTTATCGAAACAATGCTAGAAACCGGTAAAGACATGAACGCTAAATACCGTGAGACATCTCAAGGTGGTTTGGCTGTTAAGGTTGTTTGTTAATCGACTCTCGCTAACAAACAAGCAAAAAAAGGAACGCATATGCGTTCCTTTTTTTATGTCTCAATATCAGCTGCTGTTCAGCACAGCAATGGTTAAATCACTTGAGAGATAAGTAAGAAGCAACCAAACAACAATGAGAAAAGCATCATTGGTTTGCCACCTTCTGCGCTGTACCTGTCTTCTGCTACTTTCATAAAGCGTTGCTTGTGAACCATGACCAGAGGTACGAATACCGCCAAGAACACCAGAATGATGCCAGCGTAGTTCAGCACTTGTAGAAACTTATCCGCAGCCAGTAGTGAGCCCGCTAATGGCAGGATAAAGCTAATGCAGTAAGTCACCGCTGTATTTTGGTTGAACATGTCTCGGTTTTGGTTGAATAGCGACATTGCCACACCAAAGAACGAAGTCAGCAGCGCCAAACCAGTGAAGATAGATAGCACAGTACCAACCCATGGCGACTGAGCTTCAAATGCAGCCATCAAGTCAGATACATTGTGGAAGCTTCTAAACTGCTCTTCACTCAAGTTACCTACCACGGCAAACAACCAACATAGGTAGCACACTAAAGGAATAAGCGAGCCTACAATCACCATATTACGAAGCTGTTTATCGGTTGCTTCATGGTTGTAAGAAACCAATGTTGGAATCACGACCATAAAGCCAAAGCTGGTGAACAAGATTGCACTCGTTTTAATTAGGTCTACATGATTGTGACTTGTTACCTGCATTAAGTTATCTTGCGTCATGCTTGGCGCTAAAAACGCCATCGTTGCAAACAAACTTGCTAGCATCACGAAGAACAGTGCACGGTTGAGCTTATCAATCACGCCTGTTCCACTCGCCACAACAGCACCGGCAATCAAGGTAAAAGTAATTTGACTCGTTGTTGCAGTAATATCGACACCGAGGTTAGACAGCAGCTTACTCAGCAAGTCACCTGCACCTAAGATATAAGCCATTAGCAAGCAAATCAGTAAGGCGTAAAGCAGACCATTGGTGATCAGCTGCCCTTGTTTGCCTAGTGTCTTTCTAGCGATAGAGTTTAATCCTAAGCCACCACCCGCTTTGATGGTTGCTTCAAGAAGTAGTAATGCGGCATAAGTGGTACCGAAACAGATCAGAACCATTAGCAGTGTGCCGTAAAGCAATCCGAATTGAGCTAATACCATTGGGATTGCAAGCATACCAGCACCAAGAGCGGTACCAGCGATAATTAGGGAGCTACCCATCATTTTAATATTCATTGTCTTTAACTTATTTATTTAGTTTTTAATAGGTGTAGTTCTCTGTCATCAACCAAGATGCAAAGAAAATTCGAAAGAAGTTAAGCTTTAAAACGAATATCGATAGGAGCGATAAGCGGAGTTAAATCGCGAAAAGGCAGTAGAAAACGAGTAGTACAAGCGAGAGTATAGAGAGGTGTGATCAGATGAAGAAGCCATGTTCTGATGTGGTGACCCTTCTGTGGGTTCGATGATCGGTGATGTAATCTTGAATTTCATGTATGTGTCCAATATCAATAAGTCACATTCCATATTATTTAAAGCAGCGTATCCGTTGCTGCCCTTCCTCTATCATTAGAGGTGACTTCATATTATCGAATGAACTCTGAAACACAACGCTATAACCACATTTTTTGCTATTAAATTGAACAAAATAAGCATTTGGATATTAATTAACCACCAAACATCAAAAAACAATAATCATTATTAATAGAAGACTTGTTAACTAATAAAACTCAACCATCCAAAATAGTACTTTTATTCGCACCAGCTTCGACTCACTTGCTAGGCGAAACTATCAAAATCGGCTCCTTACTCTTTAGATGTTCCAATTAGACCTCAGTGATTATACAAACTCGCTACATCACAGAAACAAAACCACAACCGGAGTGTGGTCACATTATTCGATATACCCCATAGGTGGTAAGGACTCTTGCCAGTACAGTATCCGCGTCATCAGAATTAATAAAAACACCTATGCGCTCAACAATAACCTTCAAGATTTTGGTTGCTCTTGCCATTGTATTTACCTTTTTACTGGCAATATCCACCTACTTTCAATACTCCCAACAAAAACAACTGGTTAATTCCGTTCTAAGTGAACAACTTCACGATAAAGCGAGCAACTATTTCGATAGCCTTAATATGATGATGCTGACAGGCACCATGGCACAGAAAGAAACGCTGCGTCAGAAAGCGTTAGCGCAAGAAGGCATTGAAGACGTTCGAGTATTACGTGCCGAAGCCGTAAGTAAGTTGTATGGTCCAGGCAATGACAACCAAACACCTGTTGACGAGATTGATAAAAGAGCCTTGTCAGGCGAAACCGTCATCGAGCCATTTTCTGCTGACTGGGGTAAAGGCTTGGTGATAGCTCTACCAATGAAGTCGAGTGAGAATTATCGTGGTACCAATTGTGTCGCGTGTCATATGGCACCAGAAGGTGAAGTATTGGGAGCAATTCGACTAGAGTACAATCTGAGTCATGTTAATTCGCTGATTAACACTCAAACTATGGCTGCGATCGGTATCATGGCAGTGATCTCCTTCGCTGGCTTTGTGCTGACGATGGGGCTGATTCGTAAAATCATTGTACGCCCGCTTCAGCAAACCTCTCGCTTTATGACTCAAGTCAGCAGCGATAAGGACCTTTCCACTCGCCTACCGGAACAGAGCCAAGATGAAATTGGCACTCTGGCGAAATCAATTAACTCGTTTATGGGCACAGTATCAAGCAGTTTGGAACAAGTACAAGATACCTCTCATAAGCTGAACGCGTCTGCCAATCAACTGACGAGCGTCGCACAAATTACTGAGCAAGCCGCCAGCGACCAGCAGAATGAGACCGCTGAAGTACAAAGTAATGTTGAAGGAATACAAGCTCAGCAGGTCAATGTAGAACAAGCGACATTAACCGCATCTGACCTCATCAATCACACTTCGGATGTGGCATGTAAAAGTGCGAACCAAGCCCATGATGCAAGTAGCGAGATAAAGAACCTTGTCACTAGTATTGAAGAGGTGAAACACAAGATCACCACACTCAACGAACAGACAGGCGAAGTGTCTTCGATATTGAGTGTGATCCGTGGCATTGCCGATCAAACCAACCTTTTAGCACTCAATGCTGCGATAGAAGCTGCGAGAGCAGGTGAACAAGGCCGAGGATTTGCAGTCGTTGCGGACGAGGTTCGCCACCTCGCCTCTCGAACAGCAGAGGCCACGGGCAGTATTGAATCAATTATTCACCAATTCCAACAAGGCAGCGAAGAGTCATTAACCTCTGCCGATCGCGTGTGCGAACAAGCACACCAAAGCTCTACCGACATTGATGCACTCTCTATTGAAATGAATAGTGTTGTCGAAGAGATGAAACAGGTGCTCGCCCATGCGCAGAACATTCAACAACAGACGCAATCTACTACCCAGGCAACCAAAGATGTTCAGCAGAAAGTTGAAACCATCACATCGCACGCTAACGACACATCACTATCAGCAGGTGAGACGCGTAATATCAGTACTGATCTAGAAGAGCTGTCTGACCACCTAGAATCCCTGATTAATCAGTTCACGTTATCTTGTACCAAAGACAAAGCCTAAACCGAGAACAGTACCTAACTGTCACCCAACAAAAAAGCGCTCAACCACGAGCGCTTCACCTTTCTACGTAGCCATTACTTAGGCTATGAACTCTATGTTTAAACAGCCGCTAGTGCGTAATCGACACCGCTGATAAATCTTTATGCTTGTGGTACATCGCATGTTTGAAGATTAGCTTACCACTGACCTCATCCATGCCAGATACATCGACATAAGCCCCTTTCTTACGAAACTTGAAGACCACCTTATCGAGCGCTTCAACCGAGGTGTTATCTAAAAATGACGCCTCAGAAATGTCGATCGTGACCAACGACGTCGCCTTGTCGTAATCGAACAAATCAACAAAGGCATCAGAAGAAGCAAAGAACACATGCCCCTTAACTTTATGAGTGGTATGCATTTGATTGGTCACGACTTCATCGGAGATAAAGACCATAGACTTGCTCGTGTGAGCATAAAATAGGGCCGAAAGCACCACGCCAACCGCGACACCAATCGCTAGGTTATGAGTAAAGACAACCACCACAACCGTTGCCAGCATGGTGACATTGGTCGGTAAGGTATGATCTTTAAGTTCGACAATCGATCGCCAAGAGAAGGTACCGATCGATACCATGATCATCACAGAGACAAGTGCCGCCATCGGTATCAGCTTTAACCAGTCTGCAGCGAACACCACCATGAGCAATAGAACCACACCTGCAATCATGCTGGATAGTCTAGTAAGGCCGCCAGACTTAATGTTAATGATCGACTGACCTATCATCGCGCAGCCCGCCATACCGCCAAACAGTGACGCAACAATGTTCGCGACACCTTGCCCTTTGCACTCGTTGTTCTTATTACTTTCGGTATCCGTCAGATCGTCAACAATGGTCGCAGTCATCAAGGATTCCAGTATGCCAACGACTGACAAAGCGATGGAATATGGAAGTATGATTTCGAAGGTATTAAGTGTGAATGGAATATTCGGAATTAAAAGCACGGGTAACGAATCAGGAAGTTTGCCCATGTCACCAATAGTTCTCACTTCTAGGCCAAACATCAAACTGATGATGGTGAGCACAATAATCGCCACCAAGGGTGATGGAATTGCGCTGCCCAATTTCGGTAAGTAAGGCAGTAAGTAGATGATCGCTAATCCTAATACGACCAACAAATATACGCTTGAAGGTACGTTGGTAAGCTCCGGCAATTGAGCCATAAATATAAGAATAGCAAGCGCGTTCACAAATCCGGTAATCACAGATTTAGACACGAAATTCATCAAATTACCCAGCTTCAAATAGCCTGCAACAATCTGAATGACACCTGCAAGAAATGAAGCTGCCAGTAGATAGTCGAGTCCGTGCTCTTTGACTAAAGTCACCATCAATAGCGCCATTGCTCCTGTCGCACCGGATATCATCCCCGGACGGCTACCCACTAAAGCGGTGACAACACAGATACAGAATGAAGCGTATAAACCCACCTTAGGGTCGACGCCTGCGATAATGGAAAATGCGATAGCTTCAGGGATCAATGCAAGTGCAACGACAATCCCAGATAATGAATCTCCTTTAATATTTGATAACCAGTGTGTTTTTAAATAATTAAGCATGTAATTCTCTTTTACTTGTACAGCCTATCCTGCCTTGTTCAGACATATTGTATTCGACTGTTTTTCATGAATGAGCGAGCGCTCGAAAAGTGCGGGTGTAGAGAGAATGCAGGGGCTAAGGCGGCGTAATTAACACGTGAATATTAAACTCCTCTGGTGATTCTTTAATTCGCAGCAAAGTGAATTCGCGACAAACAAAGAGGGTGAATGGTCTCCTAGATAGGAGAAACCGCGACAATATAGTGTGAGGTTCAATGTAATCACACAATCATTATTGGAAACAAAGATTACAATGGAGCAGCGACCAACTCATCACAGGCGTGGCACGTGACAACATGCAAGAAGTGGAAACAGACTAAGAGATCGAACAAAAAACCAACCCTTATTGGGTTTTATGGCTGACATACACAATATTTCTTTCTACAAGCAAGAATAAAGGTTGAAGCTCTCCGTATGACAGGTAATATGTTCCATTGATTTAAAAAGTTTATACAACTCAATGTTTCGATTGTTTTTTGTTCAAAATGTAGCGAACTATAAACAATCAATTGCAAACATTGCGTTGAATTTGTCCCTCAATGGAGAATGAAACCAACATGACTTACGCGCCTGTAAAAGACGTACTTGGCGGCAAGCTAGCAGTAGACAGTGAAGTAACTGTTCGCGGCTGGATCCGTTCACGTCGTGATTCCAAAGCTGGAATCTCTTTCCTTGCCATTTATGACGGCTCTTGTTTCGACCCGATTCAGGCCGTGGTCCCTAATAATCTTAATAATTACGAAAACGAAGTACTAAAGCTAACGACTGGCTGCTCTGTTGAAGTAACAGGTAAGATTGTTGAGTCTCCAGCGAAAGGTCAAGATTTTGAGCTTGCTGCAACTGACGTTAAAGTTGTTGGTTGGGTTGAAGACGCAGAAACATACCCAATGGCGAAAACTCGTCACTCTATCGAATACCTTCGTGAAGTAGCTCACCTACGTCCACGTACAAACGTAATCGGTGCAGTAGCGCGTGTTCGTAACTGCCTATCTCAAGCGATCCACCGCTTCTACCACGAGCAAGGTTACTTCTGGGTATCTGCTCCGCTGATCACTGCTTCTGATGCTGAAGGTGCAGGTGAAATGTTCCGCGTTTCTACGCTAGACATGGAAAACCTACCTCGCACAGAAAAAGGCGATGTTGACTACAACGAAGATTTCTTCGGTAAAGAGACATTCCTAACAGTATCTGGCCAACTAAACGGTGAAGCTTACGCTTGTGCACTAAGCAAAGTTTACACGTTCGGTCCTACGTTCCGTGCTGAAAACTCAAACACAAGCCGCCACCTAGCTGAGTTCTGGATGGTTGAACCTGAAGTTGCTTTCGCGGATCTAGAAGATATCGCTAAGCTATCTGAAGACATGCTTAAGTTTGTATTCAAAGCCGTACTAGAAGAGTGTCGTGACGACCTTGAGTTCTTCGCTCAACGTATCGACAAAGAAGCAATCACTCGCTTAGAGCAGTTTGTAACTTCTGATTTCGCACAAGTAGACTACACTGACGCAATCCAGATTCTTCTAGATTCAGGTCGTGAGTTCGAGTTCCCGGTTGAATGGGGTATCGATATGTCTTCTGAGCACGAGCGTTTCCTAGCTGAAGAACACTTCAAAGCGCCAGTAATCGTTAAGAACTACCCGAAAGACATCAAAGCATTCTACATGCGTGCGAACGATGACGGTAAGACGGTAGCGGCAATGGACGTACTAGCACCAGGCATCGGCGAAATCATCGGTGGTTCTCAACGTGAAGAGCGTTTAGACATCCTAGACGAGCGTATGCGCGAAGTAGGCATCGACCCTGAGCACATGAACTGGTACCGCGATCTACGTAAATACGGCACAGTGCCTCACGCTGGTTTCGGCCTAGGCTTCGAGCGTCTAGTATCTTACGTAACAGGCATGGGCAACGTACGTGACGTTATCCCATTCCCACGTACTCCTCGCTCTGCAAACTTCTAATTCCGCATTAAGCTCGAATTAAAAGAAAGAAAATAAAAACCTCCGCAATAGCGGAGGTTTTTTTTATATTCAGAATACAAACGAAAAAGTTATTAGGAGTCATGCTACACCAAGCTCCTGATAGGTGTGCTAATCAACATCTTGATTACTAGCGTACTTTATTGCCAAGCCACAGATCGCCATCATCACGAATGGAATCGCAGCGGTGGTGTACTCCGCCCAAGCCATATCAGCGAATGCTTTTGCCAATAATACATGGCCAAGAATAAGTAGAAGCGCACACACAATCGCGACAACAATCAGCTTCAATTCATTTCCCATAGTCATCTTCAACATAACAGTCTCTCCAATATTCGGTCTACCGTTATTGAATCACAACTCTGTAGTCAATAAGGCGTACAGTTTCGCCACATTAAAACCGTACAGTTAGCATTATGTCGTTTTTTATGAGTCAGTTAGCGTTTAGGTCGGCACTTAATTCGCTAACTGATGTGCGAGTTTTCCAAGCAGTTTCAGGGCTTGCTCTCTTTCTTGAGTCAGTTCATAAGAGAAGTTCAGTCGAATAGCGTTATCCACACTACCCTGCTCACTAAACAAATCACCCGATGCGACACTTATCCCCTGTGCGATCGCTAGTTGATGAAACTGCTGGCTATCGAAACCAGCAGTGAAGCGTATCCAAATAAAATAGCCACCAGCGGGTTCTTCAAGCTGAATAGAGTGTGGGAAATATTGTTTGATGACCTCTAAAAAGCGTGCTTTTCTCTGCAAGAGATTCTTACGTAATTTACGCAGATGATTATCGTAGCTTTCATGAGTTAGAAAATGTGCGACACCAAGCTGAACTGGCGCACTACTAGAGAGCGTGGATAGCAGTTGCAACTTCTGAATCGCATCGTTGAAGCGAGTGTTGACCACCCAACCCACGCGGTAGCCAGGGCAAAGACTTTTTGAATAAGAACCACACAGCAAAACCGAATCCGTTTTATCAAACGCCTTCAGAGGCTTAGGTTTGTGTCCTTCATAGTAAAGATCACCATAAACGTCATCTTCAATAATGTAGGTATTGTGCTGCTCTGCTATCTCTACAACGCGGCGTTTAGCTTCGTCTGATAGACTTGTGCCTGTCGGATTTTGAAAAGTCGTCATCAGCCAACATGCTTTCACATTATGGTTCTTCAGTACGCTTTCAAACTGTTCAATATCCAATCCGTTGACTGGGCAAACATCCACTTCTATCGGTTTGAGCCCTAACCTCTCTACCGCTTGCAAAGCGCCATAAAATGCCGGCGATTCAATCACAACATAGTCGCCAGATTGAGTCACGGTTTGCAGGCTCAAGTTCAGAGCTTCCATCGCACCCGAAGTAATCACAATATCTTGATGGTTAACCGTAATTCCTTGCTGTAGATAACGCTGTGCTATCTGCCTTCTTAAAGATTCACTTCCAGGTGGTAGATTGTTAATGACACTGGCACCCGTCATCTTCCTGCCGGCGCTGGCTAGATTACGAGTTAAGGTAGGTAAAGGAAAAAGGTCTGGGTCAGGAAAAGCGGAGCCAAAAGGAATGACGCCTTCTGCTGAGCTGGACTTTAAGAAATCGAACAAGCGATCATTAATCGCCTTCTTCTCTCGTGCTACTGGCGCTTCGTAGTCAACGCCGTCGACCTTAGGGGCGACAAAGTAGCCAGACTGAGGCTTGGCAATGATCCAACCTTCACTTTCTAACAACTGATAGGCTTGTAAAACAGTACTATTACTGACGTTATAGTTACGACAACTCATGCGTACAGAAGGGATCTTCTCCCCTGAACGCCACGTGTTATTAGCGATCTGAGTCCGAATATCCTTTGCAAGCTCTTCATAACGCGCCATCTAATTGTACTACCTAGATAAATTCCTGTGGACGGGTGATCTTATCATTAACGTGATCAACTATTGCTTCTATCCATATGATTGCACCTAATTTCTATAATTGTGTGAATTGGTTCACAGATAACTTTGTAAGCTTTGCTAAGTTTGTACCCAAGGTAAGAGCTAAATTCGCTTTACGCCTCAATAATTTGATGTAACCCAAAAACATGCGAGATAACAATGAAAAAAATAGAAGCAGATCAGTTAAGTTATAAAGGAGAGTCAAACGGTGTTCACAGTTGGACAACACCGAGTGGCCAGCCATACTACTGGCACCCAGATTGGCTCCATATTGCTGAAGATGCGACAGGCTCACATCCAAAGCAGAAGCTAGATGTAGAGCAAGATCAAGCACCTACTGAAAAGCACGCGGTATCTGCAATTCTTAAGCACATCAACCAATGGGCAGCAGACAAACTGGCGTCACACCCAGAGATTGAAACTGGTTCAATTGAAGCAGAAATCAATCTGAAAAAGTAACCGCCTTTTAATAATCGTTAGGTCGCGTTGTAGCAAATCTTCTCAGCTCTCATCGCAACCTCATCGACGTAATAGCCTCGAGACTCAACCGAGGCTATTCAAACCTCTTCATAATAACGCTGTAATATTCCCCACCTAGCTAACAAAAATCCAACACTAACCACTTTCTTGTATCAATCCGCGAAAGCTATCGATAGAATTTCCGGTCTCATTCATGTCATCTATGTTAATCGTGCGTGCGTCTTTATCCGTCAATCAATCTAAGGCTCATGTAAATCAACAAGAACAAAGGCTTATCGATGGATACTTCTAACTATAATAAATCGCTAACGACCCAGTTATACGCTATCGCCGGGGTGCTCTTTGGCACTTATGGTAGCCGAGTGTGTCCGATGCTTGAGAGCCTATCCACACTTGAGATTTTCACTCACGTCAGCATCGTTTTTGTCTTGGTTTGGCTTGTTCGTCACTTTTTATTCGCCAATCACGCTTTGGTTAAGCAAGGCAGGTTTGCTCAGCTTGATACCTTTCTGTTCTTTGCAGCGAGTATCCCATTCGCACTGTATTACAACCTTAGCTACGAGTTCACCGTAGACAGTAATCTAAAAGTCTTATTTGGAATGAGCTTATTTGGCTTCTTTACCGGCACCATTCTCCAGCTAAGCGCCAAACTAAAGCAAATGGACGATATGGAAGCCACAGGGACGTATGATTTTCAGCTGGTCGGTGAAAGAAGCTCGCTAGTTAAACAGATGATTGGCTTGGTGATGGTACTTCTTGTCACACTGACGACCATGCTAACCATGATTGCAGTCAAAGACATATTTTGGCTGGAACACAATCCAGCCCGCTTACTCGATGGCACAGGCAAGATCAGCGTAATCAAAGAATTCATCTATTTAGCACTTGTATTAGGCGGCTACGCTATTGTCATCATGACACTGTGGAGCAAGCTGATTAAGCGTATTTTGCTTAGCCAAGAGTGCGCATTAAACAAGGTGACAAATGGAGAGCAAGGTGTCCGCCTGCCTATTTTCGGCTATAACGAACTTGGCTCAATGGCATCCATGACCAACACCATGCTCGATAGCTTGGAAACAGCGCAAAACGAAGTGAAAACCACACGCGATGTCGCGATTGTCAGTCTATCTGCACTTGCCGAATCGAGAGATAATGAGACAGGCGCGCATATCCTTAGAACTCAAGAATACGTTAAGGTACTCGCACAAGAGCTTAGTAAGTCTGAAACCCATTCAGCCTTGTTAACTCCAAACTATATCGAACTGCTTTATAAGTCTGCGCCACTGCATGATGTTGGCAAGGTAGGCGTTCCTGATAGCGTGCTGTTGAAACCGGGAAAATTGACTGACGAAGAGTTTGAAATAATGAAGGGGCACCCTGCTATTGGCGCTGAAGCCTTATCTATCGCTGAAAAGCAGCTCGGGAGCAGTTCTTTCTTAAGAGTGGCGAAAGAGATTTCCCTGACTCACCACGAGAAATGGAATGGCAGCGGCTATCCAAATCAATTGTCTGGCGAAGACATCCCTTTATCTGGTCGTTTAATGGCATTAGCCGATGTTTATGACGCATTAATCTCTAAACGCGTCTATAAGCCAGCATTTACACATCAACAAGCCAAAGCGATCATTTTAGAAGGTGAAGCTTCTCATTTCGATCCGCAAGTTGTTCAAGCCTTTTTAGCCGTCGAAGACCTTTTTGTTGAAATAGCGGCCACTTACAAAGATGGAAAAAACGAAGAAAACGAACTGGAGAGAGAAAGCCTTATTACTTCCACCGCATAATCTTTTCAAAAACCACTAACTTCTTGCACCCTATAGGTTAATCCGTAGGGTGTTTTGTTATCAAATACCCTCTTTAGTCAATAAATCTGATTGAAATGGATTTTTTTTGGTCTTTCTGTTCACTTCGTATTGTCTTAAAAATTCCATACAGGTATAACTACCCATAGATACTATCCCCTCTCAATTGACATGGATGAAGATTATGTTTGAAAAAGTGTTAGCTGCGCCTGCCGACCCTATCCTCGGCCTTACTGAAGAGTTTAAAAACGACTCTCGTGCAGAGAAAATCAACCTTGGTGTTGGCATCTACAAAAATGAAGATGGTCAAACGCCAGTACTTAAAACAGTAAAGAAAGCAGAAGCTGCACTTCTTGAAAACGAAAAAACCAAATCTTACCTAACGATTGAAGGTACAGCTGAATACGGCCTAGCAGTACAGAAGCTACTTTTCGGTTCAGATGCAGAAATCGTAAATTCTCAACGTGCTAAAACAGCACAAGCTCCGGGTGGTACTGGTGCTCTACGTGTTGCAGGTGAATTCATTAAGCGCCAACTTGGCGATGTGAAGATCTGGATCAGCAACCCAACTTGGGCTAACCACAACGGCGTATTCGCTGCTGCGGGTATCGAAACAGCTCAGTACAGCTACTACAACGCTGAAACAAAAGACAAAGACTTCGCTGGTATGGTTGCAGACCTAGAGAAAGCATCTGAAGGTGATATCGTTCTTCTTCACGGCTGCTGTCACAACCCAACAGGTATTGACCCAACAGCTGAAGAGTGGGAAGTACTGGCTAAGCTCGTTGCTGAGAAGAAGCTTCTTCCACTATTCGACTTTGCTTACCAAGGTTTTGCAAAAGGCGTTGAAGAAGATGCTGCTGGCCTTCGCACTTTCGCTAAATACAACAAAGAGATTCTAGTCGCGAGCTCGTTCTCTAAGAACTTCGGTCTGTACAATGAGCGTGTTGGTGCATTCACTTTGGTTGCTGAGTCTGCAGACGTAGCAACAACAGCATTCTCTCAAGTTAAGAGCATCATTCGCTCTATCTACTCTAACCCACCAGCGCACGGTAGTGCTGTCGTAACTCACATCCTTGGCGATGCTGGTCTACGTGCTGAATGGGAAGCGGAAGTCGCTGAAATGCGTGACCGTATTCAAGAGATGCGCGAACTGTTCGTTGCAACACTGAAATCTGAAGGTGTTGATGCAGACTTCACGTTCATCGAGCGCCAAAACGGCATGTTCTCTTTCTCTGGTTTGAGCAAAGAGCAAGTAAACCGCCTAAAAGACGAATTCGCAATCTACATTGTTGGCTCTGGCCGCATCAGCGTAGCGGGCATGACTAAGTCAAACATGGGCCCTCTATGTAAAGGTATCGCTGCGGTTCTTTAATCGTAACAATACCAAGTCTGCTCTTGCAGACACTTAGATATGCAAAAGCCAGCGATTAAGCTGGCTTTTTTGTAGCTGTCGTAACGCATTAGATTTAATTCTATTAGTACTCGAGGAAGAACTCGACACCTAACTCATTCGTCCTCTCACTTACGCCTGTGCTCCCCTCACCATCTCTATGTTGGTATGAGCCACCAATCGCAAACTTGTTGGTCACTAAATAACGTAAACCTAGGTGGTAAATCTCTTCATCGAATAAATCGCTGCGGTTAAGTTGCACGCTACCGTTCGCAATCCAACGTTTAGCAAAGCCATAGTTAAGCTCGGCTTTAACACCTTGGACAAATTCCGTGTCCGACTCTAAGGTCTCGTTGGTGCCATTCAGCTCAACTTCCCCTTTAGTCACACCAAGCAAATAAGAAGCGACAATATCCAAGTCTTTCTTGATGCTATAACGATAACCCGCACCAGCCATTAGTGTATCAATACGAGTAGTACTCTCGTCAGGGTGGATGAAACGCGCGCTATAATCACCAAGCAGTAACCAATCATCGGTCATGGTGTAGCTAATACCTAATCCAAACGCCGATGCATTATTATTGCCCCCAGCGTCTTCGTTTAAACTGCCTGAATGCGCCGTTGCATAAACGTGGTCGTAATCAAGAATATCCACACTGTGAGTGTCTGCCCACAAACTTGGAGAAAACATAAAAACTGCAGATACAAAACTAAGCTTCCACTTCGACATTCCCATCATCCTTAAACTGTCACTCCATTATTTGAAAGGTTAGTCTATCCCTAAGACTTTAAAAAGGTTTTAGCTCACAGATTGATTTGTGACGGCAAATTATTATCAAATGTTGTACCATGAAATCATACAAACCAATGGATGATTACTATGGATGCTGAGTTATTAGAGATTCAAAACTTTCTGGCGCAATACCCCCCTTTCAATGAGCTCCCTGAGGAGATGTTGACGAAAGTGACCAGTAGCGTGGAAATTTCTTATTACCGCCAAGACACACCTATCATTCACTTTGGTGATCAAATTCATGACCTGTATATGGTTCGAAGCGGCGAAGTCGAAGTCTATCGTCGTAAAGGCGAGCTGTATAACCGCCTTGATGAAGGCCATCTGTTTGGTCAAATGGGCCTGCTTACCAACAATAAGGTACGCTTCCCAGTAAAAGCGACCGAAGATACGCTGCTCTATTGCATTCCTGAGCCTATTTTCCAAGAACTCTACGATAACTACGACTCTTTTGCGGATTTCGTAGAGGTTGAGGATAACGCGCGCTTACGTCAGGCAAACTCAAGTAATAACGATGCCAACGACCTCACGACATCTAAAGTGAAAACGCTGCTGACCAGCGAAGCGCCGATGATTGAGAAAACGCGCACCATTCAACAAGCGGCCACCATGATGGCGGAAGAGAATGTCTCTTCCTTGCTGATCATCGACCCTGACATCGTTGAAGATGATGAAGACGACTCAACGCCCGTTATCGGTATTATTACAGACCGAGATTTGTGCACTCGCGTACTGGCAGAAGGTCTAGATCCATCCGATGAAGTCTCTAGCGTGATGACACCTGAGGTTATCTCTCTTGACCACAATGCCTATGTATACGAAGCCATGATGACCATGCTTCGCTACAACGTGCACCACTTACCTGTTCTGAAAGATAAGAAGCCAATCGGTATTATCGAAGCGACCGACATCGTCCGTTACGAATCTCAAAACTCGCTGCTCTTAGTAAGTAGTATCTTCCAGCAACAAAGCATCGAAGATCTCAAAGTGCTCTCTGAGCAAGTGAAAGACAGCTTTGTCCGTCTCGTTAACGAAGATGCCAATGCTCACATGGTTGGCACCGCAATGTCGGTAATTGGTCGTAGCTTTAAGCAGCGTATTATCGAACTCGCGGAAGAACAGTTAGGCAAATCACCAATTCCATATTGTTTCCTAGCATTAGGCTCTATGGGGCGTGATGAACAACTGCTGGTGACAGACCAAGATAACGCCATCATTCTTGACGACACCTACGACGAAGCAAAGCACGGCAAGTACTTTGAAGCACTCTCAAAATTCATTTGTGACGGCTTAGACCAATGTGGTTACGTGTATTGTACGGGTGACATCATGGCGACTAACCCAACTTGGCGCATGACACGCAGAGAATGGGAAGAGTGCTTCGCCGACTGGATTGATGATCCAAACCCGAAAGCGCTATTGAACGCATCGATCTTCTTCGACCTAGATGGTGTTTATGGCCGCCTGAAATGGGCAGAGCAACTAAACAGCTTTATCGTAAGACGTGCACGTAAGAACAACCGCTTCCTGGCATGTCTGGCACGTAATGCGCTCAACCGTACTCCGCCACTTGGTTTCTTTAAAGACTTCGTAATGGAGAAAGATGGTCGTCATAACAACTCCATCAACCTCAAACGACGTGGTACGGCTCCTCTCGCCGATTTGATTCGAGTTCACTCTCTTGCGGTGGGCTCTCGCTCTAAAAACTCATTTGAGCGCTTAGACGACATTATCGACGCCGGTATTTTGCCAAAAGGCAGAGCACAGGATCTTAAGGACGCAATGGAGTTCATCTCTCTGGTGCGCATTCGCCACCAAGCGCACGATGTTGATAACAATGTTGAGCCGGATAACAACATCGAACCGGAAAACCTGTCTGATTTTGAACGTCGTAACCTTAAGGATGCGTTCCAAATCTTAAGTAATGCGCAAAACTTCCTTAAGTTCCGTTACCAAGCCAGTAACAAGTTTAAGTAGGGCCTATGAACAAACTATTCAGATCACCCGCGGTCGATTGGCCATTTAAGTTTGCTCAAAAGCTTGAACGTGCCCAGGATGAACGCTTAAAACAGTTCTACAGCCAACCGCTTCCTTCGCCTGACACACCACTTTCAGAGGTGATGTTCTTAGCGTTGGATTTCGAAACGACTGGCCTGAACCCTTCTAAAGATGGGATCATAACCATTGGCTTGGTGCCATTCACCCTTAACCGAATCTACCTGCGACAAGCAAGGCACTGGACATTACGCCCAAGTCAGAAGCTAGAAGAGGAGTCAGTGGTAATCCACGGTATTACCCACAATGACATCATCGATGCACCGGATCTTGATGAAGTGTTGGATGAAGTATTGCAAGCGATGGCTGGTCATATTCCAGTTGTTCACTACCGTCGTATCGAGCGAGATTTCTTAAACAACGCATTGAAAGTGCGATTGAATGAAGGCATCGAGTTTCCGGTGCTGGACACGTTAGAGATTGAGTCTCAGATCCAGAACAAGCTGGCTGGCGGCCTGTGGAATAAATTAAAAGGTAAGAAGCCTGGTTCGGTTCGGCTGGGGCAAAGCCGTCGTCGATACCACCTGCCCGACTACACGCCACATCATGCGCTTACTGATGCCATTGCAACTGCAGAGTTGCTTCAAGCACAAGTTGCTCATCACTTTTCGCCTGATATGCCGCTGAAGAGTTTCTGGCTATAACGGCAATTACGAAGCTCATCTCATCAGACTTAAAAAGCCCGCTATATCTCAATAGCGGGCTTTCTCTATCTAACGACTGGTTTATACCGCTGTAGGCCCAACCAAGCGCATTTCCCAATCTTCGACTTTACCCGTTTCGAGGCGACGTGCAACAAGCGCTCCCCAAGACTCAACCAATGGCAATACCGTCATTTGACTTAATAAGTCTTTATCTAAACTTCCTGTAAAAACTGCCCCCATGATACGAGCAAGCGACCAATCAGGATAAGGACGCTCGCACAGTATGATCTCATCACCTGCACCGATCTCGCCCTCTTCTAACACTCGGAAATACCAACCGGTTCTGAGTGTGTCTTGCAGCCTTTTTGCCATATCGTGTTGGTCAAAACGCACATTGAGCTTCCAACAAGGCATACGCCCTTGCGATACTTCCAACAAAGTAGACCCAATACGGATTTTATCTTTTAAGCAAATCGATTGTTCGGTCACGCCGCTTGAGCTGATGTTCTCTCCAAAAGCGCCAGCTGATTGAAAAACACCTTTGTCGCCCAACTCCTGTTGCCAAACTGGGTAATATTCGCTTGGGTAGATATGAAGCGCTTTCTGAATGCCGCCATGAAAACGCGGATCACCTTGCTCATCATTGGTAAAACCTAGCTCCGTTGCGTGTTGACGCTCCAACAATACTTGTTTGTTGATGGCACTTTTTGCACCATGTGCGAAAGCGACCGTTTTACCTGCCAATACATTGTTTACCACGCCTAACTTCTTCATATCTCTCCCTTCTTGTCTCAATCTTATTGTTCTTTCTGCGAGAATATTGTCTTCTACGAGCAGTACTATCGCTCGCCTAATGATCTAAATATCGGAATCGCCGCCAACACTTCAATACTCTGGTCGGTGCTTTTGAGGTAGCGAGTCTCACTATCAGAAGCCAACACATGACGCTGATAGCCCTCTTCGATTGGAAACTTAGCTAATACAGTATCGAGTGATGTTTCACACTTTCTGCGGTCGATATTCTCAATATCAACTTTAAACAAAAGCTGGTTTTGTTTGGATATCTCTACTTGAAAGCGCATGCTCGTATCCTCTCGGCTTCATTCTATTTGTCGAGCATGATAGCCTAGGGTCGCTCCGTCAGAATAGGGACATAAGGACACTTAACCATGCTAACCCGCCAAATCGATTCTCGTACTGGAGTGGTCACCTCCAACAAGATGATGGTCGCCAATCCGAACTCGCCCGCGCTCGTTAAGACTATCGACATGCCGAAAGGTTACATCGATGCGATGCACCAACACACATGGCATCAAGTGATTTTTCCACTCAAAGGTTTGCTACAAACTCAAACAGAACACTATCAACACCTTGTGCCGCACACATCAGCTTTGTTTGTACCTGCCGGTATTTCACATGAATCTATCGCATTGAGTCATACCACGTTTGTTGGTATTTACCTTAACCCAGCCTTTGGAACTAAGTATGAGCCCGAGGTTCGAACCATTGCACTTACTCCCTTTTTGAACGAGCTATTGCAAGAAATTCGCAGACAGTGTGAGGGATTGGTGAGCGATGAAGAAGTGTCTCGCCTACTGTCCGTATTGCACGACCAAATAATGAAAGACAACGTACAGACATTTCAGCTGTTGTTGCCTCAAGACAGGCGCTTGAAGTTGATATTTGAGGCCCTCACTGATGAGCCAAATTTAGATTTATCGCTCAAAGCGTGGGGAGAAAAAGTAGGTGCATCCGAGCGAACCTTGTCGCGTTTATTTTCAAAGGAGTTCAACACCTCATTCCAGCTGTGGCGTCAACAAATACGACTGATTTACTCATTGTCCCTGCTAGACGAAGATGACTCAATACAAAGTATTGCTGATCAAGTGGGTTACCAAAACGACTCCTCTTACATCAAAGCCTTCAAAGCGACTTTCGATGTCACGCCACAGCAGTTTCGCTTTAATGGGCGTCGAAGCTAAGAACGCCCGCCTTTAGTCCTTAATTCCGACTCTAATTCTAACTGATGTTTGATTCGCGCGACTTTACTGCCTCAGACAAACCTTGGTAATAACGACGCTTTTGAAGATACATATCTTCATCGGCTTGAGAGAACAAGTCTTCTATACCGGTCGACTCTGTTGAAGCGACCCCAATCGAGAATCTAACCGGAATGCTACCGCCGGCTTGCGTTTCGACAACCTGCTCAAATTGATCTGCATATAGTCGTTGAGCTAATTGCTGAGGATCTTGTGCTTGTTGATCGGCTGGTGCCAAAGTAAGAATGGCAAATTCATCACCGCCTAATCGATACAGGTTGCTCGCCCCGCTTAACCGATTACGAATGACGTTTGTACAACCTTTTATCAGCTCATCACCCACGGCATGACCATGCTGGTCATTGGCGGCCTTTAATCCATTAATATCAATGATCAACAAAGATAAGCTATCTTTATTCTCGGTCGCGCATTGTTTATAAAATTCCAGATCTTCATCGAAGGCTTTACGGTTATAACACCCCGTAGGCATGTTGATACGATTCATATTTTCTAGCTCAACCCAACCTACTAACTGCTTTTGGTATAAGTCAAAAATCAGCTGGTCTTCTTCATTCAGCAAAGCAAAACTTTGAGAGAAAAAGTGACCAATCGTTATCTCTTTCGAGTCTTTTAAAACCTTGTAACGATCAGAAAAGTCGTTGTCCACGATTTCTCCGTCAGCAATACAACTAAAGCTGAACTCAATTAGGCAATTCGGAAGGAGTGATTCGAGTTGTCGATTAACATGTTCTGGAATCAGTCGGTATTCAACATTTTGCCTCGTGGAAGCAAACTTGACGATCTTAAGAATACGGTTTTTCTGAGACTCTTCACGAGCCAATGAATGCGTTAACCTACTCGTCTTCTCTTCTACGGTTTGCTCTAACTGAAGGTTGAAATTCTCCAGCTTGTGATTACTCTCTTGGATTTGGTGGTAAGCACTTCTTAACTGGTCATTACGAACTCGTGCCTCACTTAATTGATGCTGTATTCGTCCCCACATTTTTTCCAGCAAACGACTAAATGTAATGAACTCTGTAAAATGATGTTCATTTGCACCGTGACTAGGCGGTCGATTGTTTGAATAGGATTCAACAGATTCTGTCAGTAGATTCAATTGTTTAGAGAACCAACGATTAAGCACTAAAGCAATAACGATGGCAGCAAATAATGTCGCGAAGAATATTCGAATAAACACAACTTGAGATTCCTGCATCTCCAACAAACGAGCCTCATCAGACACCTGGTGTCTTACTCCTAGGACAAGATTTTTCGAAAACAAAGTGTTGTTGTTGGATACAATTTTACTGTGCGCCCAAGTGCTGTCTTGCGCATCAGAAGGTAGGTATTTAAATCCAACAGATTCGTTTTCATATAAGAATGGCGCGACTTTCGAATCTAATCTATCGTACCCCATCAACACGACAAGATAACCTTGTGGTGTGTAGTTGGAACCCTCGATGAGTCGATATGGCAGTATTGGTGCGACAAAAGCAATGCCTGACTTCGCATCATCAGCAAGTTCTGACTCAGTGAATTCAATATGGTACATCTTGCCTTGTGTATATGCAGGCTGAGGATGCTTGAGTTCCTCTAATAACTGACTTTGTTCAAAGTGGTACAAGCTGCCATTACTGTCATAAATGGGTTTCCAGTTGCGATCTAATATGTATGTCGCCGACACACTATCCGCGAGTGTGTTAAAGCTGTCCATCTTGTCCCACACAACGCTAGAGAAAAAGATATTCCCACCCGCTTTAATCAGGGAACGATCTTGTGAATACCATTGGGTGAGGCTGGCAGTAAGGTCGATCTGCTCCTGCACCGTTTGTTGTATACCAGCTTTAGAATTGGCCAGTTTGATCTCTTTCTGTTCCAAAGAGCTCTCATTCTGCATATTCAGTATGAGTTGACCCGCTAAATAAACAGGCAGCAAAGAGCAAGCAAATAGCACTAAACCCGTCGAGTACTTCAATGAGAACTTCATTGTGCAGACCTCATGGTCGCTGAGTAATACGCGACAAAGTCATCGTAAAATTTATGTAGCTTCTGCTTTGGCATTCCCGATTTATATCGCTCATAAGCTCTGGCAGTTGCTTCCCAAACAATCGCCATTTTGTAGTCGCTTGACATCATTTGCGATGATTGAAATTCATCGTACATGTTTGAAAAGGTGACATTTCCCTCATCAACACGGCGCTGATTCACCTCATGGAATGGAGAGATCATTGCATTTGAATGCGCTAAGTAGGTGAAACGGTTCGACTGCAAATACTCAACCACCTCTTTTAAGACTTCTTTAGTTCCAGGGTCTTGCATACCTTTCTTGGTCACTGCAAAAATCTTAGCGCCGCTAAATGAAGACATAGCCTGACCTCGATAGGTTGGTAAAGAGTTCACTTGCAACTGGCTGCCGTAGGCTTGCTCCAATTCACTAAAAGCCCAATCTCCATCAATTAAAAACTCAACCTCACCATCGATAAAACGTTGCCTTGCACAGACTTCATCACAAGACGATTTAATAACATTCTTCTTCTCGAGCATGTCGATAAACTCAAAAACAGACACTAAGTCCTCACCATTGATGGTTTTCGATGAGAGCTTCTCTTGTGAAAACAACTGGTAGAATGCCAAAAAGAAATACATGTTTGGATTGGGGAAAAGCACACTGGCTTGCATCGATTGAGACGAACGCTTCATTAGGTCCTCCCAAGTGATGGCTTGAGTTTGAGGCTCGTTAGAATAAAGCACTAACTGGTTGCCGATACCAACAGGTAACGCCTTAAGTTCACCGTTTAGCACCACTGAACCCAACGCTTTTTTCTCATAGCGTGAAGTATCAACCCAATTGGAGGGTAATGTTGCTAAATCAATATATTCAGTCAGACCTAAAAAATCGGAGGGTACCCAGATCGCATCTGGAAAAGTCTTATCACGAGGATCGGCAACAAGGAGTTCCGAACGAATACTGTTTACATTAAACGGGCGAATTTCGACACGATGCTCAGTCATAGATTCAATATGCTCTTTGACGTAACCTGCCGTTTCGTAATTGATGCCCACCCAAACTTCGAGCGTAGCAGCGCTGGTCAATACCGGGAATAATGCCGCTAATGTACTCAAAAACCTCACACTATTTCCTCATGGTAAAAACGTATCGTTAATTCAAGTTGCACCCACGCTGACAAATAACAAAACTCAAGTAATCGGTAGTGCTGGCTACACGTTGGGCGAGACGTTATATAGCAAACATTCATGAATAAACAGAAAAAGTGACGCTTGCGGTTGATCTTTTCGCCCGAGAAACATTAGTGCTATCTATGCATAACACTTCTGTCTACAACTGCAACATATCATACCCTTTACACATTTCTAGGCAAAAAAAAATGCCGCAAAAGCGGCATTCATCTCGTTTAGTACAATCGACACAACAAAAAGCAATTCAGCGCTGTATCGTTCACTAACCTGTCATTGATTAAGCGTATTTCTCTTCGAAATCTTTCATGAAGCTTACAAGCGCTTGTACACCTTCTAGAGACATCGCATTGTAAAGCGATGCTCTCATGCCACCGACTGCTCGGTGACCTTTCAGCGACTTAAGACCAGCAGCGTCAGCCAACTCTAAGAACTTCGCATCTAGCTCAGGTTTCGCAAGTTGGAATGGTACGTTCATTCTTGAACGGTTTGCTGCGTGCACTTCGTTCTTGTAGAAATCAGAATCATCAATCGCGTTGTACAATAGTGCTGCTTTTTCTTGGTTCACACGCTCCATCGCTTCAACACCACCTTGAGCTTTCAACCATTTGAAGACAAGACCAGACAAGTACCAAGCGTACGTTGGTGGCGTGTTGAACATAGAGTCTTTTTCAGCAAGTACTTTGTAGTTAAGAATGCTTGGCAATACGTCGTTTGCAAGATCTAGCAGATCATCACGCACGATAGCGATACAGATACCCGCTGGGCCAATGTTCTTCTGCGCACCAGCATAGATAACACCATATTGAGACACATCGATCTTACGAGACAAGATGTTAGATGACATATCAGCAACAATAGGCTTGTCTGTTTGTGGTAGCTCACTGATCTCAATACCATCGATGGTTTCATTCGGGCAAAAGTGAACATACGCCGCTTCTGGGTCGATTTTCCAATCTTTAGCTGGAACTACAGCGGCTTTACCATCGACTGTCGTTTTTGCATTGAACACGTCGATTTCACAGTACTTGCTCGCTTCCGTAACTGCGCTTTCAGCCCAGTAGCCCGCATCAATGTAAGTCGCTTTCGTCGCATCACCTAACAGGTTTAGAGGAACAGCAGCGAATTGAGCACGAGCGCCCCCCTGACAGAACAGAACTTTGTAGTTGTCTGGGATGTTCAGAAGATCACGTAGGTCTTGCTCAGACTCATCAGCAACTTGAATAAACTCTTTGCTGCGATGACTGATTTCCATAACGGAAGTGCCTAAACCGTTCCAATCAATGAAGTCAGCTTGTGCTTGTTTCATTACTGGCTTAGGCAGAGCCGCTGGGCCAGCACTAAAATTGAATACGTTATCTAATGTAAGTTCCATGGGGATGATTGCTCCTGCTAAATAATAACTATGCAAGTAATACCATGTTTTACTCAACATAAAAACAACAAAAGAGGTCTTATGACCTCTTTTGTTTCGTACAGTACAAAATCTTTATCTTAATGCGCTAAATTGCCCTATGAGTATTCTTGCCTACTCAGTTTTATTGAACAAAAGCCGGCATAAGTAGTGCAATTAGTGGAATTTCTTGTCCATTTTCAAACACTAGGTTTCCATTTTTTAGGTCAGCGCTGATTTCGTAACCCTTGTCCGTTTCTTTGATCATTTCCATCACGATCAACTCATCGATACCTTCGCGAATAAATGGGTACTCTTCTACCAGTCCGTTTGAGAAACTCGAGTGAAGATTACCCGTTAGTGCAGGCATAATCATTGAAGGGTTACTGCTGATGTTTTCTGTACCTTCAGGAACACTCACCAACCACTTCGATTCAAACTGGCCTTTGCCTAACTCTAGTGACATGTTGTTCATTGAAAGGTCGAAGCCCTTAGCAAATAGAATGTCAATGAATGGGATGATCTCAGCAACGTCTTCTTGTGTTAGAACAGGATTAGACTGGTAAATCTCAAAGATTTTCTCGAACGACTCGCTATCGAGTTTCGACATTTCGAAATCAACATTTAAGTTGTTCACTTGTCCTTCACTCGTCTCGATGTTTGCGATATCCAGTTTAAGGTTGCTACGCAGACGCTTGGTTGCATCATCCAGGTGCGACTCAAAATCATACGTTGAGTTCTCGATAGTCATGAATGGCTGCATTGCCGAATCTGAAATCAAGAAACTATCAATAGTGAAGTTCTGTGTACCAAGCCAGTAACCTTTGGCTTGTTGACCTGAACCGATGCCTTTCAGGTTTGATAACGTCACCTCTTCACCCGTTTCAAAATCGATCTGAACAGAAGGGATAGAAAGCTCGTAATCCACTTGGCCTAACACTGTCGCATGGCCTGTCAGGTTCGACTTAGTGATAGACACCGAGGTACCATTCTCATCAGTGCCTTGATGATTAAACTGGCTCAACTCGAAGTCGAAGTCCGTATTACCGTTTAGCTCTGTGCTCGTCGTTAATGTCAGAGGCAGAATGTCAGTATTATCGAACGTCGAAACAGCATTAAGACTAACCAAACCATGGCTAACCGCACTGTTAATGACAAACTCACTTGGTAAGCCATCTATCGCAAGCTGCTCTTTCAGATCTTCATCCGTCACAGTGATGCGAGTGGTTACATTAGAAGAAAGGTAACCCCTATCGTACTCAACGATCTCAGCTTGAATGCTCGAATTGTTAAGTTTTGCAACGCCATCAGTAATCGCATTTTGTCCAATTTGCCCAACCGCTAAAGGCCAGCAAAGAGCCAATGAGATTGCGCCGCCAATTGCGCCAATTTTTCTTAACTGTTCCATGAGTTCTCTTTCTACATGTGTTTGTTTTTTTTCAGTCTAACCCATCAGTCGCAAACAAGAAACATTGAGTTAAATCAGTCTATTGCTCGATACTGCAATTCACTCAGCAAATTAACGGCTAGCTCTCATCCTTATTCGACAGTTCTTGCTAGGCTAGAAGCGTCGCTACTACTAAGGGTAAACTGTGAATCAATACGCTGTTATCTGTTTGGACAATAATCCGATCAGCATTGAGAGGATACGTACGGAGTTGGCTCCGTTGTCTGGTGTTTTCGATATCTATACTGCCGAGAACATCGAAGATGCACACCACGCATTGGAAGACATCCATGACAACCACCAAACGGTCGCTTTGGTGATAACTCACCATCACTCTGAATTTAATGGCGTGCAGTTTCTTATTGAACTTGAACAGCTTCCTCATAGTAATACTGCTAGAACCATTTTGGTCAGCGCGTCGTCAGACATTCAATCCATTCTAACGGCAGTAAACGAAGGTAGGCTGAACCACTGCCTAACGAAACCGGTTCAGGATAAGGTTCTCTTCAAGTCAGCTCAAAAGGAGCTGACGTCTTTTGTTATCCAATACGACTCTGAAAACCTGTTGTCTTACAGTGATGCGTTAGATCAACAACGCTTATTAAGAGCACACATAGAACAAAAGATTCAATCTTTTCAATCAGGTTTTATTCACGATTACCACCAGCTCTCAGACAATGCGCTCGCTGAACGTGTCTTCAATGCCTTGCAAGAGGTCTTCTCTAAAGATGACAAGACCAGAGCGATTCGCGATTACTCACCGGAGCATTTGTTGACGGTTGAAGGAGAAGATAATCGCTTCTTGTGGTTGATCATTGAGGGTGAAGTCGCTCTCTACAAGAAAGATGAATTAGGACAGCAGCGAGAGGTCGTGCGTCACTCTAAAGGCAACATAGTCGGCGGGATGTCATTTGTGACAGGCGAACCTTCTTTCTCTACTGGGCTCACCCTTACCCAGACACGAGTGATAAAGCTCGACAAAGAGAGTTTTGCTCAGGTGATGCATTCCAACAATACCCTACTTCCTCTGTTCACTAATTTATTACTCCGGCATTTCAATCGACGCTTACAGCGCAGCATCACCAATAAAATCAAGTTGCAACAAACGCTCGAATCATTGGAGTCCGCACACCAGCAATTAATTGAAAAAGAGAAGATGGCTATGCTTGGGCAACTTGTCGCTGGTGTCGCGCATGAGCTTAATAACCCCATAGCGGCAATTATGAGAAGTATTGAAACGCTATCAGAGCATCTAGACCAAATACTCGAGAACCTCGCTGTTCCCGAATCTAATAAAGGAACAGAGGTGTTAGCGTGTTCAAAATTAGCCAAACCGCTTTCGACTTCACAAGAAAGGCAACTGGTAAAACACCTTACATCAACGATCGATGACCGTGCTCTCGCCAAAAAAGCGGTTAGATTGAATTTAAGCCAAGATGCTAAGGTTTTAGAGACCCTGAAAGACTCACCTATCGCTGGTAGAGAGCTACTCAATGACTTAGAGCATTACCACTATGTTGGAAATTCTATCCGTTCCATTCAAGTGTGTAGCAAACGCATTGCCGATATGGTGAAGAGCCTAAAGAGCTATGCTCGTGAAGATGAAGAGGTTCGCCACTACGCCGATATCCATGAAGGGCTAGAAGATACCTTGGTGATCTTTGAAAATAGGTTGAAGCACCACCAACTTGAAAAGCACTATGACACCACTTTACCCGCTTTACTTTGCCAGCCGCTTGCATTGCAACAAGTGTGGACCAACCTTCTCTCCAATGCACTTGATGCCCTATCAGAGCGTGGCGAGGTGTCTATTACCACCTCCCAACAAACTAAAGACAATCAAACGTTTCTAGTAGTACAGATATCAGACACCGGCATTGGAATCGCGCAGGAAGACATCAACTCTATTTTCAACCCAAACTTTACGACTAAAAAAGAGGGCAACTTCGGCTTAGGGATTGGGTTGTCCATTTCTCAACAAATTGTTTCGGCTCATCAAGGGTTTATTTTGGTTGAGTCTGAGGTAGGCAGCCATACGCACATGCAAGTGTGGCTTCCATTCAAACAAGAAGGAGCACCTCATGAATAAGTACCTAATTTTATGCGTTGATGATGAACCAGAAGTGCTCAACAGTGTGCTTCAAGACTTGGCCACATTCGAAGATAACTTCATCGTCGAGGGTGCAGAGTCAGTGGATGAAGCCAAGCAAGTGATTAAAGAGATGGGACAAGATGGTATTCAGCTCGCTCTGATCTTGTGCGACCACATCATGCCTGAAAAAACAGGGATCGATTTTCTTATCGAACTTAACCAGCACGAATCTACAAAGCCAACACGCAAGCTGCTACTCACTGGGCAAGCCGGACTGGAAGATACGGTAACCGCAATCAATAACGCGGCACTCGATTTCTATATTTCGAAACCTTGGCAAGGTGATCAGCTCAGAGATACCATTACTCAGCAGCTAACCGATTACGTAATTGCCAACGATAAACAGCTACTGAATTGGACTTCCATTCTTGATACAGAGCGCATCCTTACCTCGATGGCAGACAAGCGCACAAGCTTTGGAGAATAACGTTCACGATTAACGTTTGAAGGGCTATGAGATAAACAGCAGTCAATATAAGACGCCAAGGGATACATATAAAATTTGGATGATTTACTCATCTCGTTTTCTTATTTGCTCTAAAACATGAGATCTCCGTAGCAGACTGACCCTTAATTTGTTTATTTTTTAACTAAATGATTAAGGATTTACATTTTAATGGATTACTTTTCCGTGAGTTAGATTAAACTGTCTCGATGTTTATGGTTTGTCGATTTCTCTCAAGCCAAAGGAATTAACACTAATAAAGGTTTACGGTCGTTATGCGCAAAATACTACTTACTACCGCTATGCTGTTGGCTTCGAGCCAAGCGCTAGCTGTCGAAGAACAACCACAAGTAATGAGCAACTTCAGCTACGATTACTTTGAAGCACGTATCGGTGCTAGCCCTGTTACATTTGGTGGCGCGTTCAGTAAGTCTATCCACCCGAATGCTCACGCGATTGCGCGCATTGATTCAGAATTTGAAAGTGATTTCGACTCTGCTGTTGGTCTTGGCTTCCACGCTCCAATCAACAACTGGGCTGACTTAACAGGTGAAATGCTAGCGCGCATCGTTCAACCTGAACACACAAGCTCTACTGATATCGGCATGGAAGTGAACATTGGTGTTCGCCAATGGCTTGGTCCACAACTAGAAGTTGGTGGTAAAGGTGGTTACGTTTCTATCGATGACAACGATGATTGGATCGGTTCTGTTTACGCACGTTTCCACTCTACAGAGCTATTCTCTATCGGCGCTGAAGCTCGTATCAACGACTTCTACGGTGATCAGCTAATGTTCACAGCTCGCTTCAAGTACTAATACTTAGCTGACGAGTTCGAACCTTCGGGTTCTAAGAGAAGACTCAATCTCTTTAGTCGAGACAGAAACAAAAAAACCGAGGATTTATTCCTCGGTTTTTATTTATAAACTGTAATTTCAAGCATATAAGGACGACTTCTTTAGTGGCAGCTCTTTAATAATTGCTGCTTGCGTGGTTCTTGTAATAGTTTCCAATGGATACCATCAATCGCACCCGCAAATTTCCAAAGTAGTTTTAGGTCAACATCGTTTCCGTACGCTTTGCGAACCTTATTAAATACTTCTGGTGCGCCTAACTGCATAAACATAGAAACATCATCGACACCCGCCTTTTTCACCATGCGCTCTAACGTAAGCTGCATGTTAGGAAGATCTCTTAATCTACGGCTAGCAGATGACTTCTTGAAGCTGCGCTGCTGAATTGAATTATCGATAGAAGTACGAATAATGCTATCCAATTCAGGATGTTCGCATGTGAACAGATCAGTAATGTCGTAGTAGTTTACGGTTGCTGTTGTCTGTTTTTTCACATGGCGATACTTTTCACAATCAAGATCTGCCAGTTTTTTATCTAATGACTTGCCACCTCTAATGAATAAACAACCTTCACTCAATAAGGCAAACATAGCGTCATTTTGAAAGAGGCCAATACCTCCGAACATAGAACGTTTTTGATGCTCACCAAATTGATTCACGTAATTAATAAATGCTGTCTCGGTCATATCCGTTGATCCTTAATCAAATTACCCCGATTAGGTTGATCACCAGACAAGCAGCTTTTTATGCGAAAAATTTTTTAAATCTATTTTTATTGTTTAGGTGAATATTATAGTTGCGTTTTTCACCTTTAAATAAATGATACTTCGAAAAGAAAAATAAGTCTGGACTTAGTTCACATCAATCAATTGTGTATTACGCTTTTTCATGATTAACATCACACAAAGCTATCATTCCGTGATTGAATTTTGACGATTGATGATACACCGGTTCAATATTTAAAAGCTCGTGTGGACCGATCAGTATTGCCTCGCAGCATTGTGGCTTGTAAAATGGTAGGACATACATGTTTTTACTTTTTATATGAATCATTTATCGTTTTTCTGGCTACCACAAAACAAGGCACTTCTTCTTAAGGGCCTAGAATCAGAATTTGCCCAACTTGTTGGACATTCCATCTCAGCGGGAAAAATAACCCTTCCTCCAATCCCTAACGTTGTACTTAAAATCCAAAAACTTTGTACCCTTGAATCGACTGGGATAGCCGAGGTTGCCGAGTGCTTACTTGAAGACCCAGGCCTTACCGCCATAGTCATTCGAGTGGCTAACTCGGTCGTCTTTAACAGGCGCAACATTACCTGTCTCGACATTATGACGGCCGTTTCACGCCTGGGCATATTGCGAGTTCGTGACATCGTGACAGCACAAGCGATCGAGCAGCTCAAGCACTCTGTTGATTTAAGTAAAGAGTGTAACCAGCTATTGATTCAAAGCGCTTCTGTATCAAAAGAGTTAGGCGCAACCATGGTACTTGTGACCAATGGCTTTAAAGAGATCGCCCCTGCTGAATACCGCTACCTTGAACATGAGAAGTCTTTGCTGGTTGGGTTATTAGCCGATATCGGGCTGTTCTGCCTAGTAAGCGAATACCACCTATACCTTGAGAACGGTAACTACCTCGACCACGATATTGCGCTGCAGATTTTCCAAGGCCAATGCTCAGCCACCAGCAAGCTAGTACTCAAGCGTTGGGGCTTCGACAGCGACTTCATTGACGTGTGCAGCAACACCATCAATAAACAAGAAGAACGTGAAGTTTCTTACTTAGATATCGCACGCATTGCTAACCACCTACTGATGTTCAGAAACAAGGATGAAAACATCGATGATCACGAAGTTGAGCTCAACGTGACAGGTGCAGAAGTGCTTTATAATCTAAGCAACTTGAGTAAACATGATTTTAATGCAAAGCTAAACGACGTGATCAACGCTAGTGGCTTCTAAGTCATAGAAAAAGTTGAAGTAATTGCAATAGAGGAAAGCATGTTTACAGGGATGATCTTCATATTTGCTCCACTTGTTGTGGGGTATCTATTTTCAATTTCAAACACCCAAACGCTAGAATTCATCAACCGCTCTACATCGCGCTTGATCTATGTAATTCTGGCGCTGATGGGATTAAGCCTTGCCGCGCTTGATAATCTTGGTAGCAACCTACAGACAATCCTTCTTTATACGGTCACTTTCTTTGTCTGCTTGAGTGTATGTAACCTGATGGCATTGCCCGCTATAGACAAAATACTGCCGCTAAAAACAGACAGCAGCCAAAAGAAGCTCCCTCTGTCTTCTATGGCAATGGAATCTGCCAAGCTCATTTTGGTTGTCGGCTCTGGTCTTATCGCAGGACTCGTTCTGCCTATCGGCCTAGATTGGGTTGACACTGCCAGCGAATGGATCCTATTCGTTCTTCTGTTCTTCATCGGCATCCAACTGCGTAACAGTGGTTTAACCCTTAGACAAATCTTGCTCAACAAGCATGGCATGGTCATCGCTGTCACGATAATTATCACCTCTATGTTAGGCGGCGTGATAGCGGCTTACTTGTTGGATATCCCTCTGTTTAAAGCGCTAGCCATGTCTTCTGGTTTTGGTTGGTACTCTTTGGCTGGAATCCTAATGGGCGATGCATTTGGTCCGGTTTACGGCGGAGCGTCATTCATGCTTGAGCTACTGAGAGAGCTTGTTGCCTTAGTCCTGATTCCAGTGCTCATTCGTAGCTATCCATGTACGTCTATTGGTTATGCAGGAGCTACCGCCATGGACTTCACTTTGCCTGTTATTCAAACAACAGGCGGCGTCCGCTGTGTGCCGATCGCGATTGTTAGTGGATTTATATTGAGTCTACTCGTGCCCATTTTGATGTTGTTCTTTGTATCTCTTGCTAACTAGATCGCAGGAATAGCGATCGATTTAGATTAAAATGCATCTCGAATACCAACGCCCAAGATACCGATACAGTTACCCAAATAAAAAGACACTAAGTGTCATTGCTCAACAAAGAATGATCACGGTAACCTGTAACGACAAAGTAATAACAAGAATAAACTTACAAAAGGACCCGCTATGAAACGCCTTTGCGTCGCATTACTGCTAGCTTCAACTTCTACTTTCTCTTTTGCAGCAGATTCAATGTCTGAAACAAACCAGTGCCAAGCGAAAAAATACGATGCTTACATCGACGCTTCTCTAAATTGGTACGCCGATCTTGCTGAACTCACCTCTGAACAATACCCAGAGCTAACAGAAGTCAGCGAGTGGTTCCTTGAAGGCCGTAAGCACCACTTCGAGCTAAATCGTGCAGCGGTACACTACTACTTGGTAAACGACTCAAGCAAAGTAGCTACAGAGCAACCTGTTGAAGGTTGGCTACAACTTGAGCAACATGACATTAAAACGCTATCACAGCGCGATGATGAACTAGGCAAGGTAGCAAAAACGACGTTCGACGACCGTCAATCAAAGCCTCACGCTCAAAACTACGAGCTGCGTTCTGCGTTTGCAGAGCTACTTAGCCACCCTAAACAGATCGATACAGCACTGCAGCGTTACAACACGTCTATTGCTGAACTTGAAGCGATTAAATGTAAGTAACCCCTCATTTAATAGGCTTTTATGAGAAGTTGGATTTCATAATTAAGACGGGACATTGTTCCCGTTTTCGTTTAGATTGTCCCGCTCGCGTCAATATTAGAAAAATAACTCGCTTGCTATGGTTACGGAACAAAAAACAGCAGATGTTAGCTTCGACAGTCTTCTACGTATCTTCACGGTACCTGAAGGCCCAGATTCAACACTCACTCAAATTGAAGACAAACTTTCACGAAACCTGAATCAATTCTTACGTGAACATATCGTGGCTGAAGAAAAGCCACTGCGTGAAATTGAGAAAGATTTTTCAAATGCTCATATCCCAGAGCAGCCTGAGTTTGTTTCTGAACATACTGAGCATCTCCTCGATTCTCTTGTATCGCACTCGGTTCATACGTCTTCACCAAGCTTCATTGGTCACATGACGTCTGCCCTGCCTTACTTCTTGATGCCGCTTTCTAAAATCATGATTGCGCTGAATCAGAACCTAGTAAAAATCGAGACTTCAAAAGCTTTCACTCCTTTAGAACGTCAGGTTCTAGGTATGCTTCATCGCTTAATCTATCAAGATGATGACGCGTTCTATTCTCGTTGGATGCACAGTGCAAATCACTCATTAGGGGCGTTTTGTTCTGGTGGTACTATCGCGAACATTACTGCGCTTTGGGTCGCACGTAACAATGCGCTAAAAGCACAGGGCTCGTTCAAAGGTGTAGAGAAAGAAGGCTTATTCAAAGCCATGAAACACTACGACTACGAAGGCCTAGCCATCTTAGTCTCTGAACGTGGTCACTACTCCCTGAAAAAAGCCGCTGACGTACTGGGTATAGGTCAGGAAGGTCTTGTATCAGTTAAAACAGATAACGACAATCGCATTTGTACTGTCGACCTACGACTGAAGATCGAGCAGCTCAAGCAGAACAAGATTAAGCCTTTCGCCGTTATCGGTGTCGCTGGTACAACTGAAACCGGTAATATCGATCCACTAAGAGATATTGCAGAGGTATGTGCCGAGTCTGACTGTCATTTCCACGTCGATGCAGCTTGGGGTGGTGCGACCTTAATGTCGAATAATCACCGTCACCTTTTAGATGGTATTGAGCTTGCTGATTCTGTCACTATCGATGCTCACAAGCAGCTTTACATCCCTATGGGTGCTGGCATGGTTCTGTTTAAGAAACCAGATGCGATGACAGCCATTGAACACCACGCGCAATACATTCTGCGTAAAGGATCGAAAGACTTAGGTAGCCATACTTTAGAAGGTTCTCGTTCAGGTATGGCGATGCTGGTTTATGCTGCAATGCACATCATCAGCCGTCCAGGCTATGAACTGCTGATCGATCAAAGCATCAACAAAGCACGCTACTTTGCCGACCTAATCAAAGAACAAAGTGATTTCGAACTGGTATCTGAACCAGAGCTTTGCTTACTGACCTACCGCTACGTTCCTGAAGTGGTAAAAGCAGCCCTGCTTAAAGCAGCTCCTGAACAGCGTGTAGAGTTGAACGAACTTCTGAACGAACTGACTAAGTTTATCCAGAAGAAACAGCGTGAAACAGGCAAATCGTTTGTATCTCGTACTCGCCTAAACCCTGAAGCGTGGGCTCATCAGCCAATCATCGTTTTCCGCGTAGTACTTGCTAACCCCTTAACGGGCAACGAGATTCTTTCTTCTGTACTTGAAGAGCAGCGTGAAATCTCTAAACTTGCTCCTAACTTGATGGGTAAGATCACCAAACTGGTTACGCAAATAAACGCATAGCCATTCAATTTTAGTTGCATCAAATTGAAAATTTATTTCTTTTTGATGTAACTTAGCTGTCAGTTCATACTCAAATCGCATTCTTTTTGCTCAAAGCCTCTTCCAATTCTGTACTTTTCTAAAATTTTGTTGAGGCCTGTCATATTCTTAAGCATTCATCCCGTGTTTTTGTATTAGTAAATAGTATGTTGGGTTTATACTGACTCTATGGTGCTAGTTAGCTTGATATCTATTTGATACAGCAGTAATTACAACACCCAACACTGCGTTGGTACTGTGTTTACTGAAATTTGTTTCAGCCATACCCCCTGGTAAAAAGATATTAACTAGCAAGTTGTTCTCTATACCCTTGTGAACACTATGAATACATTAGAAAAAATACAAAAAAACCTGGAAAATTTCAGCAAGTCTGAGCGTAAAGTAGCCGAAGTAATTATGGCTTCCCCTCAAACTGCAATCCATTCTAGCATTGCTACCTTAGCTAAAATGGCTGACGTAAGTGAGCCTACAGTTAACCGCTTCTGTCGTCGTTTAGACACAAAGGGCTTTCCTGACTTTAAACTTCACCTAGCTCAAAGCTTGGCGAACGGTACACCTTATGTGAACCGTAATGTTGAAGAAGATGATGGTCCAGATGCTTATACGCACAAAATCTTTGAATCAACTATGGCATGTCTAGACGTTGCTAAAAACAGTCTAGATGCGATGCAAGTGAACCGTGCGGTTGACTTGTTGACTCAAGCAAAACGCATTTCGTTCTTCGGACTAGGTGCCTCTTCTGCCGTAGCGAAAGACGCTCAAAACAAGTTTATTCGTTTTAATATCCCAATCACGTGTTTTGAAGACATCGTGATGCAACGCATGAGCTGCATTAACTGCAGCGATAACGACGTTATCGTTCTTATCTCTCACACAGGCCGCACGAAGAGCCAAGTTGAGATTGCGAACCTAGCTCGCGAAAACGGCGCGACAGTTATCGCTATCACAGCGAAAGACTCTCCACTTGATAAGGCAAGCTCACTGTCTATCTCATTGGATGTGCCAGAAGATACTGACGTTTACATGCCAATGGCAAGCCGCGTTGTGCAAATGACGGTTATCGATGTATTAGCAACTGGCTTTACATTGCGTCGTGGCTCAGGTTTCAGAGAAAATCTAAAGCGTGTCAAAGAGTCACTTCGTGATTCACGCTACGAGAAATACTCTCAGTTCTAACCCCAAAGATTAGAATTAAAAAACGGAGCCAAGTGCTCCGTTTTTCTTTATCTACGTCTTCAATAGTGTCATGGCCATTTACCAATACTATTAAATGGTCCAGCTGTTCCCCTTCTCCACCACACTATTCTCTGAGGCATAAGAGTTGATGATCGTGAAACTCGACTCCACCATTGAAGACTCTTCATCTTGGTGCTTCAACGCCTCGGAGCCTCTGCGCTCGCCACAATCGCACTTCTCGCAAACCTGCTGCAGAATATGAATCAAACGCTCTTGATTCAATGGCAATGGATTCCCTTTAATAGCAACCGACTTAAGTGCATCAGCCGATACCTCTTCGAACTGCGCCTCACAAACGCCAAAGTCCAGTAAACTTGGCAACTTAAGTGTATCTAAGACTTCTGATAACCACTGAATGGCATCCTCTGCCGAGGCTTGCGCTTTACCCGTGACTATTTGAGCAATCCTTTGATAGCGCTCTAAAATATCGCTTCTTTGATGCTCCCTCGCGACCTCAATATTCTCTAGCATCACAAATGGGGCTAACCGAGCAGTAATCACGCTGTGTGGAGCCGATATCTTTCCGCCCAATGCAGACGCTAAACCATGCGCTGCACCTAGCTTGGCGTTGGTGATTGCCATACCACCAAGCATGGAAGCGAATGCCAGATCAGAGCGTGCTTGCGGTTCATCATAAACACACGCTTGCACCACGGAACCGCTGAGCTTACGCAACCCTTCTTCACAGATCATATCCGTCAATGGGTTTGGGTCTCCGCATACATAAGCTTCCATCAAGTGAGTAAAGGCATCCATCGCGCCGCGCCCTGACAAGTATAGGTTAGTACCATAAGTCAAAGTCGGGTCGACAATCGCTACGTCAGCCAGCATGTCTGGGCTTCTTAAGCTTATCTTTACTTGGTCTTGCCCTGATTTAAGCACTGCGTTCTTGGTGACTTCAGCACCAGTACTCGCAGTTGTGGGAATGGCAACAAAAGGCAGTGGTTTAGTTTTGAGAGGCACATTACGTCCAACCACTTCAACATAGTCATAGAGGTTGCCTTGGTTAGGTAGTACGGCTGCTAACGCTTTCCCCATATCTATCGCACTGCCGCCGCCCATAGCAATCACCATATCTGGCTTAAATCGTCGTGCAGATATCGCGGCCTCTTCGACCATTTTGATATTAGGCTCGCCAGTAACTGCGATGTGTTGATAGCGCATGCTTTGAGCATCTAGATAATCGGTGACAATGGATGTGCGCTCTAATGTGCTACCTGTCACCAACAGTACGCTGTAACCGTATTGGTTGAAGAGAGACAATGAAGCGGAAAGTGCTCCATCACCAAAGATGATCTTTGTAGATGTCATAAATTGAAACATGGTGCCTCCTGCGCCTATGACCAAACAAAACTGCGAACTCTTGGTTGTTGGAATGTATCTTTGTATCTCAAGCTTGATTTAAATCGATTCGTAAGACGCTTATGCTTACAAGCGTCGAATAGGGAAAAAGAGAGCGAACAAGTAGTATTGACCCGCGTGTCACTCGAACTCTTTATTTCCGCGTATCTGTAATAAGATGCCTCGTTCTAATCGCAATTTTTTTGACGCGGTGCAACTTGTCGCGCTAAAGATAGATAAAAGTCGGTTTCTTAGGGGTAATTCACACTCTACTTCTAAGGGTACTCAATCTAGATACCTATCAAAAACCAGCATGGATCCTTATTATGACGATTATTTGTTCTGATAGGCAAAACCTATTGTATTAAGAGGTAATTCCATCTTTATTTCCCTAGGGCATTAGGGCATAGTTGGATTCAAGAATTTTTGAGTCTTGTTCAATTAAGAATAGTTGACGTATTTTCGGTTAACGAGCCTCATCCCGTATTTAGGAGAAATGAAATGTTTGTAGTTATTTTTGGTCGCCCAGCTTGCCCATTCTGTGTTCGTGCAAAAGAGCACGCAGAAACTCTTAAAGCAAAACGTGATGACTTCAACTACCGTTATGTTGACATTCACGCTGAAGGCATCAGCAAAGCAGACCTAGAGAAGACTGTTGGTAAGCCAGTTGAAACTGTGCCACAAATCTTCATCGACCAAGACCACATCGGCGGCTGCACAGAATTTGAAGCATACGCAAAAGAAAACCTAGGTCTTTTCGACTAATTTAGATTTCAAACCTTGGGCTAAGCCCATAATCAGCTGAACATTTTTAGTGTCAGACTGTAAGGTTTCTATTAAGCCCGCTTATTAAAGCGGGCTTTTTTTATAGCCAGTTTTCATGCGATATAAGAATCTGGTCAAAATCAAGTAAAAAGGGAAAATATCACTTATAATTTATTTATATTTAGATACAATCCACATTTCAAACTTACCCTGTTTTTCACGCCTATTATTGAGCGACCACTGTGAATATCGACGTTGTTTTTCTGCTAGAACAAAACCCCATTCTCCTCATCTTTGTTGTTTTATCGATTGGTTTAGCCATTGGTAAAATTCGCTTTGGTAGCCTCCAGCTTGGCAACTCAATAGGTGTCCTGATTACTTCTCTTGTGATGGGTCATCTAGGTTTCTCATTTAACGCAGATGCCCTAACGATTGGCTTTATGCTATTCATCTACTGTGTGGGTATTGAAGCGGGACCGAACTTCTTTGGTATCTTTTTCCGAGATGGCAAACACTACCTTATTTTAAGTTTAGTGGTGCTCTCCACAGCTATTGCGCTTACCTACTTCTGCAGCGAGTACTTAGGCCTTAGTTTCGGACTTTCTGCCGGCATGATGGCTGGTGCACTAACGGCGACACCAATCTTGGTAGGTGCGCAGGACGCACTCAACTCAGGGCTTGCTGAAGTGCCTAGGAACATGGATTTAAGCCTGATTATCGAAAACCTATCGGTCGGCTACGCGATGGCTTACCTAGTTGGCTTAATCAGTATGATTATGTTTGCTCGTCTGATTCCAAAACTTCAGAAAGTAAATCTGCACGACTCAGCAGAGCAAATTGCGCAAGAACGAGGCTTAGGCGCTTCGGGCCAGCGCAAGGTTTACCTGCCAATTATTCGTGCTTATCGTGTGGGACCAGAACTTATCTCTTGGACTGACGGTAAAAACCTGCGTGAGTTGGGTATCTATCGCCAAACAGGCTGTTACATCGAACGTATTCGCCGTAATGGCATTCTTGCACACCCAGATGGTGATGCCATTTTGCAAGAAGGCGACGAGATCGCATTGGTTGGTTTCCCGGATAGCCACGCGCGCCTAGACCCAAGTTTCCGTAATGGCAAAGAGGTTTTCGACCGTAACCTTCTTGACCTACGTATCGTGGAAGAAGAGATCGTCGTTAAAAGTGACAGTATCGCAGGTAAACGCTTATCAGACTTAAACCTGTCTGAATATGGTTGTTTCCTAAACCGCGTAGTAAGAGCTCAGATTGAAATGCCGATGGACTTAAACATCGTGCTTTCTAAAGGTGATGTACTGCAGGTAAGTGGTGAAAAGAGTCGTGTTCACGGCCTAGCAGAGAAAATTGGTTTCATCTCGATCCACAGCCAAATGGCGGATCTAATGGCGTTCTGTAGCTTCTTTATCTTGGGCATTCTATTTGGTTTGATCACGATGACATTTGGCCAGGTTTCATTTGGTTTAGGTAACGCGGTTGGCCTATTGCTATCCGGTATCATGCTTGGCTTCTTACGAGCGAACCACCCTACTTTTGGTTATGTACCTCAGGGTGCATTGAACATGGTCAAAGACCTCGGTTTGATGTTCTTTATGGTCGGTATCGGTTTAAGCGCCGGTGGTAAGATATTTGAGCACTTAACTCAAGTTGGTCCGCAGGTTATTGGTATTGCTCTGATCGTCAGTGTTATCCCAGTATTCTTCGCTTATTTAGTGGGCGCGTACATATTGAAAATGAACCGTGCACTGTTGTTTGGTGCGATCATCGGTGCACGAACCTGTGCTCCTGCAATGGACATCGTAAATGACCACGCTCGTTCAACAATTCCAGCACTGGGTTACGCGGGCACTTACGCGATAGCAAACATCTTGATGACGTTAGCCGGTACTTTCATCATCATTATCAGCTAGACACACATCGCTAAGCGATTCATTTCTAATGCACTAATTCATCTGGGTTAGTGCATTTTTTATTGCTTGTTTTTAGCACTTCAAGCCTCCTTCCCCGCTCCTACTCTTAGCTCTCTTCGCATCTCGAATCTCGTCACTCGTCTCTGCTCTTAAATCTTTTCGTATCTCGCCACTCGCATCCCGTATCTGCTCTTAACCTCTTCACATCCCGCCACTCGAATCCCACATCTGCTATTTAATCTCTTCTCATCCCGCCACTCGCATCCCGAATCCGCTCTTAATCTTTTCGTATCCCGTATCTGCTCTTAATCTCTTTAATCAAATAGCAGACAAAAAATAGGCGCTCAATGAGCGCCTATTCGTTTAGATTCGATAATTTGAATTAGATGTCAGCTACATCAAATTCAACAGCTGGGTTAACGTCAGCTTCGTAATCAACACCTTCAACACCGAAACCGAATAGCTTCAAGAACTCTTCTTTGTACTCAACGTAGTCAGTCAGTTCTTTTAGGTTTTCAGTTGTGATTTGAGGCCATAGGTTACGACAGTGTTCTTGAATGTCGTCACGCAGTTCTAGATCATCCAGACGTAGACGGTTTACGTCATCAACTTCTGGAGCGCTACCGTCTTCTTTGTATAGACGCTGGCTAAACATACGGAAGATCTGTTCCATACAACCTTCGTGAATACCTTCTTCACGCATCTTCTTGAACACCATAGCGATGTAAAGAGGCATAACAGGGATTGCAGAGCTTGCTTGAGTCACAACAGACTTAAGAACAGCAACGTTTGCAGTACCGCCAGTTTGGCCTAGCTTCTCATTCAGCGCTGTCGCTGCACGGTCTAGATCCATCTTAGCTTTACCTAGTGCGCCATCCCAGTAGATTGGCCACGTTAGTTCAGTACCGATGTAGCTGTAAGCTACCGTCTTACAACCGTCAGCTAGTACACCAGCTTCAGAAAGAGCGTTGATCCAAAGTTCCCAATCTTCACCGCCCATTACAGTTACAGTGTCTTTGATCTCTTCTTCAGTTGCAGGCTCTACGCTTGCTTCGATGATTGTGTCTTTGTTCGTATCAACCGCAGTTGACGTGTACGTTTCACCGATAGGCTTTAGAGATGAACGAATTACTTCGCCAGTCTCTGGCATTTTACGTACTGGAGACGCCAGTGAGTATACAACCATATCGATTTGGCCTAGATCTTCTTTGATCAGGTCAATTGTTTTTTGTTTCGCTTCGTTAGAGAAAGCATCGCCATTCAGGCTTTTTGAATATAGGCCTTCTTCTTTAGCAAACTTGTCGAACGCTGCTGAGTTGTAGAAACCAGCTGTGCCAGGCTTTTTTTCAGTACCGGCTTTCTCAAAGAAAACACCGATAGTTGAAGCGCCGCCACCAAATGCAGCCGCAATACGTGAAGACAAGCCGTAGCCACTTGAAGAGCCAACAACTAGTACACGTTTAGGTGCGTTTGCGATTGGGCCTTGAGCTTTTGTGTAAGCAATTTGTTCTTTTACATTAGCTTCACAACCGACTGGATGTGTTGTAGTACAGATGAATCCGCGAATTCGAGGTTTGATGATCATATTCAACTTCCTTAAAAAATCAGGTTAAGGATAAAAGTTTCGTACGCAAATGGCATCTAATTTCTGTAAAAATGTGGTGAAAATGCAAGTGGTTGGAGCACTCAGTAAATATTTGCTGACTAAGTCACCATTTGTTAACGCGTCTATTGCGACTTCTACGACAAAAACAAAAAAAGGCACCTTTTAAGGTGCCTTTTATCATTTCTTAATCTAAGCAACGCTATTTAGCTTAGGTTTTAACTCTTTTCGCGTCAAAGTTTCACTGTAATCGTGACTGAAGTGGTCAACTTGGATTGCAGCGTAGCGTAGTTTGTCTGCTGCAATGATTTGGTCAACTTCGTCTTGAGTCAGTACGTCTGCTGCCAGTGCTTGAGCAAGTTTGTCTTGCAGTAGACCTTTACGTGCTACTTTGCCCTCTTTAACCGCTTTAAAGATCTTACGTTCAAGTGGTTTGATGCTGTACATCGCATTGAACGCATTTTCCATCAAGCCAACGCTATCGTCTTCTTCCTGACCGATGTAGCAAAGGTGAGTCAGGCGTTCACGGTGTGCACCCGGAGTCATCAAGCTTTCAGCCAACTGGACTGTCAGATCATCGCTTGGTTTCTCGAAGTGGTTGCCCACAGGGAATATTAGACCTTTAAGTACCTTACCAACCACCTTATTCGGGAAGTTACGGTACGCCTCTTGTAGTGCCTTTGCAGCATGGTGGAAACAGTGCTGAACCGCGTAGTGTACATAGTCTAAGTCTGCTTGTTGACGACCTTCGTCTTCATACTTCTTAAGCGCAGCTGAAGCCATGTATAGGTAACTCAGACCATCACCTAAACGTGCAGAGATAAGCTCTTTACGTTTCAGTTCACCACCTAGAGTTAGCATCGCGAAGTCTGCACTTACCGCTAATGCACGGCTCAGACGAGTCAGGTCTTGGTAGTAAGGCTTAGTTGGACCACTCATGTCCGCTTTAATAAACTTAGAGCCAGTCAATGCTGCACCGAACGCGCCAAATGTGTTCTTAGTTGCGTGCCCAATATGCTTGAATAACAAGTCATCGAAGTCTTTCGCGCCTTGCTTCTCATCTGGATTAGCTGCCGCTTCCATCTCGCTCAATACGTATGGATGACAACGTGTCGCACCTTGACCAAAGATCATCAGGTTACGAGTCAGGATGTTTGCACCTTCTACTGTGATTGCAACTGGGATACCTAGGTAAGGCGCAGCCAAGTAGTTCATCGGACCATCTTGAATTGCACGACCAGAGTGAATATCCATTGAATCATTCAGAATGGTACGTGCCATCTCTGTCATGTGGTATTTCGCGATAGCCGTTACGATGCCCGGTTTCTCTTTCATATCAAGCGATGTCGTCGTTAGAGTTCGTGTCGCTTCTAGTAGATACGTTAAACCACCAATGCGACCTAAGCTCTCTGCAACACCCTCAAACTTACCAATCGACATGCCAAACTGCTTACGAACGTATGCGTATGCACCTGTTGTTCTTGCCGTTAGGTGGCCCATTGCCGTACCTAATGCTGGTAATGAGATACCACGACCCGCAGATAGACACTCCACCAGCATACGCCAGCCTTTACCTGCGTAATCTGCGCCACCGATTAGCCATTCCATAGGAATGAATACGTCGTGGCCGCGTGTTGGACCGTTCATAAACGCCAGGCCTAGTGGGTCATGACGCTCACCAATCACAACACCTTCATGATCTGCTGGAATAAGCGCACACGTGATGCCGATATCTTCTTTATCACCCAATAGCTTTTCTGGATCGTGCAGTTTGAATGCTAGGCCAAGTACTGTTGCGACTGGTGCTAGCGTGATGTAACGCTTGTTCCAGTTAAGCTTGATACCCAGTGTCTCTTTACCTTCGTGCATCCCCATACATACAGTACCAACATCAGGAATACCGCCTGCATCAGAACCCGCTTCAGGGCCAGTTAGTGCGAAACATGGGATATCTGTACCGTCAGCAAGACGTGGTAGCCAGTAATCTTTCTGTTCTTGAGTACCATAGTGAGATAAAAGCTCACCAGGGCCAAGAGAGTTAGGAACCATTACAGAAACCGCGGCACTGATACTACGAGTTGCGATCTTAGTAACAATCGTTGAGTTTGCGTGTGCTGAAAATTCACGACCGCCGTACTCTTTAGAAATAATCAAAGAAAAGAAGCGTTCTTTGCGTAAGAAATTCCAAACTTCTTTCGGAAGATCTCGATCTTCTTTCACAATCTGATGGTCATCAAGCATAGAAAGCAAGGTTTCTAGCTCATTGTCCATAAAAGACTGCTCTTCTGATGAAAGTTGAGGTTTCGGGTATTGGTGCAGCTTAGTGAAGTCTGGCTTACCAGAAAACAGCTCTCCGTCCCACCACACGCTACCCGCTTCCATCGCTTCTTTTTCAGTGCTAGATAGTGGTGGTAGTACTTTTTTAAAGAGTTTAAAAGCTGGGTCACTTACCCATTTTTGTCTTAGAGAGCTCATAGTTCAGATCCTTTTGTTCACTATATTGGTTGTGAATTTATTCGCTTTTTATTGTTTTATTCTTCTGCTGACATGCCAGCGGCCAAGTATGGAATTAAAATATCGACCACTGCTTTGGCATCTATTTTCTTCCCGTAATCATTCTCTGCAATTTCTACGAGAGCTTGACTGGAAGCCATGGTGAATACACAAGTTCCTAGGGTGAAGTGCAATCGCCAAAATAACTGTTCTTTGGTGAGGTTCGGGTTAGCCTTCATTACTGAGCTAGTAAACAAAGTGAGTACTTCGCTGTAACGAGTCGTAATGAACCAACGTAAATGCCCCTGTACGTCCGTGTAGCCTCTGCCGATAAGTAACATGAATCTGCTAGTACCATTTGGCCTTACATCATTCAGTGCTCTTAATGGCTGTCTCAAAGACTCAAACACGTCACTCATAGAATACGTTTCGTTCAAGTTTAAGTTCACTAGTGCATCTTGCAGCGCAGGCATGAATGCTTCTAGGTAGCGATTGAGTACCGCACGAACCAGAGTTTTCTTGTCGCCAAAGTGGTAGTTCACCGAAGCTAGGTTGACGTTCGCTTTGCCCGTAATGGTGCGTAAAGAGGTGTCATTAAAGCCATGCTCAGCAAACAAGCCTTCAGCTACGTCTAAGATTTTGTCTTTGGTTGTACTTCTTGGTGCCATTTCAATCACTCGTATTAAACAACTGTTTGAAATATACGACGAGAACATTTATTTAACAAGCAAGCAACATCACATTTTCACAAATTGGTCGTACCAGTTAAAAAATATCGCCACTAACCGATTGAATCGCGGGATGTTTAAGAAAAAAGTAAAATTTAATGAATTTTCTGGGAACTGAATTAGAAATGGGGAGTCATAAATTACGTAGAAAACAGAGTATTTAGAAGTTTAACAGGCCGTCAAACTTGTTGTTCTCCCTGCTTTCTTAATTACTGCATTTTCCTTATTAACTCCTATACTTGTATCCGCCCAAACCACGTTGGTTTGGGCTTTTTTTTGCCTGGGATTCACTCTTTACCGGCAGTGTTCTCCCACAAAAAAGCCCCCAATATTGGGGGCTATGATTAGACTAAACGCTGGCACCATGGCCCGACATATCAGGCCGCATCATTTTTAATGAGCTCTCCCAGCACTGCGAGATCATTACCTAAGTCAACCGATGCGGCCACTTCTGTTGCAATCCCCTCTACAACAATAGTTTGAGAATCACCTCCATCATTGATTGGGATTGACAACGCAATATCATCCCCATCAACATTAACCTCAATCATACCCAGTAGCTCAGCCATTTGAGTTTCATCTTGTGGGTCTTCTAGCAGATCATTGAGATCTATCAAATCACCTGAACCATTCGTATACAGCTCAAAATCTTTGATGATATCCGTACCATTATCAAGCGCTGAATCTAACCAGGTGAAAATGTTATCGTCACTGTCACCAATCAGTAAGTCATTACCAGTACCCGCGAATAAGGGCTCGTTACTCGCTGCACTTATCACGTTATATTGTTGTGGCTCTTCAATATCAACGGTCACTGTTTCTACGCTACTTTCGGTACCCGTTGAATCAACAGCAACATAGTCAAATTGTGGGTCATCGGTAACCGCTTCATTACCTTGTACATAGCGTAGCTCCCAACTTCCCCCTGTCGACGAAAGCTCCATGCCCACGATGGGGTTACTTGGTGAGGAGTAACTAAAATCATAAAGAATTTGACTGTTCCCAGTGTCGCCAGGGTCTTTTTGATACTGCTCTGTGTGTGTTGTACCGTCAGCGAAAGTATAAAGAACTTCCACATAAACGTTACTATTGGTGTTAAACGCACCACCCAAACCGTCTAAACCAAAGTCAACGACCTCTAGTGGGTTATTTGAAAAATCGAGGATCAAGGTTTCCTGTTTGTTCATACCTCTACCATCGGTATCACCAATACCAAAGCCAACATGAGGCTGCTCTCCTTGGTATTGCTTCAGAGGTTTATCGTTGTTGTCCTCAATCGATAGAGTAATCGTGTTGCCATTTTCTAATGTAATCAGCCTCTCTGTCGGGGAAACCTCTACCCCCCAATTGTAAAATCCATCAACGAGCGCTGGCATATCCTCCGGCTCGCCACTAAAGCCCATTTCAAATGGCTGACCAGGCCCGGCAACGAAGCTAATGTTGTTTGGAATAAACAATACTTCATTATCCACATCAGACTGCACAATCTCTCTAGTAACGCCATTTTCATCGGTATATAGCAATGTGCCACTGGTTGGCAGTGTCTGAATACGAACATGTAAAGCTATGTCATTATGATCATCTTCCACATCTGAAATGTAGTCAGGTATACCACCATCTTCAGAATCGAACAGAATTGGTATCACGGCGTCATCATCATTGACGACAGTAAAACTGGTTGCTTCAGGCGCATCGTTCACACCATTAATTGTAATTTCAATAACATGTTCAACACCATCGGTCGCGGTAACAACATACCTTTCGATTACGGTGTCATCGTCCCCTAAGTATTGGACAGCATTGTTATCGACAACATAACTCCAGGCTCCCTCTGGTGTGATAGTCAACATGCCTAGAGCAAGTGAATACGTTGACCCTACTGGTGTAAACACTCCGTTTGGCTTAAACGCCGGGTTATCGCTGGTATCGACATCAGTAATAGTCAATGTACCAGATGCCATTAACTCATTAGTTTCGGTGTTTACATTAAGATCCTCTGTTACCTCTCCGGTATCCGAATCCCCTTCACCTACAGTGATTTCCGATGGGTCATCCGCACCGTTTATAGTGATGGTCACTTCACTGGTTGTACCGTCTATTGCTGTCACGGTGTAAACCTCAGTAACAAACTCGTCATCATCTAAGTACTGAACATCATCATTATTAACAACGTAGGTCCATTCACCATCGTCAGTGATGGTCAACATCCCCAATGCGGTTTCATTCGTTGAACCTTCTGGGGTAAAAATACCGTTTGGTTGGAAAGCTGCGACATCATTGGCATCAACATCGGTGATAGTCAGTGTGCCAGAAGTAGTCAGATTATTGCTCTCTAGATCAACCTCAACATCCTC